>JBBSPY010000001.1:0-53765 GCA_038258415.1 Burkholderiales bacterium
CACCGTCGGGACGACGACCGGTTTTCCCTTGGTGACGGTCCGGGTCTCGCGGAGGATGCCGCCGCCGGCAACGCTGCCCGTCGTGGTCACGGTCTGGTTGGGCTTGTTCGTGCCGTCGATGCGTGCCATGCAGTCGCCGCGCTCTTTCTCCGGCAGTCCCTTGCAGCGGTCGACGGCGGCCTGACGGGCGGCGGGCGTCAGGCCATCGCGGCCGCGCTCGACCTTCGCCGCGCCCGCCTCGCGCATGCAGGTGGCGCGGTCCTCGGCGGTCTTGCCGGCTTCGCAGTCGGCGCGTTCCTTTTGATACGTCGTTCCCGCCTTCGCAGCCGCATCGGCGGAGAGCGCGGGCGTCGCAACGGCGGCGATGAAAGCGAATGCGGCGACTAGGGCGAAGGTGCGTGCGTTCATGCGCGACTCCGGTGCAGCGGATGGCCGCCACGTTACGTGGCCGCGCGTGCCCGATCCCGTAGGACGGTGCCGCAGCCTGTCGCAAGAAGTCACATCCAGAAGCGACGGGCGGGTCGTCATGCAGCGGAACCCGGAGGTATCCTGTCCAACCCCTCCGCACCTGCCATGTCCCGGCATTCGCGTGACTGCATCCGCCATCTCATCCGCCGCCTTGCCAGACGAGAGCGGCTTCACGCTGATCGAACTGATGGTCGTGCTCGCGATCGTTGCCATCCTGGCGCTGATCGCCATTCCCGGCATCCCCGATCGCGTGATCCGCGATCAGGTCGTCGAGGGTGTAAAGGCGATCGACTTCATGAAGGCCCCGATCGCAGCCTCGTGGTCTGCCCGGGCCCGCCTGCCGGTCGACAACGCCGAGGCCGGCTTGCCGACCGCCGACCGCATCGTCAGCAGCTACGTGAGCAACGTCGCCGTCGAGTCGGGCGCGATCCAGATCACCTTCGGCAACCAGGCCAACGCCAACCTGCGCGGCAAGACGCTCACGATGCGGCCGGGCGTGGTCGAAGACGCGCCGATCGTTCCGGTGGCCTGGGTCTGCGGTTTCGCCGAGCCACCGACCCGGATGGTCGCGCGCGGTCTCGACAAGACGACCGTGCCGACGCGCTGGCTGCCGTTCAACTGCCGCGCGCCTTCGCGGCCGGAGTCGGTCGGCTGAAGTCGAGGTGCGCGCTGCGACGCTCCTGCGGGCGTCCGGCGAGGAGACCTTACATTCCGACGGACCATGTCGTCCGTTCTCGAGCGAGCCGCGCGCGGCCCCGACTTCGCCACGCTGCGCCTTGCCGGCAAGGACGTGCTCTCGCTCGCGCTGATCGAGACGCGCAACCGGACGCTGCGCTGGATCTCGGCGCTGGAAGCGGCCCCCGATGACGCCGCCTCGCTCTCGCTCCTGTGGACGCTCGGCCACATCGCCTGGTTCCAGGAACGCTGGACAGCGCGCAACGTGCAGCGTGGCCGCGGTGATCGTGCGGATCCCGCTGCACCGCGCCTGGCCTCGCTCGTCCCCGGCGTCGACGACGCGTTCGACCCTGACGCGATCGACCCGCGGCGGCGTGAGGTGCATGCCGCGACCGTGTTCGCCGACCTCTCGGCGGCGCGGGGCTACGCCGTCGAGACGCTCGAACTCGCCCTCGACCTGCTCGACGCGACCCCCGACTTCGAGGGCGACGCTGCCGCCGACGACGCGCTCT
Source organism: Burkholderiales bacterium (assembly GCA_038258415.1). Classification (GTDB taxonomy): domain Bacteria; phylum Pseudomonadota; class Gammaproteobacteria; order Burkholderiales; family Burkholderiaceae_C; genus Schlegelella_A. The sequence goes on from JBBSPY010000001.1 coordinate 1,656, forward strand.
ACTGCTTTCGCCTCGCGCTGTTCCACGAGGCGATGCACGCGGAGCGCTTCGCCGAGCACGCCCAGGCGATCGGCGTCGACACCGGGCTCGTCGCACGACCCGCGGCGCTGGCGCCACGACCGCCGATCGCGCTGCCGGCGACGCGCTGGCTGCTCGGCATCCAGCCGCCCGGATTCGCGTTCGACGACCAGCAGCCGGCGCACGTCGTCGCGGTCCCCGAGTTCGAGATCGACGCGCAAGCGGTGAACTGGGCGCAGTACGCCGAGTTCGTCGAGGACGGGGGCTACGACGATGCGCAGCACTGGAGCGAGGCCGGCCGCGACTGGCTCGCTCGCGAAGGCCGGCGCGTGCCGCGCTTCGTCGAGCAGCTGCGCCACGGCGTCGTCCAGCGCCGCTTCGGCCGGGAGACTCGACTGCCGCTGCAGGCCGCCGTGGTCCACGTCACCTGCCACGAGGCCGAGGCCTGGTGCCGGTGGGCCGGGCGACGGCTGCCGAGCGAGGTCGAGTGGGAAGCCGCAGCGCACCAGGGTGCGGGCCGCGGCTTCCGGCAGGGCGAAGTGCGCGAGTGGACGGCATCGACCTGGCGCGCCTGGCCGGGCCACGTCGCCGGGCCCTGGCGCGACCCGTCGGCTCCGGCGTTCGGCCAGGCGCGCGCGCTGCGCGGCGCTTCGGTCGCGACAGCGCAGGCGCTGCGCGGCCTGCGCCTGCGCGGAGCTGCCGAGCTCGATCGCGACGGCGGTTTCTCCGGCTTTCGCAGTTGCGCCGCCTGATGACGGGCACCGGCCGCGCATGGGCTGCGATCCTTGCCGCGTTCGCCGTGCTGATGGGCGGTTGCGCCACCCTGCCGGATGATGTCGAGCGCACCAGCAGCCTCGCTGTCGCAGACGACGGGACAACGGCGCTCGGCCGCCTCGTCGCGGCGAGCCGGCCTGCCGGCACCGCCCCCGACCACTCCGGCTTCCGCCTGCTGCCCTCCGCCAACCACGCGTTCGCCGCGCGCGAGGAGTTGATCCGGCACGCCGAACGCAGCATCGATGCACAGTATTACCTGCTGCGGCGCGACCAGGTCGGTCAGCAACTGCTTCGCGACCTTGCCGACGCGGCCCGCCGCGGCGTGCGCGTTCGGCTCCTCATCGACGATCTCTACAGCGGCGGCGAGGAGGCCGTGCTGGCGGCGCTGGCGGAGTTGCCCCACGTCGAGGTGCGCATCTTCAACCCGCTGCCGGTGCGCGGCCGGTCGATCCTGCTGCGCCTGCTGTTCTCGCGCCATCAATTCGCGCGCGTCAATCACCGGATGCACAACAAGGTGCTCGTCGTCGACGGTGCCGTTTCCGTCACCGGCGGCCGCAACATCGCCGACGAGTACTTCATGACGAGCGGTGTCGCCAACTTCATCGACCTCGACGTGCTCGCCACGGGCCCGGTCGTCGCCGACTTCGAGGCCTCGTTCGACGCCTACTGGAACAGCCCGCACGTCTACCCCGCGGCGGCCATCCTGCCGCGCGTCGAGGACCCCGAGACGACCTTCGCCGTCGAGACGTCGTCGCCGCCGCCGCCGATGCCGCACGACGAGCGCGATCCACTCGGCCAAACGCCGGTGGAGCAGCAGATCGGCCGAGGGCGACTCGACCTGGTCTTCGCGCCGGCGCGTGTCTTCGCCGACAGCCCCGACAAGGTCGTCGATACCGACACGAAGACGCCGTCGGCGACGATGCGCAACACGCTGGCGGTGATCGGTGCCGCGCGCAGCGAAGCGATCCTGGTCTCGCCCTACTTCATCCCGGGCGACGTCGGCATGCCGATGATTCGAGCGGCCGCCGCGGCCGGCATCCGCACCGTCCTCTACACCAACGCGCTCGGCGCGACCGACGAGCCGCTCGTGCACCGGCGATATGCGCGTTACCGCAAGGCCATGCTCGAGCTCGGCGTCGTCGTCTACGAGATCAGCCCGGTGCTCGCCCGCGACAGCGGCGACTTCGGCAACTTCGGCCGGTCGCTCGCGCGGCTGCACGCCAAGGCGGCGCTGATCGACCGGCGCTGGGTCTTCATCGGCTCGATGAACCTGGACGGTCGCTCCGCGGTCGGCAACACCGAGGTCGGGATGGTGATCGACAGTCCGCAGCTGGCGCAGGCCCTTTACGGGCTGGTGGATCGTGACCGCCACCGCAGCATGTACCGGGTGCGGCTCGGCCCCGACGACCGCGTCGAGTGGGTGTCGAGCGACCGGAACGGACGAGAGGCGGCGAGCACCGACGAACCCGACGACCACTGGTGGGAGCGCCTGAGGACCTGGCTCCTGCAACCCTTCATCGCCGAGGAGCTGCTGTGAGTGGCCCGGCATCCGAATTGCCGAGCACGCGCATGAAAAGCAACGCACCCGACGCGGGCGACGGCGAACCGGCCGACGTGAAGCAGCACGACGCGATGCCGTCGAAGAGCCCGCGCGAGGAAAAGCGCGAGGCCGTGGAGGCGGAGGAGCGCGCCGCTCCGAGCGGCCGTGTCGTCTACAAGGCGATCCTGGCCGAAGGCGAGGAGGAACTCGAACGGACGACGTCGGCGCTGTTCTGGTCGGGAATCGCAGCCGGGCTGTCGATGGGCTTCTCGCTGTTCGCGCAGGCCATCCTGACGACCTACCTGCCCGATGCGCCATGGCGACCGCTGGTCGCCAAGTTCGGCTACTGCTTCGGCTTCCTGGTCGTCGTGCTCGGCCGGCAGCAGCTGTTCACGGAGAACACGCTGACGCCGATCCTGCCGCTGCTGCAGAACCGCACCCTGAACACGCTCGCCAACGTCGGACGACTGTGGGGGGTGGTCCTCGTGGCCAATCTGCTCGGGGCGCTGGCGATCGCCTACATCGCGGTGCATGCGCCGCTGCTGGACGAGGATGTGCGTCGAACCGCCATCGAGATCGGCCGCCACGAGCTGGCGCACGGCTTCGGAACGACGCTGCTTCGCGGCATCGTCGCCGGATGGCTGCTGGCGCTGATGGTGTGGCTGCTGCCGTTCGCCGAAGTGGCGCGAATCTGGGTGATCGTCTTCATCACCTATCTCGTCGGCATCGGCGGTTTCGCGCACATCATCGCCGGGTCGCTCAGCGCCTTCGCCTACGCCGCGAGCGAGCCGGGTCACTGGATCGAGGTCGTCACGGGCTTCTGCATTCCCACGCTCATCGGCAACATCCTCGGCGGCGTCACGCTCGTCGCAGCGCTCGGGCATGCGCAGGTCGTCGCGGGCAGCGACGAGGAGACGGTCTAGGGAATTCCCTCGCTGTCCACTGTAGGCGGAGCGCCGAACAATGCGCCGCATGCCCTCGCACCCGCGAGGCGGAGCCATCGCACCATGGACGTACCCCTCACCCTGACCGTCAACGGCCGTTCGGTCACCAAACCGATCGACCCGCGCACGCTGCTCGTCCACTTCCTGCGCGAGCACCTGGAGCTGACAGGCACCCACGTCGGCTGCGACACGGCGCAGTGCGGCGCCTGCACCGTGCACATGAACGGTCGCGCGATCAAGTCGTGCTCGATGCTCGCGCTGCAGGTCCAGGGCAGCGAGATCACGACCATCGAGGGCCTGGCGCCCGAGGGAACGATGCACCCGATGCAGGAGGCGTTTCGCGAGTGCCACGGCCTGCAGTGCGGCTTCTGCACGCCCGGCATGGTGATGACTTCGGTGCAGATCCTCGCCGACAAGCCCGACGCCACCGAAGCCGAGATCCGCGACGCGCTCGACGGCAACATCTGCCGCTGCACGGGCTACCAGAACATCGTCAGGTCGATCCAGTTCTGCCAGTCGGGCGCCAAGCCCGCGATGGTCTGACCGGCACGCAGGAGCACGACATGGGCAACATGAACGAGCTGAAGGACACCGGTCCGATCGGCAAGAGCCTGAAGCGGCGCGAAGACGCGCGCTTCCTCACCGGCGCCGGCCGCTACACCGACGACATCACCGAGCACCGGCAGTCGCATGCGGTGTTCGTGCGCAGCCCGCACGCGCACGCCCGCATCGGCGAGATCCGGCTCGACGCGGCGAAGCAGTCGCCCGGCGTGCTTGCGATCTTCACCGGCGCCGATCTCGCCGAGGCCAAGGTCGGCGGTCTGCCGTGCGGCTGGCTGATCCACAGCAAGGACGGCTCGCCGATGAAGGAGCCGCCGCACCCGGTGCTCGCGCAGGGCAAGGTGCGGCACGTGGGCGACCAGGTCGTGCTCGTCGTCGCCGAGACGGCGCTGCAGGCGAAGGACGCGGCCGAGCTCGTCGAGGTGGTGTACGAGGAGCTGCCGGCGGTGGTCGACACGGCGACCGCGGCCGACGCGACGTCTTCGGTGCACGACGACGTCGTGGGCAACGTCTGCTACGACTGGTCGCACGGCGACGCGGCGGCGGTCGACGCGGCGATGGCCAAGGCGGCGCACGTGACCAGCCTCTCCTTCGTCAACAACCGGCTGATCCCGAACGCGATGGAGCCTCGCGCCGTCAACGTGTCGTGGACGCGGGCCGACGACAGCTACGTGCTCTACGTGTCGAACCAGAACCCGCACGTCGAGCGGCTGCTGATGTGCGCCTTCGTTCTCGGCCTGCCCGAGTCGAAGGTGCGGGTGATCGCGCCCGACGTCGGTGGCGGCTTCGGCTCGAAGATCTTCCTGTACCCGGAAGACGTCGCGCTGCTGTGGGCGAGCAAGCGCGTCGGCCGGCCGATCAAGTGGACGGCCGAGCGCAGCGAGTCGTTCCTCACCGACGCGCATGGCCGCGACCACGTGACCAGCGCCGAGATGGGCATGGACGCCGACGGTCACTTCCTCGCGTTTCGCGTGAAGACCGTCGCCAACATGGGCGCCTACCTGTCGACGTTCGCGTCGTCGGTGCCGACCATCCTCTACGCGACGCTGCTCTCGGGGCAGTACAAGACGCCGGCGATCCACTGCGAGGTCAAGGCCGTGTTCACCAACACCGCCCCGGTCGACGCCTACCGCGGCGCCGGAAGGCCGGAGGCGACCTACGTCGTCGAGCGCATCGTCGAGCAGTGCGCGCGCGAGATGAAGCTCGACCCGGTCGACATCCGCCGCCGCAACTTCGTCACCGAGTTCCCCTTCGCGAGTCCGGTCGGGCTGACCTACGACACCGGCGACTACGCGGCGCACCTCGACAAGGCGATCCAGATGGCCGACGTCGCCGGATACGCCGCACGCAAGGCCGAGTCGGAGGCGAAAGGGAAGAAGCGCGGTCTGGGCTACTCGTGCTACATCGAGGCGTGCGGCCTCGCGCCGTCGAACATCGCCGGCGCGCTCGGCGCGCGGGCCGGCCTGTTCGAGGCCGGCGAGGTGCGGGTGCACCCGACCGGCTCGGTGACGGTGTTCACCGGCTCGCACAGCCACGGCCAGGGCCACGAGACGACGTTCGCGCAGGTCGTCGCAGGCCGGCTCGGCATCCCGGTCGAGAGCGTCGAGATCGTCCACGGCGACACCGGTCGCGTGCCGTTCGGCATGGGCACCTACGGCAGTCGGTCGCTCTCGGTCGGCGGCACGGCGATCGTCAAGGCAGTCGACAAGATCATCGCCAAGGGCAAGAAGATCGCCGCCCACCTGCTCGAGGCGAGCGACGCCGACATCGAGTTCGCCAACGGCGAATTCACGGTCGCGGGCACCGACAAGAAGGTGCCGTGGGGCTCGGTCACGCTCACGGCCTACGTGCCGCACAACTACCCGCTCGACAAGATGGAGCCGGGGCTGAACGAGAACGCGTTCTACGACCCGACCAACTTCACCTATCCGTCGGGCACCTATATCTGCGAGGTCGAGGTCGACACCGACACGGGGCAGGTCGCGATCGCGAAGTTCACGGCGTGCGACGACTTCGGCAACATCGTCAACCCGATGATCGTCGAGGGCCAGGTGCAGGGCGGCATCGCGCAGGGACTCGGCCAGGCGATGATGGAAAGCTGCATCTACGACACCGAGTCGGGCCAGTTGCTGACCGGCTCGTACATGGACTACGCGATGCCGCGCGCCGTCGACATTCCCAACATCGACATCTCGACCACCGTCACGCCGTGCACGCACAACCCGCTCGGCGTGAAGGGCTGCGGCGAGGCCGGCGCGATCGGCTCGCCGCCTGCCTACATCAACGCCCTCACCGACGCGCTCGGCATCCGCGACCTGGCGATGCCGGCAACGCCGGAGCGGGTCTGGCGCGCGGCGAACGGCACCGCGGTGGCCTGACGCCATCTCACCGAACAGGAGACTTCGATGTACGCATTTGAATACCAGCGTCCGGCAGCGGCCGACGCCGCAAAGGCCGCCGTGACCAGCGCCGACGCGCGTTATCTCGCCGGGGGCCAGAGCCTGATCCAGGCGATGCGTTTGCGGCTGTCGCAATCGGACCGCCTCGTCGACCTCGGCGGCATCGCCGAGCTCAAGGCGATCAAGTCCGAGGGCAATGGCGTGACGATCGGCGCGATGGCCACGCATGCGCAGGTCGCCGCCAACGCCGACGTGCGGCGCGTCGCCCCTGCCATCGCCGACCTCGCCGGCGGCATCGGCGACCCTATGGTGCGCAACATGGGCACCATCGGCGGTTCGCTCGCGAACTCCGACCCGGCGGCGTGCTACCCGGCGGGCGTCCTCGCCTTCGGCGCGACGATCAAGACCGACCGCCGCAGCATCGCCGCCGACGATTTCTTCACCGGCCTCTACGAAACGGCGTTGCAGCCGGGCGAGATGATCGTCTCGGTGAGCTTCCCGGCGATCAGAGTAGCCGACTACATCAAGTACAAGCAGCCGGCGTCGCGCTTCGCGCTCATCGGCGTGTGCGTCGCCCAGGCGAAGGACGGCGTTCGCGTCGGCGTCACGGGAGCGAAGGGCCACGCCTTTCGCGCCACCGAGATCGAGGCTGCGCTCGGCAAGAGCTTCACGCCCGAGGCGGCCAAGGCCGTGAAGATGCCGACGACCGACATCAACGCCGACTTGCACGGCTCCGCCGAGTACCGTGCGGCGATGATCAGCGTCATCGCGTCGCGCGCAGTGGAAGCAGCGCTCAGGCGCTGACGGCTCGCCACCCGCCGGGCGGGAGCGGGCGACAATGACCGCGATGAACCCGCCCGCCTCCGTCGACGACGTCGTCGCGCTGCTCGCCGGCGAGGATTACGTCGCCGACCGGCGCCTCGCCACGGCGACCTTCCTCGCCCTGTCGCTCAGGCGCCCGTTGTTCCTCGAAGGCGAGCCCGGCGTCGGCAAGACCGAGCTCGCCAAGGCGCTCGCCTCCGCGCTCGGCACGCGCCTGATCCGCGTGCAGTGCTACGACGGCCTGGACATCGCGCAGACCGCCTACGAATGGAACGTGGCACGGCAGATGATGGCCATCCGCCTCGCCGAGGCGGCGCATGCCGTCACCGACACCGCGTCTCGCGAGGCCCTCGCCGCGAGCCTGTATTCGCGCGACATGCTGATCGAGCGGCCGTTGCTCCAGGCGCTTACCCAGGACGTTGCCCCGGTCCTGCTCATAGACGAGCTCGACCGTGCCGACGAGCCGTTCGACGCCTTCCTGCTCGAGGTGCTGGCCGAGAACCAGCTGACGATTCCCGAGCTCGGCACGGTGCGCGCGACGGCGCCGCCGATCGTCGTCGTCACGAGCAACCGCACACGCGAGATCCACGACGCGCTGAAGCGACGCTGCCTCTACCACTGGCTCGACTACCCCGACGCGGCGCGTGAGCTGGAGATCGTGCGCCTGCGCGCGCCGGGGGCTGCCGAGCGGTTGTCGGCCGACGTCGTCGCCTTCGTGCAGCGGATGCGCGGGGTCGATCTGTACAAGTCGCCGGGCATCGCCGAGACGATCGACTGGGCCAACGCACTGACCGCACTCGACGCCATGAGCCTCGACCCGGAGTCGGTTCACGACACGCTCGGCGTGCTCCTCAAGCACCGCGACGACGTGCAGAAGATGCAGGGCGGCGAGCTGGCGAAGCTGCTCGCCGAGGCGCAGGCCGGTGCTCGGCGCGACCCGGCGCTGCGCTCCGGATGACCGCGATGACCGGTGGTGGCGAGGAGGCCCCCGCCGTGCGGTCGTCTTCGCGGTTCGCCGACAACGTGGCCCACTTCGCACGCGTGCTGCGGCGCGCCGGTGTCGCGGTCGGGCCCGACCGCTTGCTGGCGGCCATCGAGGCGATCGAGCGCGTCGGTCTCGCCAGGCGCGACGACGTGCATGCCGCGCTGTCGGCCGTGATGCTCGATCGGCGCGAGCAGCAGCCGGTGTTCGACGCCGCCTTCGCCGCGTTCTGGCGCGACCCGAAGCTGCTCGAGCAAATGATGGCGATGCTGCTGCCCAAGGTGACGGGGCAGGCCGAGCGACCGGCGCGGCCGGACCGGGTGGCCGAGGCGCTCGCGCCGCCACGGCGCGACGAGCGGCCAGCGCCTCGCGAGTCGGAAGACGACCCGCGAGAGGTCGACCTCGAGGCGACCTTCACCTTCAGCGACCGCGAGCGCCTGCAGCGCGCCGATTTCGAGGCGATGTCGAGCGAGGAGTTTGCGCTCGCCCGGCGGCTGGCCGAGGAGGTGCCGCTGCCGGTCGAGCGGATCGTGCGCCGCCGCCACCGACCGAGCACGCGCGGCAGGATCGACCTGCGCGCGACGCTGCGCGCGATGGCCCGGCAGCCGCACACGCTCGTGCCGCGCCACACCGAGCCCCGCACCGAGTGGCCGGCGATCGTCGTCCTGCTCGACATCTCGGGCTCGATGGACCGCTACGCGCGGCTGATGCTGCACTACGCGCACGGCCTCACGCGGCGCCACCTGCGCGTCTCGACTTTCACCTTCGGCACGCGGCTGACGAACATCACGCGGGCGCTGCGCAATCGCGACCCCGACGTGGCGCTGGCGATCGCCGACGCGCAGGTCGCCGACTGGAAGGGCGGCACGCGGATCGCCGCCTGTCTCGACGACTTCAACCACCGCTGGGCGCGACGCGTGCTGGGTGCGAACACCGCAGTGATGCTCGTCACCGACGGTCTCGACACCGATGTCCAAGGCGAGCTCACGCGAGCCGCCAGGCAGCTGCGCCTCTACGCGCGGCAAATCGTCTGGCTCAACCCGCTGCTGCGCTTCGACCGCTTCGAGCCGCGCGCCGCCGGCATCCGCGCCCTGCTGCCGCAGGTCGACCGCATGCTGCCGATGCACAACCTGCAGAGCCTCGCCGATCTCGCGCGAGCGATGCGCGGCGCGACGGCGCGGCCGCTCCACTGATCCTCACGGAGACGCTACCCATGGAACTCACCGGCAGTCGCACCATCCTCGCTCCGCGCGACGCGACCTGGGCTGCGCTGAACGACCCCGCTTCGCTCAAGGCGTGCATCGCAGGATGCGAATCGCTCGAGCGCACGGACGACAACGCCTACACCGCCGTGGTGGCGATGAGGGTCGGCCCGGTCAGCGCGCGCTTCAAGGGCAACCTGAAGATGACCGACGTCGATCCGCCCAACGGCTACACGATGGCGTTCGACGGGCAGGGCGGCGTCGCCGGCTTCGGCAAGGGCTCGGCGACGGTGAAGCTCGAGCCGCAGGGTGAATCGACGCTGCTAACCTATGCGGCGAAGGCCAGCGTCGGCGGCAAGCTCGCGCAGATCGGTTCGCGCCTCGTCGACGCTGCTGCGGCGAAGGTGACAGACGACTTCTTCGCCGCCTTCGAGGAACTGCTCGCGTCGCGTCAGCCGGTGACGGCATCGCCGAGCGCGAAGCCGGTCGCGCGCACAGCCCCGCCGCTGCGTGCTGCGCAACCGGTCGGCGCACTCGGCTGGGCGCTCGCGGCGATCGTGCTGGTGGTGACGCTGGTGGCCGTCCTTCGCTGACGGGTTCGGGCGCCATGGCCTCGATGCGCCTCACGCCCGGCACCGTGCTCCTGCTCGTGGTGCCGCCGCTGATGTGGGCGGCGAACGCGGTCGTCGGCCGGGCGGTGCGCGACCTCGTTCCACCGCTGACGCTCAACTTCCTGCGCTGGGCGTTTGCCTTCGTCGTGTTGCTGCCGTTCGCAGCACGCGTCCTGCGGCCCGGCAGCGACCTCTGGCGCCACACCGGTTGGTACGCGTTGCTCGGGCTCGTGGGCATCGGCTCCTACAACGCCCTGCAGTACCTGGCATTGCAGACCTCGACGCCCATCAACGTGACACTCGTCGCGTCGAGCGTCCCGCTCTTCATGCTGGCGATCGGCGCGATCGGCTTCGGCGCTGCGGTGTCGCGCCGGGCGCTGCTCGGTGCCGCGCTGTCGATCGCGGGCGTGCTGCTCGTGCTCGCGCACGGCGATCCGGCACGGCTTCTCGAACTCAGGCTGGTTCCAGGCGACGTGATCATCCTCATCGCGACGGCCCTGTGGGCGCTGTACAGCTGGCTGTTGTCGCGCACCGGCGGGCCAGCCTCGATCCGCGACGACTGGGCGGCGTTCCTGATGGCGCAACTCGTGTTCGGCGTGATGTGGTCGGGGGCTTTCGCCGCCGGCGAACAGGTGCTGCTGACACCGGAGCCGATCCGCTGGGGCTGGCCCCTGGTGGCCGGACTCGCCTTCATCGTGATCGGGCCGGCGATCATCGCCTACCGCTGCTGGGGAGCCGCCGTCCGCCGCGTCGGGCCCACGGTCGCGGGCTTCTTCCAGAACCTCACACCGCTGCTGGCGGCCATCCTCTCGGCCGGCTTCCTCGGCGAGGCTCCGCACTGGTATCACGCGGCGGCCTTCGTGCTGATCGTCGCCGGGATCGTGCTGTCGGCGCGCACGTGACGTTTGCGATGGTCGGCGGCCGACATGCCGCTCGCGACGACGGCAGACGCGGCATCGTCGGGTTGGTCGCGGCGGCTGCGGTCTCGTTCACCGCGCTGTCCGCTCCCCACGATGTCGCTGCACAGGACGCAGGGCTGCCCACCTCGACCCTTTCGCCGGTGGTCGTGACGGCGACCCGCACCTCGCGCTCGCCGTTCGACGTCGCAGCCTCGATCGACCGCATCGACGGTGACGACGTGCGGCTCGACCGCGCTCGCATCAACCTTTCCGAAAGCCTCGGCGGCGTTCCGGGCCTCGTGGCGCGCGACCGGCAGAACTACGCCCAGGACGTGCAGATCTCCGTTCGCGGCTTCGGTGCCCGTGCGTCGTTCGGCGTCCGTGGCGTCCGCCTCTATGTCGACGGGATTCCGGCGACGCTGCCCGACGGGCAGGGCCAGATCTCGAACGTCGAGCTGTCGTCGGTCGACCGGATCGAGGTGTTGCGCGGACCGTTCTCGGCGCTCTACGGCAACTCGTCGGGCGGCGTGCTGCAGGTGTTCACGGAGGAAGGCCGCGGGACTCCGCGGGTCGAGGCCGGTGCGTCGACTGGCAGCGACGCGTCGCGACGAATCGGGCTGCGCGCCGTTGGTGGCCTCCGCGGCGATGGCGGTGCACCGGCGTTCGGCTATGCCGTATCGGCGAGCCGGTTCACGACCGACGGCTACCGCGACCACAGCGCCGCCGAGCGCTCGATCGGCAACGTCAAGCTGACGTTCGACGGCGACCGCGCAGGCAAGCTGACGCTGATCGCCAACCGCGTCGTCGTTCCCGAGGCGGAGGATCCGCTGGGCCTGACGCGGGCGCAGTTCGAAGCCGACCCACGCGGCGTCGATCCGGCGGCGCTCAAGTTCGACACGCGCAAGTCGTTCGACCAGACGCAGGCGGGGTTGACGTACGAACGGGCGTTCGACGGTGGGCATGCGCTGCGAGCGCTGGTCTATGCCGGCCGGCGGAGTGCCGAGCAGTTCCAGTCGATTCCGGTCGCCGTGCAGGCGGGCCTGTTGCACCCGGGCGGCGTCATCGCGCTCGACCGCGACTACGCCGGCGCCGATGTCCGATGGCGCTGGAGGGGCGAGGTCGCGACGACGCCGCTGTCGGTCGTCGCCGGGCTGAGCTGGGATGCGCTGCGCGAACACCGCGAGGGCTACACCAACTTCTCGGGGAGCGAACTCGGCGTTCGTGGCGAGCTGCGTCGTGACGAACGCAACCGCGTCTCGAATCTCGATCCCTACGTGCAGCTTGCATGGATGCCGGCGCCGGGCTGGACCGTCGACGCGGGCGTGCGACGCAGCCGCGTGCGCTTCGTCTCGAGCGATGCGTACGTCGCCGGTCCCAACCCCGACGACAGCGGCCGCGTCGCGTACTCGGCCACGCTGCCCGTGCTCGGCGTGATGGTCGCGGCGAGCGACGACGTGCACCCCTATGCAACGATCGGCCGCGGCTTCGAGACGCCCACCCTCAACGAGCTCGCTTACCGACCGGGCGGTGGCACCGGACTCAACCTCGCCCTGAAGGCGTCGCGCAGCACCAGCGTCGAAGCCGGCGTGAAGACGCGAATCGCGAGCGTCGGCGACCTGAACGCGGCGGTGTTCCAGACCGACACCGACGACGAGATCGTCACGCAGACGAACGTCGGCGGTCGGTCGACGTATCGAAACGCGGGGGCGACCCGGCGGCGCGGCCTGGAGGTGTCGTGGACCCGCACGGCGTTCGGTGCGGCTCGCGCCGACGTCGCCTACACGCTGCTCGACGCACGTTACCGCGACGCTTTCGTCACCTGCTCGGCGTCGCCGTGCACGACGCCGACGCTGGCGATCCCGGCCGGCAACCGGCTGCCCGGGATCGCGCGCACGACGTGGTTCGCCTCGCTGGCGTGGCGGCCGGCGACGGGACTGCGCGGCGGCGTAGAGCTGCGTGCCTCGAGCCGGGTCTGGGTCGACGACGCCAACAGCGATGCCGCCTCGGGCCATGCGATCGCCGCCGCGACCGCCGGTTACGGGGCGAGCGTCGGCGCCTGGCGACTCGACGCCTTCGCCCGGGCCGACAACCTGTTCGCGCGTCGCATCGCCGGTTCGGTGATCGTCAACGAGGGCAATCGCCGCTTCTTCGAGCCGGCGCCGGGCCGTACCTGGCTTCTTGGCGCTACAGCGGCCCTCTCGTTCTGATCCACCGGCAGGCTCGCCGATTGCCCAGCTGCCGCATCGCCGGTCATCGCCCAGGAGTTCCGCTTGCATCCTCTCACTGCCACCCGTTCCGTGGTGTTCATCACCATCGCCGGCATGGCGCTTTCAGCGTGTGCCCTGCCCGGCGATGCCGACCGCGCACCGGTGGCCTCGCCGTCAGACACCGTCGGGCCGAACCCGCGCATCGCGCCGGTCGACAAGAGCCTGCTGCCGACCGTGCAGATCGCACCTGCCAAGGGTTGGTCGGCGGGCGAGAAGCCGACCGCGGCGTCGGGTGTCGTCGTCAATGCCTTCGCGACCGGGCTCGACCATCCGCGCTGGGTCTACGTGATGCCCAACGGAGACGTACTCGTCGCCGAGACCAATGCGCCGCCGAAGCCGGAGGACGGCAAGGGCATCAAGGGCAAGGTGATGAAGTTCGTGCAGGGCAGGGCGGGCGCCGGCGTCCGGTCGGCGAACCGCATCACGCTGCTGCGCGACGCCGACGGCGACGGCGTCGCCGAGACGAAAACCGTCTTCATCGCCAACCTGAATTCGCCCTTCGGCATGGTGCTGGTCGGCTCCGACTTCTACGTCGCCGACACCGACGCAGTGCTGCGCTTTCCGTACACGGTCGGGCAGACCAGCATCGCGGCTGCCGGCACGAAGGTGACCGACCTGCCGGCCGGGCCGATCAACCACCACTGGACGAAGAACGTCATCGCGTCGCCTGACGGCACGAAGCTCTACGCGACCGCCGGTTCCAACAGCAACGTCGCGGAGAACGGCATGGCCGCCGAGGAAGGTCGCGCCGCCGTCTGGGAGATCGACCGTGCGAGCGGCCGCAAGCGCCTGTTCGCGACGGGCCTGCGCAACCCGAACGGCATGGCCTGGGCAGCCGACGCGGGCGCGCTCTGGACCGTCGCCAACGAGCGCGACGAACTCGGCAACGACCTCGTGCCGGACTACCTCACGTCGGTGAAGGACGGCGCCTTCTACGGCTGGCCCTACAGCTACTACGGCCAGCACGTCGACACGCGCGTCAAGCCGCCGCGTCCCGATCTCGTCGCCAGGGCGATCCCGCCCGACTACGCGCTCGGCGCCCACGTCGCGGCGCTCGGGCTTGCCGCTGCCGGAACGACCGCGCTGCCGGCACCGTTCGCCAACGGCATGTTCATCGGCGAGCACGGCTCGTGGAACCGCAAGCCTCCGGTCGGCTACAAGGTGGTGTTCGTTCCGTTCGCACAGGGCAAGCCCTCGGGCCCGCCGGTCGACGTGCTCACCGGGTTCGTCGACCGCGATGGCGACGCGCACGGCCGGCCGGTCGGTGTGGCGATCGACGGCAAGGGCGCGCTGCTCGTGGCCGACGACGTCGGCAACACGATCTGGCGGGCGGTCGGCGCGAACCCCTGAGCGTCGCGCGGCCGCCCGACGTGACGGAGTTCATGGCTTGCGGATGCGAGCCGTCCTAGACTGACGCGATGTTCATCGCCTCCTCCGTCATCGGCGTCGCGATCGCGGCATGCCTGGGCTTCGCGGCCGGTGCGGCCATCGGCTGGCTCGCGACGGGGCTGCGTTGGCAGCGCAAGCTCGCCGCCGCGACCGACAAGCAGGCACGGCTGTCGGCTCAGCTCAAGATGGAGCAGACCCGCGGCGTCGGCCTGGTCGATCAGGTCCGGGCGCTTCAGGCCGAACTGCGGTCGTACAAGGACGGGGGTGCCGCGAAGCCGGCGCAACGGCCTGCTCCCGCCCCGACTGTGCCCCGCGCCGAGATCAAGGCCATGGACGAGCTCTTCATCGCGTCCGATCGCCGACCAAATCCCAGCGGATTCGAAGACACGCAGGTGATGATGGGAGATCCGCGGGCGCTGTTGGCCGAGGACGGGCCCACAGGCCCCCGGCGATAGCGTTCGACGACTGGGCCAAATCGGCGCCTACCCGAGACCCGCGGTTCGGGCATCACGTCGACCGCCTTCGCAGCGGCATCACCGGCGCCCCTCACTTCAGGATCGACCGCAGCGCGGCCAATCCCCTGTTCGAAGTCTTGTTCGGCGCTGCATGCTTCTGCAGACCGCCACCGGCGTGCTGTCGGATCAACTGGCCATCGAGCACGACATCGCGAAATCCGTCGCGGTTCAGGTCGCCGACGGCCAGCGTCTGCGTACCGACATAGCTCGGTTGCTTGCTGACGTACAGGTCTTCTGGTGAGAAGCCGCCGCCCGCCTGTTGATAAAGAATGCCCAACAGCGACTCGCTGAAGTGGCCGACCACGATGTCCTTGCGGCCATCGTTGTCGATGTCGGCGATGACGAGCGACACGGCATTCTGCTCGGCTTGCACGCGCTCGACCGGACCCAGCGTTCCGTTCGCCATCGGTCGCCACAGCGCGACGAAATTAATCGAGCTGGTCGCCACGACTTCTGCCCTTCCATCGCCGTCAAGGTCACCTACGGCGACCCGGTTGATGCCGTAGTAACCGCCTGCGGCGTAGGCGACAGCCGGGGCGAACGAGCCGTCGGCCTGCTGCAGCATCACGCCGACGTCCTCTCCGGAGGCGCCGAGGAGAGCGACGACGATGTCAAGCCGTCCGTCGCCGTCGATGTCGCCGACAGCGAGGTCTTTCAGTCCGGCAAAGGGTCCGATCGAAGGGCTTGCCGAGAGCGTCAGCGCCCCGCCGGTACCTTGCCTCCACACCGCGAGCGTCGCGATGGAGCCGCCGCCCAGCAGCTCGAGGCTGCCGTCTCCGTCGAGGTCGGCGATGACGACGCGGAAAATGTCGAGGCCAGGGAGGTGCTGCCCCACGGTGTGGCCGCCGCCGGCGGTCTGGCGCAGGATCTGCACGCCGCAGCCGTAGCCGGCCAGTGCGATGTCGGGGCGACCATCACCGTCGAGGTCGCCGATGGCGATGCTGGTGGCCGGGCAGGTGAACTGCGTGCCGACGTCCAGAACGACCGGCGCCGCCAGGGTGCCGTCCGCCTGGCCGGCGAACAGGAACACGCCGCCCGGCTGTCCCGGCGTGGCGTTCGAATCGGTGCCGAGCAGCACATCGGCGATGCCGTCGCCGTTGACGTCGCCGATCGCCACCGCCGGCCCGACCACGCTCTCGACCAGTGGCGTCGGGAAACCGAAGCGACCCTGCGTCGTCTTGAACGACAGGTTGTAGACCATCGGATTGCCCGCGAGGTCGAACGCCGCGACCGCGGCATCGTAGGTCTTGCGCAGGCCGAGCGGCGCCGTGAGCGTGAGTGTGACCCGATTGCCGGACGCGGTCACGGTGACCGGGATCTGGGTGTTTCCTTCGAACAGGCGGGTGTTGAATGCGTTGATGAAGGCTGGATCGACTGGCTCGCTGAAGTCGACGGTGATCGTCGAGGTCGTGAGCGGAACGTCGACCGCGTTCATGCCGGGCGACGACGCCACGACGCCGGGCGCTGTGTCATCGATCGCGAACGTCCAGGTCTTCGGGGGCGCCAGTGCGTTGCCCACCAGATCGGTCACGCCGTCGAGCGTTGCAACGTAGACGCCATCGCTCCACGGAGCGGCGGGCGTGAATCGGAGGGTGGCGTCATCGGCCTGCAGCGCCACCGTTCCTGGCACCGCCACGCCTTGCGCGTCGCGCACGAGCAGCGAGCCCGCGCCGACGGAATGTCGGTCGAGCACTTCGCTCAACACCGCGCTGATGTTCGCCACGGCGGATCGGACCGGCAGCGTCGGCGTGACCGACATGACCGTGGGTGCCACCGCTTCGCTGCGCCGATTCCCGACGCCGTAGGCGGCGAGTCGCGAGCTGTAGTTTTCGTCGAAGCCCGCGCCGCTGATCCGAACGGTGCTTTGCACCTCGCCGACGCCGTTGCCGTACCAGACGTCGCCCATGATGGTCACGGTGACAGGGGAAGCGCCGCCACTCGGAATGATCCGTTCGGTCAGGGTCTGGCGCTGGTGCAGCGCCTCCGTGAAGCTGCCGGCAGCCGTCGAGACCGTTTCGAGGCCAACGACCGTGATCTCGGAATGCAGGGCCAGCCGGTCGGTGCGACCGTCGCCGTCAAAGTCGAGGCCGCTGTCGATCGTCGTGTCGAGTTGCGTAAACGTGTCACCCACGCGCAGCGGGAAACGCATGATCTGCAGCCCGTCCAGGGCTCGCTCGATGGTGTCCGTCGGGGCCGGCGTTGCGTACTGGCGCACGCCGTCGGCGGCTACGGCGTAGATCGTCTGATCGACAAGGCCCCCCAAACTGCGGTCTTCGGTTTCGACCAGCGTGCCGGAGATGCCGCCGACGCTTCCCGGGCCGACCACTCGCACGCCCAGGACGCTGCTGCCGGCGTCTCCCTCGTAGTACCACCGTGCGCCCGCGTCCAAAGGGAAGTAGTTGCCCCCCAGGGCAGCACCTTCACCGTCGCTGCCTCCGCCGCCTCCGCCGCCCCCGCACGACGTGAGCGCCGCGGCGAACGTGAAGGCGAGGACCCGCACGCCCCCCTGGACTGATCGATTCCTCGTGGCCATCGCAAACCTCCTGCCGCCAAGGTAACCCACGGCCAAGCGCGACGCACAGGGGAAAGTCCTTCCACACCCCTCAAGGTGATTCGGTGGGCCACGCGCTCCTACTTAGGGGTGATCTCGTTCGCGAAACGTTGTCGCTCGCGACGAGCCGTTGCCGGCCGATTCAATGAAGGAGGAACCTGGTGCCGGCGAGAAGAGTCGAACTCCCGACCTTCGCATTACGAATGCGCTGCTCTACCAACTGAGCTACGCCGGCCAACCCGCGATTCTAGCGGAGGGTCACGCCCTCACTTCAGCTCGAACGGCGGCAACTTCTTCGCGACTGCGGTGTTCTTGAGGGTTGCATACACCGGCAGGCCGTTGCGATAGGTGGGGTAATCCTCGCCCGCGATCAGCGGCAGCAGGTAGGTGCGGCACTTCTCGGTGATGCCGAAGCCGTCGGTGGTGATGAAGTCGCGCGGCATGAACTTCTCGACGTTGGCCACGTCGGCGAGGTCGGCCTTGCCGATGCGATAGCGATAGGGTGAGTCCGACGTGCGCTCGATCGTCGGCATGACGGCGTTCTCGCCCTTGAGCGCCAGCTCGACGGCGCGCGCGCCGAGCTCGTACGCCTGCTTCACATCGGTCTTCGAGGCGATGTGCCGCGCCGCGCGCTGCAGGTAGTCGGCCACGGCCCAGTGGAACTTGTGACCGAGCGCGTCCTTCAGCATCTGCGCGACCACCGGCGCCGCGCCGCCGAGCTGGGCGTGGCCGAATGCATCCTTCGTGCCCTGCTCGGCGAGAAAGCTGCCGTCGGCGCGGTGCGCACCCTCCGAGACGACGATGGTGCAGTAGCCGTGCGCCTTCACCAGCGTGTCGACGCGGGCGACGAACCTCGCCTCGTCGAACGCGATCTCCGGGAACAGCACGACGACCGGGATGCCGTGCGACTCGACGAGCCCACCCGCCGCGGCGATCCAGCCGGCGTGGCGGCCCATCACCTCGAGGACGAAGACCTTGGTCGAGGTCCGCGCCATCGAGCGCACGTCGAACGACGCTTCGAGCGCCGACACGGCGACGTACTTCGCCACCGAGCCGAAGCCGGGGCAGCAGTCGGTGATGGGCAGGTCGTTGTCGACGGTCTTGGGAACGTGGATCGCCTGCACCGGGTAGCCGAGCGACTCGGAGAGCTGGCTGACCTTGAAGCACGTGTCGGCCGAGTCGCCGCCGCCGTTGTAGAAGAAGTAGCCGATGTCGTGGGCGCGGAAGACCTCGATCAGGCGCTCGTACTCGCGGCGGTTGGCGTCGAGCGACTTGAGCTTGTAGCGGCACGAGCCGAAGGCGCCCGCCGGCGTCGACCGCAGGGCGCGGATCGCGGCGGCGCTTTCCCTGCCGGTGTCGATGAGGTCCTCGGTGAGCGCGCCGATGATGCCGTTGCGGCCGGCGTAGACGGTGCCGATCCGGTCGCGGTGGGCCCTCGCGGTCTCGATCAATCCGCACGCCGACGCGTTGATGACGGCCGTCACGCCGCCCGACTGCGCGTAGAACGCATTTCGCCGACCGGCGGACTTCTTCGGGGCGGCCTTGCTGGCCTTCTTCGCAGTGCCGGGCATGGCGGATGTCCTCGTCAGGTTGTAGAGGCGGCGAGCGAACGTTCGACGATCTCCCGCGTGTCGTCGGAGAGCGACGCGTTCTCGGCCACCGAGGCGATCGCCTCGCGTGCCTTCGCGCGATACGGCTCGGTCAGGCGCGCCCAGCGGTCGAGCGCCCGCGCCGTGCGCGCCGCGATCGACGGGTTGATCGCGTCGAGCTCGACCACGCGCGCGGCCCAGAACGCGTAGCCGGTGCCGTCGGCGCGGTGCAGGCCGGCGGGGTTACCGGAAACGAAGGCGCCGATGAGGCTGCGCGCCCGGTTCGGGTTCTTCAACGTGAAGTCGGGATGCGAGCGCAGCGCCTGCACCCGTTCGAAGACGCGCCCGTCGCGCTCGGGGGCGGTCGCCTGCATCGAGAACCAGGTGTCGACGACGAGCGGGTCGTCGGCGAACCTTCGATGGAAATGGTCGAGCGCGGCGTCCGCGAGGTCCGAGCCGCTGGCGATGAGGGCGCCGAGCGCACCCTGCCGGTCGGTCATGTTGGTCGCGTCCTTCACGCGCTGGTAGGCGCGACCGGGCCACGTCGGGTCGCCGCGGCCAACGGCATCGATGCACAGCATCGTCAGCGCGAGGTTGGCGAGTGCGCGACGGCCGGACTGCGAGGCGTCCGGTGAATAGCCGCCCTCGACCTGGTGAGCGACCCACGCCCGCTCCCAGTCGTCGCGAAGCATCTCGGCGAGGCCGGCCTTCATCGCCTCGCGCATGGCATGCACGCGCTGCGGGTCGACGCGGTCGAGTTGCTCCGACACGTAGACCTCGCTCGGCAGCATCAACACGAGGCTCTTGAACTTCGGGTCGAGCGACGGGTGCACGAGAACCGCCCGCATCGCGTCGACGAACGCGGGGTCGAGCTCCGGCGCGATGCCTTCGCCTTCGGACCGGACGGCGCGAACGATGCGGTCGAGCGCGAGCCGCTGCCCGGCTTCCCAGCGTGCGTAGCCGTCGGCGTCGTGGGCGAGCAGGGTGATCAGGTCGGCGTCGGCGAGGTCGTCGACGAGCACCACCGGTGCCGAGAAGCCCCGCATCAGCGACGGCACGACCGGCCGCTCGACGTCCACGAAGGTGAAGAAGGCGCGCGGTTCGTCGAGCACGAGCACGCGGCTCGTCGCACCCGCTCCAGCGGCGTCGGCGGGCTCGTCTTCCAGGCGAAGCGCGACCGGCGTGCCTTCGTCGCCGACGAGCCCCATCGAGATCGGCACGACGAACGGCAACTGACCTTCGCTGCCGGCCTGCTCGAGGCCCAGCGTGTAGGTTCGCGAGGGCGCGTCGTAGCGGCCGCGGGCGGTGACGCGGGGTGTGCCGGGCTGCGCATACCAGCGCTTGAACGCGGGCAGGCGCGCTGCGAGGTCGCTGCCGGGGTTGGCATCGGCGATGGCCTGGGCGAAGTCGTCGCAGGTCACGGCGTGCCCGTCATGACGCTCGAAGTAGAGCGTCATACCGCGCGCGAATCCGGCGCGACCGACCAGTGCCTGCATCATGCGAACGACCTCGGCGCCCTTCTCGTAGACCGTGGGCGTGTAGAAGTTGTCGATCGCGACGTAGCTGTCGGGCCGCACCGGGTGCGCCATCGGGCCCGCGTCTTCCGGGAACTGGTACTGGCGCAGGCGCCGCACGTCCTCGATCCGCTTGACGGCGCGCGCGCTCGCCGTCTCGAGCAGGTCCATGCTGAACTCTTGGTCGCGAAAGACCGTGAGGCCTTCCTTCAGGCTCAGCTGGAACCAGTCGCGGCAGGTGATGCGGTTGCCGGTCCAGTTGTGGAAGTACTCGTGGCCGACGACGGCTTCGATGTCGGCGTAGTCGTCGTCGGTCGCGGTCGATGGCTGGGCCAGGACGTACTTCGTGTTGAAGATGTTGAGACCCTTGTTCTCCATCGCCCCCATGTTGAAGTCGCCGACGGCGACGATCATGAAGCGCTCGAGGTCGAGCGGCAGACCGAACCGCGCTTCGTCCCAGACGATGGCCGACACCAGCGACCGCATCGCGTGCTCGGTCTTGTCGAGATCGCCGCGCCGCACCCACACCTGCAGCAGGTGGTTCCTGCCGGCGCGCGAGCGGATGTGCTGCTCGCGGGCCACGAGATCGGCGGCGACGAGCGCGAACAGGTAGCTGGGCTTGGGAAACGGGTCGTGCCACTTCGCGTAGTGGCGGCCGCCGTCGAGGTCGCCCTGTTCGACGAGGTTGCCGTTGGACAGCAGCACCGGATAGACGGCCTTGTCGGCGCGCAGGGTCACCGTGTACTCGGCCATCACGTCGGGCCGGTCGAGGAACCAGGTGATGCGGCGAAATCCTTCGGCCTCGCACTGCGTGAAGAAGCCGCCGCCGGAGTTGTAGAGGCCCGAGAGCTGCGTGTTCTTCTCCGGCGCGCAGGTGTTTCGGATCTCGAGCGTGAACGGTCGTTCGGGAAGCCCGTCGATGACGACGAACCCGTCGTCGTGGCGAAACGAAACCGAAGCGCCGTCGACGAGGCAGCGGCTGAGCGTGATGCCCTCGCCCTGCAGGCGAAGCGGCGCAGCCGCGACGTCGGCGTTGCGCTCGATCTTCATCCGGCTCGTGACCCGCGTTTTCGCCGGGTCGAGGTCGAACGTGAGGTCGACGCTGCGGATCCAGTAGGGTGGCGCCGCGTAGTCTTCGCGGCGAACGATGGGGGCGGTGCCTTCGCGCATGGGGTGAAGTCTCGGTGTGGGTTCTGTGCGCGTCAGACGAACGTCGTGACGCGCAGGCCCGCAGCGCGCGCGAACTGGCGGTCGTCCGTTGCGAGGGGGTGCAACGAGAAGAAGCCGCTGCGCAGATCGTCGTCTATCCGCAGGCGCACCTTGGCCCGATGGATCGCCCGGGAGCCTTGCTCCGCGGCCCTGCGGCGAAGCGCCGACTCGAGCTCGACGACCAGGAGCTCGCTCAGGACGAACCGATGCTCCGCCCGCTCGAGCAAGGCTTCGACTTTCTCCGGCTCGGGCGCGGGCAGGTCGCGCTTCGCGAGAACGCTGGTGTCGAGGGAGACGGTGCTCACCGCCGGTCGCGCTCCTCGCGGATGAGTTGCTCGATGGGGATGTCGCTCATCGGCATCGTCTCGCGAAAAGCCGTGCGATGGGCTCGCCGTTGGACACGAGCAGCACTTCGCCTTCCTCGGCCAGCGATTCCTTCAGACGCGGCGCTCCCTGGCGCAGCTCCCGGACATTCATGGTCTTCATCGGGCTCTCGATGTCGAGGTGTCACGCACTTTACTCACACGCCTTGCTTCAGGCTCGCTTCGATGAACGGATCGAGGTCGCCGTCGAGAACCTTCTGCGTCGCGCTGACCTCGACGTTGGTGCGCAGGTCCTTGATGCGGCTCTGGTCGAGCACGTAGCTCCGGATCTGGTGGCCCCAGCCGACGTCGGTCTTGCTGTCCTCGAGCTTTTGCTGCGCCGCCATGCGGATGCGCATCTCGTGTTCGTACATGCGTGAGCGCAGCATCTGCCATGCCTCGTCGCGGTTGCGGTGCTGCGAGCGGTCGTTCTGGCACTGCACGACGATGCCGGTCGGAATGTGCGTGAGGCGCACCGCCGAGTCGGTCTTGTTGATGTGCTGGCCGCCTGCGCCCGAGGCCCGGAAGGTGTCGGTGCGCACGTCGGCCGGGTTGATGTCGATCTCGATCGAGTCGTCGACCTCGGGATAGACGAACACGCTCGCGAAGCTGGTGTGCCGGCCTCCCGCGGAATCGAACGGACTCTTGCGCACCAGCCGGTGCACGCCGGTCTCGGTGCGCAGCAGGCCGAATGCGTAGTCGCCCTCGACCTTGATCGTCGCGCTCTTGATGCCGGCGACATCGCCCTCGCTCTCCTCCATCACCTCGGTCTTGAAGCCCTTGCGCTCGCAGTAGCGCAGGTACTGGCGCAGCAGCATCTGGCACCAGTCGCAGGCCTCGGTGCCGCCGGCGCCGGCCTGCAGGTCGACGAAGCAGTTGCTCGGGTCGGCGGGGTTGTTGAACATGCGCCGGAACTCGAGCTCGGCGACCGCCTTGTCGAGCTTGCTGGCGTCGTCCTCGATCGCCTTCAGGCCGTCGAAGTCGCCTTCGGCCTTCGACATCCCGAACAGCTCGGTGTTGTCCGAGAGGTTGGACGTCAGGTGGTCGATGGTCTCGACGACGGTATCGAGCTGCCGCTTTTCGCGGCCCAGCTCCTGCGCGCGCTTCGGTTCGTCCCAGACCTTGGGGTTCTCGAGCGCAGCGTTGACCTCGTTCAGCCGCAGCAGTTTGCGGTCGTAGTCAAAGATACCTCCGAAGCGCTTCGGTGCGCTCGGAGAGGTCGGAGAGGTGGTTGCCGATCGAATTGACGTGCTCGATGTCCATGGGGCTTTCTTCTCAGGCGTCGCTGCGCGCGGAATCGGGCGTTGGCGAAGGGCGCGATTCTGACAGGAAGCCCTCGACCAGACGGGCCACGTCCTCCGGCCGGTCGTGATGCAGCATGTGCCCGGCCGGCGAGACGATGTGCCGCTCGACGTCTCGCACCTGCGCCAGCCGCTCGTGGAACTCGGTCTTGGTGTAGCGCGTGCCCCACCAGCCGGACAGGTCGGTGCGATCGCCTTCGATCCAGAGCACGGGTGCCTCGATGCGCCGCCAGCTGGCGAGCCATTCGTCGACCTGGGCTTGCTGCGGGCTCGAGCGCTTGTGATTCGGGTCGGCGCGCAGGTGGCGCTGACCGTCGGTCGCGCACGTGAGCGAAGCCGACCATTCACCCGCGAGCCAGCGCGCGCGGTCTTCGCGCAGCAGCGGGTTGGTCTTGCGCAGCCGCTCGGCGACGGCGTCGATCGACGCGTACGGGCGCAACTGCTCGGTGGTGGCGAGCGAATCGAGCCAGCGGGCGATGCGCGCCGGCGCTTCGTCGGGCGTCGTGCGTGGCATGCCGAAGCCCTCGAGGTTGACCAGCCGTCGCACCCGCCCGGGCCGGACGCCGGCATAGAGCATCGCGACGTTGCCGCCCATGCTGTGCCCCAGCAAGTCGACTGTCGCGCCGTCGCCGAAGAGAGCCGCGAGCAGGCGGTCGAGGTCGCCCAGGTACTCGTGGAAGAAATAGGTGTCGGCCGCGGGTGTGTCGGTGCCGCCGAAGCCGCGCCAGTCAATGGCGACGACGTGACGGTCGGCCTCGAACGCGTCGACGACGAACTGGAACGACGCCGCCACGTCCATCCAGCCGTGCAGCATGACGAGCGGCGGCATCGTGGGCGACGGGGTTCCCCACTCGAGCAGATGGTGGCTCAGGCCGCGCGCGCCGACGTGGCGGCTCGTCGGCACGCGGCGGGGTCGATAGGGGGCATTGCGCATGGAGTCACTGTAAGCGGCGGGGCAGAATGTTCGTGCCATGAACGACGATGCCGCCGGCTCGATCCGCGCTGCCGAGCCGCGAGACGCCACGGCGATCGTCGGCCTCATCGCTCGGCTCGCCGCGTTCGAACGTCTCGAGCACCTCGTCGAGGTCACGCCCGAGTCGCTCGCGCCGCACCTGTTCGGCGACCGGCCCGCGGCCGAGGCGCTGGTGGCCGAGCGCGACGGGCGGATCGTCGGCTTCGCGCTGTACTTCACCAACTTCTCGACCTTCCTCGGCAAACCGGGTCTCTACCTCGAAGACCTGTTCGTGGAGCCGCCCTGGCGCGGCCGCGGCATCGGCCGGGCGCTGCTGCGGCGCCTGGGCCGGCTGGCCGTCGAACGCGGCTGCGGTCGCTTCGAATGGAGCGTGCTCGACTGGAACGAGCACGCGATCGGCTTCTACCAGTCGATGGGGGCCGCGGTGATGCCCGAGTGGCGGATCTGCCGCGTCACCGGCGACGCGCTCGCCGCGTTCGCCGACACGCCGCCATCGTCGTGACGAACGTCGTCGACCGCTACGACGCGTTGCACGCGGGCTTCCGCTGGCTCGTTCCGGAGCGATTCAACATCGCCGAGGTCTGCTGTGCCCGGTGGGCCCGCGAGCGGCCCGACGCCGTTGCGATCCGCGCCGACCACGAGAACGGCACGCGTTCGCTGCACCGCTACCGCGAGCTCGACGCCGACAGCCGCCGCCTTGCCGACGCGCTCGTCGAGCTCGGCGTGGGCCGCGGCGACCGGGTCGCGATCGTCATGCCGCAGCGCTTCGAGACGGCGGTCGCCTACATGGCGGTGCTGCGCATCGGCGCGGTGGCGATGCCGCTTTCGATGCTGTTCGGCCCCGAGGCGCTCGAATACCGCATCGGCGACAGCGGCGCGCGCATCGCGCTCGTCGACGAGACCGGCATCGACAACCTGCTCGCGGCGCGGCAGGCGTGTGGGTCGCTCGAACGCATCGTCTGTGTCGGCGGCGCGCGCGGGCGGGGAGACCTCGACTGGGACGACGTGCTGGCGCGGGCAGGAAAGCATGCGGTCGATCACGAGTGGCCTGGTGTGGCGGACACCGCCGCCGACGACCCCGCGGTGCTCATCTACACGAGCGGCACGACGGGCCCTCCAAAGGGCGCGCTCATCCCGCACCGGGTGCTGATCGGCAACCTGCCGGGCTTCGTGTGCAGTCAGAACTTCTTCCCGCAGGACGACGCGGTGTTCTGGTCGCCCGCTGACTGGGCCTGGACGGGCGGCCTGATGGACGCGCTGCTGCCGACGCTGTACTTCGGCCGCGAGATCGTCGCCTGGCAAGGCCGCTTCTCGCCGGAGGTCGCGTTTGCGCTGATGGAGCGCCATCGCGTCACCCACACGTTCCTGTTCCCGACGGCGCTGAAGGCGATGATGAAGGCGATCCCGGCGCCGCGCGACCATCACGCACTGCACCTGCGCGCGATCATGAGCGCCGGCGAGGCGGTCGGCGACGCGGTCTTCGCCTGGTGCCGCGATGCCCTCGGCGTCGTTCCGAACGAGATGTTCGGGCAGACCGAGATCAACTACATCGTCGGCAACAGCGCCGCCTTGTGGCCCGCCCGGCCGGGCAGCATGGGTCGCCCCTACCCGGGGCACCGCGTCACCGTGCTCGACGACGCCGACCGCGAATGCGCAAGGGGGACCCCCGGCGACGTCGCCCTGCACCGTCGCGACCGGTACGGCCACGACGACCCCGTCTTCTTCCTCGGCTACTGGAACCGCGACGACGCGACGCGTGACAAGTTCACCGGGGACGCCGGCGACAGCTGGTGCCGCACGGGCGACATTGCGGTCATGGACGAGGAGGGATATCTCTGGTACCAGGGCCGCAGCGACGACGTCTTCAAGGCAGCCGGCTACCGCATCGGCCCCAGCGAGGTCGAGAACTGCCTCGTGAAGCACCCAGCGGTCGTCAACGCGGCCGTCGTTCCGAAACCCGACGCGGCGCGGGGCACGCTCGTCAAGGCCTATGTCGTGCTGGCGCCGGGTCAGGTCGCCTCACCGTCATTGGCCCGGGAGCTTCAGGCGCACGTGCGCGGCAAGCTGGCACCTTACGAATATCCGAAGGAGGTCGAGTTCATCGACGCCTTGCCGATGACGACCACCGGCAAGGTGCTGCGCCGTGTGTTGCGGCTGCAGGAGGAAGAGCGCGCCGGACGGCCCCCGACCTCCTCGTGATCCACTTGCGAGCGGGCAGGGCCCGCCGCGTCATTTCACCTGACCGCGGAGCTCGCCGCCGGGATGAGCCGCCGTGTGCAGGTTGATGTACCACATGCCCGACTTCAGCTGCTCGGCCTGAGCCGCGGTGATCGTCGCGGTGCCGCTGATGGGGCTCGCCATCGAGCCGGTGAACGGGACGACGACGCCCGCGTTCGATCCCGGCAGGGCCGGGCCGTGGAAGTGACCTGCGGTCACAGGTCCGGTCGTGCCGGAGTACGAGACCGTATAGCGCAGCGTGCTGCCGTCGAGCTCGACCTTCGCCGAGCCGGAGCCCGAACTGGAGTTGGGAGGCACTTCGTTGGCGGCCGAGAGCGGCACCGTCATCGAGTTGGCCATCATCTTGTCCGACTTCATCATCGAGCCGCAGGCCGCGAGGGCGAGCGCACTGGACGCCAAGGCTAAGGCGAGGGCAGTACGACGTACGTTCATGTGGATCTCCATCCGGTGGTGTTTGGGTTCGGGTGGCACGGGCGTGCTCCGTGCCCTACCGTACGGCCGAGGCGGGGCGGCGGATGCAGGACGGCGCCTCGTCCGGCCCGTTGACGAGTCGCATGTTCACGCGGCGACAATCGGCGCATGACCGTTTCGCCCCACGCGGCCGAACCCAGCACGGAAGGCCCGGCGCTGCGCCGCTTCCGCGACCCGACGCACCGCCCCGAAGGCGCCACGCTCGGCGAATTGCGAAGCCGCATCGATTCGATCGACGGGCAGGTCGTGTCGTTGCTCGCCGAGCGAGCGCGGTGCGTGCGCGACGCGACACGCTTCAAGCGCGACGCGTATGCCGTCGCCGCCCCCGAGCGCCAGGCGTCGGTTTTCGCCCGCGTGCGCTCGCTCGCCGAGGCGGGCGCCGCCGATTTCCCGCCGCTGCCCGACGTCGTCGAGGCCGCCTATCGCACCCTTGTCGCCGGCTTCGTCGCCGCCGAAGGGCGATTCTTCGAAGAGACCGAGCCGATCGTGACAGGCTCGCCGCGTGACCATCAACATCAGGAGACCTGACCGCATGCCTCATCGCCGCCACATCCTCGCGTTCGCCGTCGCCGGCGCCGCTTCGCTCGCCGCCGGCTTGCCGGGCCCCGCCGCCGCGCAGAGCGGCGACTGGCCCAACCGCACGATCAAGATCGTCATCCCCTACGGCCCCGGCTCGTCGCCCGACGTGTTCGCGCGCCTGATCGCCGAGAAGATCTCGCCGAAGCTCGGGCAGACGGTGATCATCGAGAACAGGCCGGGCGGCGGTGGCAACAACGCGACCGGCCAGGTCGCGAAGGAGAAGGGCGACGGCTACACCTTCCTCGTCTCGACCAATGGCCCGCTCGTCTACAACACGGTGCTGTACAAGAAGCTCGGCTACGACCCGTTCACCGAGCTGCGTCCGGTGGTGCTCGGCGGCACGCAGGCCAACGTGTGCGCGGTGCGCGCCGACAGCGGCATCGAGTCGGTCGGACAGCTCGTCAAGGCGATGAAGGCCAAGCCCGGCCAGTTCAATTTCGCCTCCACGGGCGTCGGCAGCCTGTCGCAGCTCGGCGTCGAGCTGCTCAAGTCGAAGACCGGCACCTTCGCCGTGCACGTGCCCTACGCGTCGTCGCCGCTGGCGATCCTGGCGCTCCTGCAAGGCGATGTGCAGTTCGCCTGCGTTCCGGCGGTGTCGGTGATCCCTCAGGTCAAGGCCGGCAAGCTGCGGCCGCTCGCGGTGTCGACCGCCAGGCGCAGCCCCTTCACGCCCGACATCCCGACCTTCAAGGAGGCCGGCATCCCCGATGTCGAGAGCACGGCGTGGATGGCGGTGGTCGCGCCGGCGTCGACGCCGACGGAGATCGTCGACCGCATGAACCGCGAGATCAACGCCGCGCTGGCTTCGCCCGACGTGCGCGAGAAACTCGCCGCCGTCTACATGGAGCCCGGTGGCGGATCCCCCGAAGACCTGAAGCGCTTCATGCAGAACCAGCTGACCGTGATGAAGCCGGTGATCCTGCGCAGCGGCGCGAAGGTGGAGTAGCGCTCGGAAGCGGACGCGCGTCCGCCATGACGCTGCGCGTCGGAGTCGAGCGGCGCGCCGCCGACCCGGCCGAGGTCGACGCGGCGATCGCCGCCATCGAGCACCGGCCTGGCTTCTACTTCGGTACCGACGGCGGCGTTGCCGGGCTGCACCCGTTCGGCGCGACGCTGCTGGTCGAACCTTCGTTGTGCCTGCGACTGGGCGACGGGGCGCTCGTGGTCGATCCGCTCGACGGGTTCGGCTCGTCGCTCGTCGCATCGGCGCCGTTCGACGTGTTTCGACGCAAGGCGCAGCGCGGCCCGGTGGTCGCCGCACTGCGCGCCTTCCTTGCCGCCTTGCCCTCGCTGCCCGAGATCCGGCTGGTCGGCGCCTGGCGTTTCGACGCGCATCGGCTCGCGTCAGGCACCGGGGGCGACGGCGAGCTTGGCTTCTTCCTGTTCGGGCGGACGCTGCTCGAACGAGACGCGCGCGGCACGTGGCATCGCGTGTCGCTGACATTCGAGGGTGTCGACGACTCGACCCCGGCGCCGCCCGCCGTCGCCCGTGGCGGGCACGGCAGGCGCGTCGCGGTCGACGATTTCGCCCCCGGCGCCTATGCCGATGTCGTCGCTCGCGGCATCACCGCCCTGTCGTCACCCGGATTCGTCTCGCTCACGCTCAGCCAGCGCTTCCGGCGCGCCGCGGGCGACATCTCCGCCGCGGCCGCGTTCGAACGCCTGCGCCGTGCCAACCCAGCGCCCGCGACGTTCTGCTTTCACGACGGTGGCGGCGAGCGCGTGTTCGGCGCCTCGCCCGACCTGCAGCTCGTCGTTCGCGGCCGGTGCGTCGAGTCGTTGCCGGTGTGCGGAACCGTGGTCCGCGGCGAGGGAGCGGTCGGCGAGGCCGAGTCGCTGCGGGCGCTGTATGCGTCGGAAGTCGACGCGGCATCGCTCGCCGTCTGCAGCGACGCGCTGAAGAACGATCTCGCGCCGCTGTGCGAGTCCGGCACGCTCGAGCTGACCGACCGTCGACGGCCGATGTCGCTCGCGACCGTCGTGCACGCCGTCGACCGGCTCGCCGGCACGCTGCGCGACGGCGTCGACGCATGGGACGCGATCCTCGCGACCGCGGCGCCGCCCATGCTCGTGGGCGCGCCGCGCCACCAGGCGCTGGCGGCGATCGCCTCGCTCGAAGTGTCGCCGCGCGGCTGGTACGGCGGCCTCGTCGTCGAGGTGCGCGCTGACGGCGACGCTCGCGTCGGCACGTTGCTGCGTGCCGCGTCGCTGCAGGGCGGCATCGCCGAGGTGAGCACCGGCGGCGAGCTGCTCGCCGACTCCGATCCGGTGCACGAGGCGGAGGAGTCGCGGGTCAAGGCGACGTCGCTGTGGCGGGCGCTCGGCCTCGACGGGCACCGCACGCTCGCAGCCGATGTGAAAACGTCGCACCCTCGGGCGGCGGCCCCGGCGGAGCTCGCGGTCAGGCTCGATGCGGCCGGCGACCCTTACGCCGCCTCGCTGGCCAACGCGCTCGCATCGATCGGCGTCTCGGTCGTGGCGTCGTCACGGGTTCGCGTCGTCGCGGGCATCGGCGCGGACTCGACGCTGGCCGGCGCGCTGCCGGGGTCGGTCGTCATCGGGGATGCCGCGTTCGTCGTCCTTCAGCAAGCCGGTTTCGCGGTCGAGCGGACCGCGCCGAGGCACGGCCGACTCGCGGCAGCCCGGCCCGAGCCCGCCCTCGCCGCCGCCTTCGATCGGCCGCTCGTGCACGTCGGCATTCACGCGCGTCACCGACTTCATGAGGGCGCGATGCCGTCGGGATGGGCGGTGTGGTTGCGCGAGACTTCAACCGCCGCTCCACTGGCGCTGTTCCATCCCGCGTCTGCGCGCGTGTGCCTGCTGTTTCGCCCCGAGTCGACGCTGTCCGACCGCGGCGCACTGTGGATACTTCGTCACGCCATCGACGCCGTGTTGGTCGCGCCCGCAAACAACGCGCCGATGAATGGCATGATTTGACCGTCTGCCCGCATCCGGAGTCGAACCCATGACCATCGCATCCACCGTTCTCGGCCGCCGTCAACTGCTCGCCCGCGGCGCAAGCGCCGCCGTCGGTGTCGGCCTCGCCAGCGTCAGCGGCACGGCCGCCGCGCAGGCCGCCGCGCCCGCCGCCGCCGGAGCGAAGCCGCTTCCTGCCTATGTCGCGTGGAAGGACCCGAGCGCTGTGATCGTCCACAGCTCGAACACCATCGAGACCAAGCGCGGCGCTTTTGGCACCAGCGTCATCACGCCGGCCGAGCAGCTTTACGTGCGCAACAACCTGCCGCCGCCCGATGCCTCGATCCTCAACGACCGCGACGCCTGGCAGGTTTCGATCGAAGGCGTGAAGAACCCGCGGACCCTCAGCGTCGGCGACCTCAAGACGATGGGCCTCGAAACGATCGCGACCGTTCTTCAGTGCTCCGGCAATGGCCGCGGCTTTTTCCCCAGCAAGCCGAGCGGAACGCAGTGGACCGTGGGTGCTGCCGGTTGCATCATCTGGAGCGGCATTCCCGTGCGCCATCTCGTCGAGGAGCTGGGCGGCGTCGCGCCCGGAATGCGATACCTGACCGGCACCGGCGGCGAAAAGATCCCGGCCGGCGTCGACCCGCTGTCGGTGATGGTCGAGCGCTCGATGGCGGTCAAGGTCGCGGACGACGCGATCCTCGCGTGGGAGATGAACGGAGCGCCGCTGTCGCTGGCGCACGGCGGCCCATTGCGGCTCATCGTGCCTGGCTACAACGGCGTCAACAACGTCAAGTACGTGAGACGCGTTGCATTTACCGCCGAGGAGTCGAAGGCCAAGATCATGGCCACGAGTTACCGCATGACGCCGCTCGGGCAGAAGAGCACGCCGAGCGAACCGTCGCTGCAGGAGATGAACGTCAAGTCATGGGTCACGTCGCCGGTCGGCGACGACCGGGTGAAGGCAGGCGTCGTCTACGTCACCGGCGTGGCGTTCAGTGACGGTTCTCCGATCCGTCGCGTCGAGCTGTCGACCGACGGCGGCCGGACGTGGATCGATGCGTCGTTCATCGGTCCCGATCTGGGCCGCTTCGCGTGGCGGCAGTTCGCCCTGCCGATGCGCATGCCGGCGGGCAGCTATGTCGTCGTCAGCCGTGCCACCGACGCGGCCGGTCATACCCAGCCCGAGAAGCGCCTCGAGAATGAGCGCGGCTACGCCAACAACAGCTGGCTCGATCACGCCGTCAAGGTCGCTGTTGGCTGATCGGATCGCAGCCGCTCGAAGGTCGCACGGTATCGCCGCGGTGGTCATCACCGTGGCGGCCACCTTCGTCGCAACACCCGAGGCCCGCGCCGCCGATGATGCGGCGCAGCTCGCCGCCGGCAAGGCGCTTTTCGTCTCCGGTGCCGCGCCGCCATGCGGCCTCTGCCACACGCTTCAGGACGCCGGCACGACCGGCGCCATCGGCCCCGTGCTCGACGAGCTGCAGCCCGACGCCGCTCGCGTCGCTGCCGCCTTGCGCAGCGGCCTCGGCGTGATGCCGTCGTACAAGGCGACGCTGACCGAGGCGCAGATTTTGGCGGCCGCGCGCTACGTCGCCAAGGCGAGCGGCGGCGCGAAGTAGCCCCGGGTTGCGCGTGCCGCGAGCGCGCGAGGCCGTGGCGCACCGAACGACAATCCACGGGTGATCAACCTTCCGGCTCGCGTCTTCGGCCCCTGGGTCCGGCGCGTCGACGGCGAGACGCTGCGGATCGACGGCTTCGCCGGCCTGCTCGGCGCGTTGCTCGTCCTGCCACAGGCCATCGCCTTCGCGACGCTGGCAGGGTTGCCTCCCGAGTACGGCATCTACTCGGCGGTCGTGCCGACGGTCATAGCCGCGCTGTTCGGCTCGAGCTGGCAAGTCGTGTCGGGGCCGACCAACGCGAATTCGCTGGCCCTGTTCGCGACGCTCGCACCGCTCGCGGTGGTGCAGACGCCGGCCTATATCGCGCTCGCGCTGACGGTCACCGTGCTGGTCGGGTTGATGCAGTTCGGGATCGGGGCGCTGCGCCTCGGCGCGATCGCCAACTTCATCTCCCCGGCGGCGCTGCGCGGCTTCACGAGCGGCGCCGCGACGCTCATCGCGCTCTACGCGATCCCCGACCTGCTCGGCATCACGGCGCCGTCGGCGCATCGCGTGCAGACGCTGGTCGGGCACGTGTCATCGAACATCGGCGCGACATCCGTGTCGGCGCTCGGCGTCGGGCTCGTGACGGTCGTCGTGGTGCTCGTCGTCAGGCGGTTCGCGCCGAAGTGGCCCTTCATGCTTGCCGGCATCGTCGTCGGCACGGCGCTCGCCTGGGTCGTCAACCGCTGGGGCGTCGGCCTCGTGCTGGCGAAGGTCGACGTCGTCGGGCCGATCCCGTCGGCTTGGCCGCAGTTCCGCGTGCCTGCAGTCGACCCGCGCATCCTGCCCGACCTCGTCGGCATCGCCTTCGCGCTCACCATCGTCGCCCTCGGCCAGTCGATCTCCATCGCCAAGGCGATCGCCGAGCGCAGCGGCCAGTACATCGACGCCAACCGAGAGTTCCGCGGCCAGGGCCTGTCGAACATCGTCGGCGGCTTCTTCTCGTCGTACGTGTCCTGCGGCTCGCTCAACCGCTCGGTGCCCAACCTCGAGTCGGGGGCACGCACGCCGCTGGCAGCCGTGTTCGCAGCCGCATGGCTGCTGCTTCTGATCGCGGTCAGCTCGCCGCTTCTGGCGCAGATCCCGCGCCCGGCCATCGCCGGGTTGTTGGTCGTCATCGCCTGGACGCTCTTCGACTTCGACGCCTGGCATCGCCTGTGGCGGTTCAGTCCAAAGGACTTCGCCGTAGCCGCGGCGACCTTCCTGGCCACGATCACGATCCGCATCGAGATGGCGATCCTGCTCGGAGCGCTGCTGTCTCTCGTCGTCTATCTGTACCGAACCTCGAAACCGGAGATGCGCGTGATGGGGTTCGACAGTCGCGAGTCGGGCCGTCCGTTCGTCGTTCGAGCCGATGCGACCGAGCCGCTGCCGGAGTGCCCGCAGTTGAAGATGGTGCGGATGGAGGGCGAGGTCTATTTCGGCGCCGTCTCGCACGTGAGCGATCAGCTGCGCGACCTGCGGGCGCCGGTCGGCTCGGCGAGGCACTTGCTGGTGATGGCCAAGAGCATGAACTTCATCGACCTCGCAGCCGCCGACATGTGGCGCGCCGAAATGGTGACGCGGCGGGCCCGGGGCGGCGACCTGTACTTCCACCGGCCGCGCGCGCCGGTGATGGAGCTGTGGCAACGCACCGGCTTCATCGAGGCGCTCGGCGTCGACCACATCTACCCGGCCAAGCGGCTCGCCATCACGGCCATCTTCGACCGGCTGGATCGCGACATCTGCGCGCACTGCAAGGCGCGCATCTACGCCGAGTGCCAGACCTTGCCGGCGCCGGTGCCGCCGTTCGTCGGCGCCGGCGTCGCCGCGGCGCCGAAGCCCGAGCCGGGCAAGACGGCCGCTCGCGCCGCGTCGGCGGTGGCCGCGCTGCGCCGTGTCCTGCCGGGGGGTGGTGCGACTACAGGGACATCCGCTGCAGCTCCGGCTCCCGATCGAGAAACTGATGCTTGAGCGCGCCGGCGATGTGCAGTGCCAGCAAGCCGTACAGCACGTAGCCGAAGACAACGTGGAACCAGCCGAAGAGGTCGTGCAGCGATTCCTTGCGCACCGGCTCCACGTGCTCGATCCAGCCGATGCGCGGCCACGGCACCACGCCATATAGCGTCATCGGGTGGGTCGCGGCGCCCTTCCAGGCCGAGTCGTGCATCCAGCCGGAGAGTGGCAGCGCCAGCATCAGCGCGTAGAGCGCACCGTGCGCGGCATGGGCCGCCACGCGCTCCCAGCGGGCGTAGCCGGACGGCATCGGCGGCGGGCGATGGCCGATCCGCCAGAGGATGCGCAGCAGCACCAGCCCGAGCACGGTGATGCCGGTCGACTTGTGGGTGTCGATGACGGGTCGCACCCAATCGTCGGGTAGCCAGTCGGCCGAGAGACCCAGGGCGATGTTGACGAGGATGCCGACGGCGATCAGCCAGTGCAGGACGACGGCGGTTTTCGTGTAGTGGTGGACGGTGGTCATGGCCGGTATTTCACACCAGCTCGCCGAACCGGCGACACTCGCCGCCGCGTTGCGTCCGCCGTGACGCCCGGACCGCCCGCTTCATCATCGAACCCACGACCGACCCGCTTGCGCAGGCACTGGCCCGCGCCTCGTCACGCCTCGCCCCGCCGCCCACGCCGGTGGCGAGCGTCGTCGTCCACGGCGCCGCGCTTGTCGCGTGGGTGGCCCTGTTCGCCTTCTCGTTCGCCGGGGGAGGGGTGCTGGCGTGGTCGGTGGGGATCGCCTACATCCTGTACGACACGCTGCTGCAGGCGTTCACCTGCTGGAAGACGTGGGCGCTGCTGCGACCGGCCGGGGCGGCCGTCGCGCAACCCGCCGGGTCGCGGGTCACCGTGGCGGTGATCGTCGCGGCGCACAACGAAGCCGCGGTCCTGCCGGCGACGCTCGACGGGCTCCTCTGCCAAGTCGATCCGCCCGAAGAGATCCTCGTCGCCGACGACGGATCGACCGACGGCACCGCCAAGGTCCTCTTCGCGCGGCATGGCCTCGCGGCGCCGGAGCCCGGCGAGACGAGCCGGGCCGTTGCCGGTCGCACCGCCATCGTCTGGCTGCGGCTGCCGCACGGCGGCAAGGCGCGCGCGCTCAACGCGGCGATCCTGCGCACGGCCTGCGACGTCGTGCTCACCGTTGACGGCGACACGCTGCTCGACGGGGCAGCGGTCGGCGCCGTGCGCGCCGCCTTCGCCGCCGAGCCGGAACTCGCCAGCGTCACCGGCGTCATCACGCCCGTGTGCAGGCCGACGACCGCCGGCCGCGTGCTCGAATGGTTCCAGACGTACGAGTACATCCGCAACTTCCTGTCGCGCTATGCCTGGATGCGGGTCGACGGGCTGCTCCTCGTCTCGGGCGCGTTCGCCGGCTTCCGGCGCGCCGACCTGCTCGAGGTGGGCGGCTTCGATGCCGCCTGCCTCGTCGAGGACTACGAGCTCATCCACCGCATGCGACGGCACGCCGCAGCGCGCGGCGTCGTCTGGCGCTTCCGCGTGCTCGGCGGCGCGCAGGCGCGCACCGAGGCGCCGGGCTCGGTCGGGGCGTTCCTGCGCCAGCGCCGGCGCTGGTTCGGCGGCTTCCTGCAGACGCAGTGGTGGTACCGCGCGATGGTCGGCGACGTGCGGCTCGGCGCGCTGGGCATCTGGATGCTGCCGGTCAAGGCGATCGACACGCTGCAGCCGCTCTACGGCCTCACCGCCTTCGGGCTTCTCGTCGTCTATGCCGCCACCGGCCGACTTGACGTCGTCGGTCCCGTCGCGGCGCTGATCGGCGGCAAGGTCGTGGTCGATCTCGCCTTTCACCTGTGGTCGGTGCACCTGTATCGGCGCTGGGTGGGCGACGCGGGGCGCGCGTCGATCGGCGCCGCCCTGCTCGCGGCCGTTGCCGAGCCGTTCACCTTCCAGCTGCTCCGCCACGCCGGCGCGCTGCTCGGCTGGGTCTCGTTCCTGACCGGCCAGAAGGCGTGGGGCCGGCAGACGCGCTTCGGCCTGGAGCGGGAGCGCTCGGCCGACTGAGCAACGCCGCGTGGCGCGCAGGCGCCGCCACGTCGGCGAGGCGCCAGAATCGGCTTACTCCGATGCAGGCTGCCTTTCCCTTCGCTGCGCTCATCGCCGGTTACCTGATCGGCTCGCTGTCGTTCGCCGTCATCGTCAGCCGGGCGATGGGCCTGGCCGATCCGCGCAGCTACGGCTCGAAGAGTCCGGGCGCGACCAACGTCCTGCGCTCGGGCAACAAGGCGGCCGCCGTGCTCACACTCGCACTCGACGCGCTCAAGGGCTGGGCGCCGTCGTTCGCGGTGTTGCTGCTCGCGCCGCGATGGGGATTCGACGCCGACAGCGTGGCCTGGGCCGCTGTGCTGGCGGGCCTCGGCGCGTTTCTCGGCCACCTGTGGCCGCTCTGGTTCCGCTTCGCCGGCGGCAAGGGCGTCGCGACCGCAGCCGGCGTGCTGTTCGCGCTCAACCCTTTGCTCGGCGTCGCGACCCTGCTGACGTGGGCGGCGATCGCGTTCTTCTTCCGCTACTCGTCGCTCGCCTCGCTTGTGGCAGCGGCGTTCGCGCCGTTCTACGAGCTGCTCATCTGGGGTCCGGGTCCGACTGCGTTCGTCGCCGGTGCGATGGCCTTGCTGCTGGCCTGGCGGCACCGCGCCAACATCTCGCGGCTGCTGGCGGGCACGGAGAGCCGGCTGGGCTCGAAAGCGTCGAAGCCGCTTCAGAAGAAGCGCCGCTGACGCTTTCGAATCAGGGTCTCCCAGAGGTCGCAGGGACGCGCTGCCCGTGGCCGGTGGGCGCGAGCCGGCGGAATGCCGTCACAGCCGCTGCATGCCCTGCTTGAAGACGACCTTCGCCTTGTCGAGCAGTCGCGCCGCCTCTTGCGCCTTCGCGATCCGCGCCTCGCCCGTCAGAGACAACGCGTCGGTGTGGGCCGCAGCGCCGGGCCGCCAGAAAACCATGGCGGCTGTCCAATACGCGCGGGCGTTCGACTTCGCAAGCCCTTGGGTCCTGGCATCGAGTGGATTGCCGTAGTAGTTCGCACCGTCGAGCGCCGCCGCCATGGCCATGTCGGCTCGCTTGACGCGTTGCGCGAGGTCTGCCTCGTCGCGCTCCCCGGCCGGCTTCGCGTTGCCCGCCTCCAGGTCCGACTTCCGTTTCCGAGCCTTGACCACCAGCGCCTGGATCATCGGCCGCCACGCGCCTGCCGCCGTGCCGCCGTGGGCGACCGCTTCAGCCTCCTTCAGCCAGACATCGACGATGGCGTTGTATTCCTCTTTGGTGCGACAGGGCGGACGCAACTCGGTATCGAGGCCGCTTGCCGACATCACGGCGTGGAACTCACCGTGGCTCGCGTTGAACGCGATCAAACCCTGCTCGATGCGCGCCTTGGTCTGCGCGGAGGTTTCGCCGCCCGGATCGCACAGGGTGCGAACCAGTTGCTCGACTCCCGAACCGACATCGACGCCGGCCTTCTTCTGGACCCCGTCGAGCACTTTTCGCGTCTGCTCGGCAATCTCGCCCGCCCTCGGATTCT
Source organism: Burkholderiales bacterium (assembly GCA_038258415.1). GTDB lineage: Bacteria > Pseudomonadota > Gammaproteobacteria > Burkholderiales > Burkholderiaceae_C > Schlegelella_A. Next base: position 39,473 of record JBBSPY010000001.1, read on the forward strand.
CGGCTGCCCATCTGGCTCCGTCGACCGCCGCCTTCTTCGCGAACTCCGGCGCGTACTGCTCCACCGCATCGGCGATCTTCGGTCCCGCCTTCTGCATCTCCGCGATCAGCCGCTGCAGATCGCGGCCCGGCTCGGCATGCACGCCGGTGAACTTTCCGTTTCGGTAGCCCGCCACGTGAACGACGTAGAGCTGCCAATTCGCGACCCTGGTCTCGAAAGACAACCGCGGGCCGCTGGTGACCTCAGCCTTGATGCCGACGGTTCCGACGCCGCAAACCTCGAGAGCGAACGCGTCCACCTCGACCTCGCCGGTTGCACTGCGCTCGACCGCAATGCCCTGGCTGGCGCTCAATGCGGCAGATCCGAAGGGCCCGGCCGTGCCGAAGTGGAAGGTGCGGCCGCCGCCCACCTCGAGCAAGCCCGTCAACTTGACCTGCAGCTTGGCGCCCGCGGCCGACATGTCTCTGCGTACCGACACCTCGCCTTCCAGCGCGACCTTCACCTTTGCCTTGGCGTAGCACGGGATGATCCAGACGTTGAAGTTCTTTTCGATCAGATCCTTCTCTTCCTCGTACGCGACCCCGACCGACGTCTCGTCGCCGCTGATCTTGACGGCGAGGGAGTTGTTGCCCCGGCTCACGTTGGATTCCAAAGGACGCGGCGGTGGCAGTCCCAACATCGTCAGCAGCCCCGACGCAGCCGTTGTCATGTGGCCTCCGGACCGGTCGCTACAGGTGAACGCGGGCGATGCGACATGGCGACTCCTTGCGCCACGCGACATCGCGGCGTCTGCAGTCAAAGACGCAATCGCATCGGCAAAGGGATCATCCGTTGCTCCGCTTCATCGGAACAACGGCCGTATCGAGTCGTCGCTCGCGGCCGAGGAGCGCCGGGCTCAATACGCCAGGCCGACGGCCTCGCGCACCTCGCGCATCGTCTCGCGCGCCGCAGTCCTCGCCCGCTCGGTTCCGACCTCGACGATCCAGTGCACGCGCTTCGGGTCGGCGAGGTATGCCTCGGCACGCTCGCGCCATGGCTTCTGTTCGGCGAGGATCGCGTCGATCACCGGCTGCTTGCACTCGAGGCAGCCGATCCCTGCGGTCGTGCAGCCCTTGACCACCCAAGCTTTCGTCTCGGCGTTCGAGTAGACCTGGTGGAACTGCCACACCGGGCACTTCTCCGGGTCGCCCGGGTCGGTGCGGTGCACCCGCGCCGGGTCGGTCGGCATGCGGCGGATCTTCTTCTCGACCTCGGCCGGCGGCTCGCGCATCGCGATCGCGTTGCCATAGCTCTTGCTCATCTTCGAGCCGTCGAGGCCCGGCAGCTTCTTCACCTCGGTGTGCAGCGCCTTCGGCTCGACGAGGATCGTCTTGCCGGTGCCGCGCAGGAAACCGTCGAGCCGCTCGCGGTCGTCGGTCGAGAGCGAGTTGCCCGCGGCGATCACCTCCCGGCCGCGCTGCAGCGCGGCGTCACCGCCGCCGTCTTCCTGGAACGACTTCCGTGCCGCCTCGAACGCCTTCGCCGCGTCCTTGCCGAGCTTCTTCACCACGGCACGGGCAAGCTCGTCGAAGTTCGGCTCGCGGCCGTAGAGGTGGTTGAAGCGCCTGGCCACCTCGCGCGTCAGCTCGACGTGCGACGACTGGTCCTCGCCGACCGGCACGTAGCCGGCCTTGTAGATGAGGATGTCGGCCGCCTGCAGCAGCGGGTAGCCGAGAAAGCCGTAGGTCGCGAGGTCGCGGTCCTTCAGCTTTTCGATCTGGTCCTTGTACGTCGGCACGCGCTCGAGCCAGCCGAGCGGCGTTCCCATCGCCAGCAGCGTGAACAGCTCCGCGTGCTCGGGCAGGCGGCTCTGGATGAAGATCGTCGAGCGGTCGGGGTCGAGGCCGGCGGCGAGCCAGTCGACCACCATGTCGTAGACGGCCGACTCGATGACGCCGCGCTCTTCGTAGTGCGTCGTCAGCGCGTGCCAGTCGGCAACGAAGAAGAAGCACTCGTAGTCGTCCTGCAGCCGCACCCAGTTCTTCAGCGCGCCGTGGTAGTGGCCGAGGTGCATCGCACCGGTCGGCCGCATGCCGGAGAGGACGCGTTCGCGGCGTGTCGGAGGGGTGGCGGGTGTCGTCATGGCGGCGGCGGATTGTAGGGAGGCGTCCGGAGAGGCGGCCGATACACTCGCGCCGCCATGAAGCAGATCGTCGTGTTGATCTCGGGCCGGGGCTCGAACATGGAGGCGATCGTCGAGGCCTGCGCCGCCGAGCGCTGGGACGCGCGGGTGGTCGCCGTGATCGCCAACCGGGCCGACGCCGCCGGGCTCGCCTTCGCCGCGTCGCGCGGCATCGCAACCGCGGTGGTCGACCATCGCGCGTTCGCCTCTCGCGACGCCTTCGACGACGCCCTCGCCGAGGCGATCGACGCCCACGGCGCAGACATCGTCGCGCTCGCCGGCTTCATGCGCATCCTCGGCGTGGCCTTCGTGCGGCGCTACGAAGGGCGGCTCGTCAACATCCACCCGTCGCTGCTGCCGCTGTTTCCCGGCCTGCACACGCATCGCCGCGCGATCGAGGCCGGATGCAAGGTGGCGGGCGCAACGGTGCACTTCGTCACCGCCGATCTCGACCACGGCCCGATCGTCGCCCAGGCGACAGCGCCGGTGCTCGACAGTGACGACGAGGACACGCTGGCCGTGCGCGTGCTGGCGCAGGAGCATCGCCTCTACCCGTTGGCGCTGCGCTGGATCGTGTCGGACCGGCTCGCCCGCGACGGCATGCGCGTGCGCCAGCTGGACGGCGACGCCCAACTCCTCGAATAGGGTCCATCGACCGATGCATCCGAAGGCTCTGCTCGCGGCCGCGGCGACGCTCGTCGAGCGTGTTCTCGCCTTCGAGCAGCCGGCCGATCGCGTCGTCTTCGACTACTTGCGAGGCGAGCCGTCGCTCGGCGCCCGCCATCGCCGGGCGCTTGCCGACACCGTGTACACCGTGATCCGGGGCCTGCCGACGTGGCGATGGCGGGCGAGCGGCGGCAACGGGTCGCTGCCGAAGCGCCTGGTCACGCTTGCGTGGCAGGGCCGCGACGACGTGCTGGCGGCCGGCCTCGACGCCGACGAGCTGGCCTGGCGCGCTCGCGCGCTCGCTGCTGATCCGCGGGTCGCGCCGGAAGCACCACCGCACGACCTGCCACCGTGGCTCGTCGAGCGGGTCGAGGCCCAGATCGGCGCCGAGACGGGCGCGTGGTGCGACGCCGTCGGCCGGTCGGCGCCGCTCGACCTGCGCGTCAACGTCGCGAAGGCCTCGCGCGACCAGGCGCGCGGTCGCCTCGCCGCAGACGGCATCGAGGGGTCGGACACGCCGTACTCGCCGCTGGGGCTGCGCGTCGCGGGTCGCGTCGACCTGCAACGCAGCGCCGCATTCCAGTCCGGCTGGATCGAGGTGCAGGACGAAGGCAGCCAGCTGCTGGCGCTGGCGCTGGGCGCCCGGCGCGGCGAAACCGTCGTCGACTTCTGCGCCGGGGCCGGCGGCAAGACGCTCGCCATCGGCGCGCAGATGCGCGGCAAGGGCCGGCTCTACGCCCTCGATGCGTCAGCGGCCCGGCTCGCGGCGTTGCCCGAGCGCCTCGCGAGGGCGGGGCTCGACCACGTCGTGACCATGCAGATCCACCAGGGCGATGACGACGTCCGGCTGCAGCGCCTGCGCGGCAAGGTCGATCGGGTGGTCGTCGATGCGCCGTGCTCGGGCCTGGGTACGTTGCGGCGACACCCTGACCTCGCTTGGCGGCAGACGCCCGAGACCGTGCTGGCGTTCGCATCGCTCCAGCGCCAGATCCTGGACGCCGCAGCACGGCTGGTGAGGCTGGGAGGCCGCCTCGTCTATGCGACGTGCAGTCCGCTGGCAGAGGAGAACGAGGCGATCGCGGCCGCGTTCGACGCGGCGCAGGCCGGCGCGTTCAGCCGCCTCGACCTCGGTCCGGCATTGGCGAAGGCGCAGGTCGGGTCGGCCGACGCGCTTGTCGATTCGGGCGAACTGCACCTCTGGACGCACCGACACGGAACGGACGGTTTCTACGCCGCGGCCTGGGAACGGAACGACGGCGCGACAAACGACTCGAACGCCGGCTGATACCCGTCGTTTCGCAGGGCTTTCCCTAGGAGGGTCGCCTAGAATCGGCGCATCGCCCGTGCCTGGGCCTCAACGCGGTGCCTGCTCCTCCATGGAAGTCCTGAACTCGGTGTTAGACGCGGTCGTCGACTGGCTCGGTCACGGTTTCGTGTCCTGGAACGTCTGGGGCATCGTGGCGTTCACGCTGATCGTGACGCACATCACGATCGCCGCCGTGACGATCTTCCTGCACCGCGCGCAGGCGCATCGTGCCCTCGACCTGCACGCGGTTCCGTCGCATTTCTTCCGTTTCTGGCTCTGGCTCACCACCGGCATGGTGACCAAGGAGTGGGTCGCGATCCACCGCAAGCACCACGCCAAGTGCGAGACCGTCGACGACCCGCACAGCCCGCAGACGCGCGGCATCCGCACCGTGCTCCTGCAGGGCGCAGAGCTGTACCGCACCGAGTCGCGCGTCGGCGAGACGTTGACCAAGTTCGGTCACGGCACGCCCGACGACTGGGTCGAGCGGAACCTTTACACCCGCTTCAGCTGGCAGGGCGTCGGCGTGATGCTCATCGCCGACCTCCTGCTGTTCGGCGCCGCCGGCGCTGCGGTCTGGGCGGTGCAGATGCTGTGGATCCCGATCACCGCCGCCGGCATCATCAACGGCATCGGCCACTGGTGGGGCTACCGCAACTTCGAGGCGCCCGACGCCAGCCGCAACATCGGTCCGTGGGGCATCGTGATCGGCGGCGAGGAGCTGCACAACAACCATCACACTTATCCGACGTCGGCCAAGCTGTCGGTCAAGCCCCACGAGTTCGACATCGGCTGGCTCTACATCCGCCTGCTCGAAATGGCGGGCCTCGCCACCGTGCGCAAGACCCCGCCGCAGCTCAAGCTCGGCACCGTCAAGCCGGTGGCCGACGGAACGACGCTCGACGCGATCATCGCCAACCGCTACGAGGTGATGGCGAGCTACGCGCGCGGCCTGCGCCACGCCAGCCGGTCGGAAGTGGCGCGCCTCAAGCTCGAAGGGTCGGTGGCGGCGCACAAGCTGGCCGACATGCGAATTGCGCGGCGCTGGTTGCACCGCGACGACGACAAGATCCCGAGCGCGCTGAAGCCGCAGCTGGCGGCGGCGGTCGCGGTGAGCCCGCAGCTGGGCAAGCTCGTCGCGATGCGCGAGGAGTTGCGCCAGCTGTGGACCCGAACGGGTGTGTCGGCCGAGCATCTCGTGGCCGACCTGCAGGCATGGCTGAAGAAGGCGGAGGAAAGCGGCATCCACATGCTGCAGGAGTTCGCGCTGCGCCTGCGCGCGGCTCACGCCTGAGGGGCGTCAGAGCTTCAGCAGCCGCGGCAGCGCCAGGCTGAGCACCGGGAACGCGACGACGATTGCCAGCAGTGCGATCTCGGCGAACACGAATGGCGTGACGCCGCGGAAGATCGTCTTCGTCTCGATGTGCGGCAGCATGCTCTTGACGACGAACATGTTCATGCCGACCGGCGGGCTGATCAGCCCGATCTGGACGACGACGACGATGATGATCCCGAACCACACCGGGTCGTAGCCCAGGCCGGTGACGAGCGGGAAGAACACGGGCACGGTCAGCAGGATGATCGACAGTTCCTCCATCACCGTGCCGAGGATCACGTAGATCGTGCAGATCGCCGCCATCACCCACACCGGGTGCACCGAGTAGCGCGACACCAGGGCCTTCAGGTCGCCGGGCATCGTCGTGTAGTTCAGGAAGTTGGTGAAGACCAGCGCGCCGACCAGGATCATGAAGAGCATCGCCGTGGTCCGGGCGCTGTCGATTAGCACCGTGACGAGGTCCCCGAGCGAGAGCGACCGGCGCAGCAACGCGATCACGAAGGCGCCGAAGGCGCCGACGCCGGCGCCCTCGGTCGCGGTGAAGACACCGCCGTAGATGCCGCCCATCACGAACACGAAGAGAAGCGCCACGGCCCAGACGTCTCGCAACGCCGAGAAGCGCTCACGCCAGGGTGCCCGCGGCGCCCGTGGCCCGGCGGCGGGATCGCGCCAGACGATGTACTGCACCGCTGCGCTGAGCAGTACGACGGCGACGATGCCTGGCAGGATCCCGGCGGCGAACAGCTTGCCGATGCTGGTGTCGGTGATGATCCCGTAGATCACCATCAGCGTCGACGGGGGGATGAGGATGCCGAGCGTGCCGCCAGCGGCGATCGAGCCGGCGGCGAGCGCGTCGCCGTAGCCGCGGTCGCGCATGGAGGGGTAGGCCACCTGAGTCATCGTCGCCGAGGTCGCGATCGACGATCCGCAGATGGCGCCGAAGCCGCCGCAGGCGAGCACCGTCGCCGTCGCGAGGCCGCCGCGGAAGTGGCCGACGAACGTGTGCGCGGCCCTGTAGAGCTCCTTCGACATGCCGGCCTTGGTGACGAAGTTGCCCATCAGGATGAACAGCGGCACGACCGAGAGCGTGTACTGGAAGCCTGATTCATAGACCACCTGGGTCGCCGAGGCGAGCGAGATGTTGAGGCCACGCATCCACCAGACGCCGAAGAAGCCGATCAGGCCCATGGCGATGGCGATCGGCACGCGCAGGAAGGCGAGCACCAGCATGGCCGCGAGGCCGACGACGGCTTCGGTCATGCGGTTCTCAGCTCGCGTCGACGCGCGTGCCGGCGCGGTGCGGCATGAAGACGAGCGCCACGTGGATGATCGCCGTGGCGACGATCATGGCCGCCATCAAATAGGCCAGGGGCGCGAGTGGCAGCCTGAGCACGCTGGTCGTGTCGCCGTATTCCGCCACGCGCATCGCGCGACGGAAGATCAGCCAGCCGATGCCGCCCAGGGTGACCACGCAGACGAGGTCGGCGACGATGTCGAGCCCGCGCTTGAACGCCGGCGGGAAGAACGGGTCGAGCGTGTCGATGACGATGTGGCCGCGGCTCAGCGAAACGAGTGGCAGGCCGCAGTAGATGAGAGCCGCCAGCATCATCTCGGTGAGTTCGAAGCCGCCGGGAAGCGGCTTGCTGAACAGATAGCGACCAGCGACGTCGACCGCCGTCACCATCATCAGCATGAACAGGATGATCGCCGCGGTGGCGCCGAGACCGCCCACCAGCCAGCGCATCGCCTTCGTCGTCGAAGGTCGCCTCATGCCCTGCGGCGCGCGGCGCGTCGGGCCCACGCGTCGAAGGTCGCGTTCATGATCCGCTCGGTGCGCAGGAAGTCGCGTGCACGGCGCGCCTCGGTCGGGTCGATCGGCATGACGCCGCCGACCGCCGCGGCGTCGATCTGCAGGCGCGCCATGCGTTCCAGGAAAACGGCCAGGAAGGTGGCCTCCTGAACGCTGCGGCCGGCCGTGAGCAGGCCGTGGTGGGCGAGCAGCAGCGCGTGCTTGCCGGCGAGTGCGCCGGCGATCACTTCGCCCTCGCGGTCGGCCGTCGGCAGGCCGGGCCAGTCGGCGAGGAAGGCGCAGTCGTCGAACAGCGGCGTGGCGTCCATGTGGGCGACGACGAGCGGCTGTGCTGCAGCGGCCAGTGCCGACGCCGACGGCGGGTGGGTGTGGACGATCGCCGCGACGTCGGGCCGCGAGCGGTAGACCCAGAGGTGGAAGCGCGTCGCCGGATTCGGCTCGCGGATTCCGTACGAGCCTGCTCCGTCGAGGACGGCGAGGTCGTCGTCGATCAGCAGCCAGGATGCCGCCTCGGCCTCGTCGAAAGCCACGCCGAGCGGCAGCGTCCAGAAGGTGCCCGCGCGCGGGCCGCGTGCCGTCAGCTGGCCTGCGAGGCCCGACTCGTGGCCCTCGTCCGCCAGGACGTGCGCGGCGTGCGTCAGGTCGGGGCGCGGATCGGCGATCGCGGCGGCGTCGGGTGCCGGCCGCAGCGCTGCGGCGCCGCGTGCCGTCATTTGCCGGCCGCGACCTTCTTCAGCTCCTCCTGGTACTCCGCATACGCCTTGGCGCCGTCGACGCCCTTGGCGTCGGCCGACTTGATCCAGGCCTGCACGAGAGGCGCGGTGCGCTGCTTGACGTCGGCGACGAACGCCGGGCTCGCCTCGATGATCTCGACGTTGGCCGCCTTCATCGCCTCCAGGCCGACCTTGTCGGCCGCGTCCCACGCCTTGCCGGCGAGCCGCGCCAGCACCTCGCCCGAGACCGACGTGATCGCGTCCTGGTCCTGCTTCGACAGCTTGTCCCATTTGTCCTGGTTCATGAAGAACCCGAACGACGACGAGTAGAAGCCGCCCGGGAAGAACGTGGCGTGGTGGATCACCTTGTCGAGGTTGAACGACTTGATCGATTCCGACGGGAAGAAGGTGCCGTCGGCGACTCCGCTCGAGAGCAGTTCGTAGGAGTCCGGCGCCGGCTTGACGAAAGGCGAGGCGCCGAGCGCTCTCGCCGATTGCTCGGAGATGCCGCCACCGGTTCGGATCTTGAGCCCCGCCAGATCGGCGATCGACGTGACCTTCTTGCTCACCGTGAACATCTGCCCCGGGCCGTGGGTGAACACGCCGAGCAGCTTCACGCCCTTGTATTCGTTGGCGGCCTGGAAATACTTCCAGTGGATGCGCGAGAACGCGACCGAGTTGATCTCCGCCGTCGCGCCGGCGCCCGGAAGCTCGGCCATCAACGGCAGGGGATGGCGCGCCGGCGTGTAGCTGGCGGTGACGTAGGAGACGTCGACGAGGCCGTCTCGCACAGCGTCGAACGTGCCCGGCGCGGCGGCGGGTGCCTTCGGCAGCATCTGGAACTTGACGCGGCCGTTGGTGGCCTTCTCGGCCGAGGTGGCCCAGGCCTGCAGCACGTCGCGGGTCAGCAGGTGCGTCGGTCCGACCCAGCTCGACATCGTGAGAACGGTCTGCGCGGAGGCGAGGGGCGCGGCGGCCGCCAGCGCGAGGGCCACGGTGCACGCGGCGACGTAACGGGAGGGGTTCATGGCAACAGGACTCCGGGCAACTTAGAGGGTCGAGTGGGAGCGAGCGAGTATCGTCGCATCGCGGCCGGCCGCCGCAGTGCCGCGGCGCTCTCGTAAACCCTCGATGACACTCCTTCCAGCCTCGCCCTCGATCGGCTTCGTCGGCCTCGGCGCGAAGTGCGACGGCTGATGCGCACACTCGTCACCGGTGCCGGTGGCTTCATCGGCCGCGCATTGGTCGCGCGCCTGCATGACGCTGCGGACAGCGACGACGAAGTGCGCACGACCGACGTCGGCGACGGCGACATCGCCGATCCGGTGCACGTCGCACGCCTCTTCGCGGAGCCGGTCGATCGGGTCTTCCACCTCGCCGGCGTCGTCAGCGGCGCGGCCGAGGCCGACGTCGTTGCCGCCGAGCGCGTGAACGTCGCCGCGACACTGGAACTCCTGCGCCAATGCCGGCGACAGCGCGACGCGGGCGGGCCCCTCGTTCGCTTCGTCTACGCGAGTTCGATCGCCGTATTCGGCGTGCCGCTGCCGGCCCGCATCGGCGACGACACCGAACCGGCGCCGACGCTCAGCTACGGTACGCACAAGCGCGTCTGCGAGCTCATGCTCGACGACGCGTCGCGACGGGGCGATGTCGACGGTCGCGCCTTGCGCCTGGCTGGCGTGGTCGTTCGCCCGCGCGGTCCGCACGGCGCCCGCTCGGCGTTCAACAGCGACCTGATCCGCGAGCCGCTCGCCGGACGCGACGTCGTCTGCCCGGTCGGTCCGCAGGCGACGATCTGGGTCGTGTCGCGCCGCGCGGCGGTCGAGAGCCTGCTGCGGCTCGCCGACGTCGACGCGGCGCGGCTCGGCACGATGCGCGCGGTCACCGCGCCGGCGCTCGCGGTATCGGTCGCCGGTGTCGTCGCCGCGGTCACGCGCGCCGCCGCGTCGGCGGCGGGCCGGGTGCGCTTCGACCCGCAGCCGCACATCGAGGATCAGTTCGGCCGCTGGCCACTCTCGTGCACCTTCGAGCGCGCCCGCGCGCTCGGCCTCTCGGCCGACGACTCGCTCGATGCGATCGTCGCCGATCACCTCACGACCCTCGAGTCTCCATGACCGACATCGTCTCGAAGCTCCGATCCGCCGTCATCCAGGAAGGCCTCGACCGCGCGCCGCATCGCGCCTTCCTGCGCGCGACCGGCATGGCCGACGCCGACATGGGCAAGCCGATGGTGGGCATCGTCAGCCAGCACGGCGAGAACACGCCGTGCTCGATGTCGCTCGGGCCGCAGGCCGACGCGGCGCGGCTCGGCGTCGCGGCCGGGCAGGGCGTTCCGGTGCCGTTCACGACCATCTCGGTCTCCGACGGCGTCTCGATGAACCACCGCGGCATGCGCATGAGCCTGGTGTCGCGCGAACTGATCGCCGATTCCATCGAGGCGGTGATGCGCGCTCACGCCTACGACGCGCTCGTCGGCTTTGCCGGCTGCGACAAGACGCTGCCCGGCGTGATGATGGCGATGGTGCGGCTGAACGTGCCGAGCGTCTTCGTCTACGGCGGGGCCATGCTGCCCGGTCACTGGCGCGGCCGGGACGTGACCATCCTCACCACCTACGAGGGCGTCGGCTCGGTGCTCGCCGGCACGATGACCGAAGCCGAACTCGACGAACTCGGCCACGCCTGCGCACCGACGCTCGGTTCGTGCCCGGGCCAGTTCACCGCCAACACGATGGCGATGGTGGCCGAGACGCTCGGGCTCGCCTTGCCGGGCTCGGCGATGCTGCCTGCCGTGTACACCGAGCGGCTCGCGCTGGCGCGGCAGGCGGGCCTGCGCGCGACGCAACTCGTCCGCGACCGCGGACCGCTGCCGCGCGACCTCATCACGCGCAAGTCGCTCGAGAACGCGGCAGCCGCGGTCGCCGCCACCGGCGGGTCGACCAACGCCGGACTGCACCTGCCGGCGATCGCCCACGAAGCCGGCATCCGCTTCACGCTCGACGACGTCGCCGACGTGTTCGCCCGCACGCCGCTCATCGCCGACCTGCAGCCGGGAGGGCGCTTCCTCGCCGTTGACCTGCACCGGGTCGGCGGGGTAGCACCGGTGCTCAAGTCACTGCTCGACGCCGGGCACCTGCATGGCGATGCGCTCACGCTCGCCGGCACGACGCTCGCCGAAGCGCTCGCCTCGGCGCCGGCGCCCGACGGAGCCGTCGTTCGCGCGGCGAGCGCGGCGCTGAGCGAAACCGGCGGCGTCGTCGTGCTCAAGGGCAACCTCGCGCCCGACGGTGCGCTGATCAAGATCGCGGGCCTGAAGCGCAGCGTCTTCGAGGGACCGGCCCGCGTCTTCGAGTGCGAGGAGGACGCCTTCGCCGCCGTCACGACGCAGGCCTACGCGGAAGGCGACGTGCTCGTCATCCGCAACGAGGGCCCGCGCGGCGGACCCGGGATGCGCGAGATGCTCGGCGTCACCGCGCTCGTCTACGGACAGGGCATGGGCGAGAAAGTCGCGCTGCTGACCGATGGTCGCTTCTCGGGCGCGACCCGCGGCCTGATGGTGGGCTACATCGGCCCGGAGGCCTCGCTGGGCGGGCCGATCGCGTTGCTGCGGGACGGGGATCGGATCCGCATCGACGGCGAACGACGTGCTCTCGATGTGTTGCTGGAGGCGGACGAACTGGAGCGTCGTCGCGCAGCCTGGAGGCCGCAGCGCAGCGAGCGCCTGAGCGGCGTGCTGGAGAAATACGAGAAGCTGGTCGGGCCGGCGCACCTGGGCGCCGTCACGCACTCGGGGCCGGCGCAGGCGAACTAGCGCCGGCCGACCAAAGCCGCGATCACTTCAGCTTCACTTCCTTGTAGCTCACGTGCTTGCGAGCCTTCGGATCGAACTTCATCATCTCGAGCTTCTCCGGCGTCGTCTTCTTGTTCTTGTCGGTCGTGTAGAAGTGACCGGTCCCGGCGCTCGATTCGAGCTTGATCTTCTCGCGTCCACCCTTGGCCATGCTGTTCTCCTAGCTCAGAGCTTGCCGGCGGCGCGCATGTCGGCGACGACCTGCTCGATGCCGACCTTGTCGATGAGGCGCAGCGCGGCGTTGGAAATTCGCAGGCGAATCCAGCGGTTCTCGCCATCGACCCAGAAACGGCGGTAGTGCAGGTTCGGCAGGAACCGGCGCTTGGTCTTGTTGTTGGCGTGGGAGACGTTGTTCCCGGTCATCGGGCGCTTGCCCGTGACTTCGCATACGCGTGCCATGTCGGCACCTCCGAAATTCCGCAAAACCCGGGATTCTAGCCTAGGCCGCCTGCTCGAGAAACCGCTGGGCGTCGAGGGCCGCCATGCAGCCGGTGCCGGCACTGGTGATGGCCTGCCGGTAGACGTGATCCTGGACGTCGCCGGCAGCGAACACGCCTGGAACGCTCGTCATCGTCGCAAACCCGTCGAGACCGCTCCTGGTCAGGATGTAGCCGTCCTTCATCTCGAGCTGGCCCTTGAACACGCCGGTGTTGGGCTCGTGACCGATGGCGATGAAGCAGCCGTGGACGGCGATCTCCTTCGTCGTGTCGTCGCGGGTGCTGCGGATGCGAACGGCGTTGACGCCGCGGTCGTCGCCGAGCACCTCGTCGAGCGTCGCGAACAGGTGCAGCTCCATCTTGCCTTCTTCGACGCGTGCCATCAGCTTGTCGACGAGGATGGGCTCGGCCCTGAACTTGTCGCGACGGTGAATGAGGTGCACCTTCGAGGCGATGTTCGCCAGGTAGAGCGCCTCCTCGACGGCGGTGTTGCCACCGCCGACGACGCAGACGTCGCGGCCGCGGTAGAAGAAGCCATCGCAGGTGGCGCAGCCGCTCACGCCCTTGCCCATGAACGCCTGCTCCGACGGCAGGCCGAGGTACTTCGCCGAAGCGCCTGTGGCGATGATCAGTGCGTCGCACGTGTAGCGTCCGGAATCGCCGCGCAGCGCGAACGGGCGCTTCGACAGGTCGACTTCGTCGATGTGGTCGAAGACGATCTTCGTCTCGAACCGTTCGGCGTGCTTGAGAAATCGCTGCATGAGGTCGGGGCCCATGACGCCGTCTGCATCGGCCGGCCAGTTGTCGACGTCGGTCGTCGTCATGAGCTGGCCGCCCTGGGCGATGCCTGTGATCAGCGCCGGCTTCAGGTTGGCGCGCGCGGCGTAGACGGCCGCGGTGTAGCCGGCAGGGCCGGAGCCGAGGATGAAGACCTTGGCGTGGAGGGCGTCGTCGGCGGGGTTCATGTCGGACTCGGTGGTTTCGATGCGGCGATGAGACATGAGGGCAACGCCATCTGGCGTCAACCACGTGGATGGTGACAATAGCGGCGCGTCACCGGCGTGACATTGTCACGCGGCCGGCCCACCGAACCCACGACTCGACAAGGCGACCGATCCATGGCGATGCTTTCCAACCTCGATCTGATCCGGCGCGTGCCGCTGTTCTCGCTGCTCACCAACGAGCAGGCCCAGGGCATCGCCGATGCCGTCGTGAAACGGCGCTTTCGCCGCGGCGAGATCGTCGTCGAGCACGGCAAGAAGTCGAATGCGCTCTTCATCCTGCTGACCGGCAGGGCCCGCGTGCTCACGGCCGATTCTCGCGGCCGCGAGGTGATCCTCGCGGTGCTGCAGTCGGGCGACTACGTCGGCGAAATGAGCCTGATCGACAACGAGCCGCACTCCGCAACGGTGCGTTCCGAGGTGCAGACCGACATGCTCATCCTCGGCCGCGCCGAGTTCGCGCGCTGCCTGCCGGAGAACTCGAGCCTCAGCTACGCGATCATGCGCGGCCTGGTCCATCGCCTGCGGTCGGCCGACCGGCAGATCGAATCGCTCGCCCTGCTCGATGTATACGGCCGGGTCGCCCGCACGCTGCTCGACATGGCCGAGATGGACGGCGAGCTGAAGATCATTCGCAGCAAGGTGTCGCGGCAGGACCTGGCGAAGGTCGTCGGTGCGTCGCGCGAGATGGTCAGCCGCGTCATGAAAGACCTCGAAAGCCGGGGCATGGTGCAGACGCAGGAGAACGGCTGGGTGGTGATCAAGGAACAGCTGACGGCCTGAGCCGTTGCGCGGCTCCGATGGAGCCGCTCTGGCGCGGTGGCTGACGTCGTCGCTTGATCGACAATCGGCGGATGACGTTTCCTCTCGGATCGCTCGGTCCCGCGGGCCTCGATCGCACTTCCGGATCGCCGACCAGGACGGTCGCCGCCGCTGCGTCGGGCAGCACGTGGCAGCTGCAGCTGGTGTTGCTGGTGGGTGCCGTCGTCTGGTTGCTCGCCGTGATCGCGCTGGCG
>JBBSPY010000002.1:0-52017 GCA_038258415.1 Burkholderiales bacterium
GGCATGGTCGCCCAGCACATCGGCTTCTCCTTCCCCGAGCGGCTGAGAAGCCTGACGCTGATGATGACGACGACCGGCGCCAGGCGGCTGCCCGGCCCGACGATGAAGGTGCGGGCCGCGCTGCTCTCGCGGCCGAAGCGGCCTCGAGAGCTCGCGAGCATCGTCGACCACTACGTCGCCCTCTACGGCCTGATCGGCAGCCCCGCGTTCCGACCCGATCCCGCGTGGCTGCGCGAGCGGCTGACGTCGTTCGTCAAACGTTCGTACCGACCGGCCGGGACGGCGCGCCAGATGGTCGCGATCGTCGCCGACGGCGATCGCAGCGCCCGCGTCGCCCGCATCGTCGCGCCGACGCACGTGATCCACGGTGGCGCCGACCCGCTCGTTCCGGGAGCGGCCGGTCGCGACCTCGCGGCGCGCATCGACGGCGCGACGCTCGACATCGTCGACGGCATGGGCCACGACCTGCCGATGCAGCTGTGGCCGCGCTTCGTCGACGGCATCGCGGCGCTGGCCGGCCGATCTGGCAAGTCCCCAGGCGCTTAGCGGAAAATCGCGCCCCATGCTCGCCGACAACGCGACGCCCTGGCGCCTGTCGGTCGCTCCGATGATGGATTGGACCGACCGGCACTGCCGCGTCTTTCATCGCCTGCTGAGCCGCCGCGCCCGCCTCTACACCGAGATGGTGACGACCGGCGCGCTGCTGCACGGCGACGTGCCGCGCCACCTCGACTTCGACGCCCGGGAGCAGCCGGTGGTGCTGCAGCTCGGCGGCAGCGAGGCGGGCGATCTGGCGGCCAGCGCGCGCCTGGGTGAACGTTGGGGCTACGCCGAGATCAACCTCAACTGCGGCTGTCCCAGTCCGCGCGTGCAGCGCGGCGCGTTCGGAGCGTGCCTGATGTCGGAGCCGCAGCTCGTCGCCGACTCGGTGCGAGCGATGCGCGACGCGGTGGCGATCCCGGTGACGGTCAAGCACCGGATCGGCGTCGACCGCGACGACCGCTACGAGTTCGTGCGCGACTTCGTCGGCACCGTCGCCGATGCCGGATGCGACGTTTTCATCGTCCATGCGCGCAGCGCCTGGCTCGACGGGATCAGCCCGAAGGAGAACCGCGAGCTGCCGCCGCTGCGCTACGACACCGTGGCCAGGCTGCGGCGCGACTTCCCGGACTTGCGCTTCGTGCTCAACGGCGGCATCGCCGACAACGACCAGATCGAGGTGCACCTCGCCGTGTTCGACGGCGTGATGGCCGGCCGCATGGCGTACCACGATCCCTGGCAGCTCGCCGCGTGGGACGCCCGCTTCTTCGCCGGCAACCACCGGCCCGACCGCGACGACGTCGAGGCGACGATGGTCGACTACATGGCGCGCGAGCACGCCGAACGGGGCACCCCCTGGACCCGCATTGCCCGCCACATGCTCGGCCTCCGCCGCGGCCAGCCCGGTGCGAGATCGTGGCGGCAGGCCTGGTCCGACGCGACCTGGCGCGACCGGCCGGTGCAGGCGGTGGCCGAGCGGGCACGCGCGGCGCGTAAGCAGGCAGCGCTCGACGCAGCGCCCGCGCCGGTGCAGCCACCGACGGCCGGCGTGAAATCCCAACGTTCGGGCGGTCGCGAAAGCGTCCGCTCCACAGAGATACTTCCCGGGTAACCGCGCCCGTTCGGGGTGCCGTCGATGAACCGTACAGACCCGTCCGCCGCCGCAACCGCGTTTCGTTTCGCCGAGGAAGCGATACGCTCGATCGCGGTCGCCAACGTACCGGGGGTCGCCCACAACCTGCTGTTTCGGGTCAAGAACGCGGCCACTTACCACGAACGCAGCCAGATCGCGCAGGCGCAGAAGGCCTTCGTCGAGGCGCAGGAGGTCTTCCTCGCAACGTTCGCTGCATCCCTTCGCCAGGGAATAGAGGAAGACGTCGGCGCCGAGGCGCTGGTTTCCACCACCAAGACGGCCACCGACTGGCAGTCGATCGGTCTCGTCGACGAGGATCGGATCGAGGAGAGCATCGGCTCGAAGCGACTCGGTCAGTTGATCGGGCACGCGAGCGATGCCGAGACTCGCGAGCTCGACGGCTACACCGCCGCGCTGCTCGGGCTGGCTTCTGCCGAGGAGAGCCGCAACCCGCTGCGGGGCGACATCATCGGCGCCGCGCTGCACCGGTCGATCGAGAAGATCGCCGACGACGCTTCGACGCAGAAGATCCTGTCGCGCGAGCTTGGACAGGCGATGGCCGACGCGATGCCAGCTTGTTATCGTTCCATCATCGACACGATGAAGGCGCGCGGCGTCAGGCCGATCGACCGGGCGATGAAGGCGGTCGACGAATCCGCGCGCAGGCCGGCCGCCGCCGCCGCCGGTCGCGGCGACATCGACGAGATGCGGCGGGCGATGGAGGCTTCGTGGGTCGGCCGGCCGCCGCCGCCGACGCAGCCGCAACCCGAGCCACCGGGTGCCGACCCGCTGCGCAGCTGGGAGAGCTCGATCCTCGGCCGGATGGGCCAGGCCGATCCGTTGCCCCCGGGCTTCGATGTCGGCGGCGCCTCGGCGCTGCTCGATCGGCTGATGCGCGGCGCGATGCCGACGGCGATGGCTCCAGCGAGCCGGTCCTCGGCGCAGGCTGCCGCCGACCAGCATCTCACCGACATGCTGCGCCGGATCAGCGTGGAGGCCACCGGCAAGCCCGAGTTCGTCCGCACCCAGCGCGACTCCGGCTACGGCGCGTTCAACACCGGCGGCGGCGCGCTCACGCAGCAGACGCCCTTCGGGCCGCTCGACGCGAACGAGCTGACCGGCCTCGTTGCCGTCAACCTCATTCGCGCTCACCGCAACGAGCTCGAGCAGGCGACGCGCAGCAAGGTCGACCACCTCGTGATCGAGGTCGTGAGCAGCCTGTTCGACCAGATCCTGTCCGATTCGCGGGTGCCGCCGCAGATGGCGCGGCAGATTGCCAGGCTGCAGCTGCCGGTGCTGCGGGTCGCCCTCGTCGACCCGCGCTTCTTCTCGTCTCGCCGCCACCCGGTGCGCCGTTTCATCAACCGGATCGCCTCGCTCGCCAGCGCCGTCGACGGCTTCGAAAGCGGCCCCGGCGCCGGCCTGCTCGAGCGGGTCGGCGCACTCGTCACCGAGATCGTCGAGGGCGACTTCGATCAGCTCGAGGTCTACGACGCCAAGCTCGACGCCTTGCAGCGCTTCGTCGACGACCAGGCCCGCGAGGAACTGAGCGACACGCCCGCCGCGCCGACGCTGCTCGACAAGGAGGCCGAGTGGCACGTCCTGGTCGCCTTTGCGTCGAGGCTGACGACTGCCCTCGAGCCGCTCGCGCTGCCGGCGTTCGTCCGCGATTTCCTGTGCGGCGTCTGGGCGCAGGCCATCGTCGTTGCGGCACGGCGCGACGGCGAGGCGTCGGCGACCGTGCAGCAGCTCCGGCAGACGATGAGCGAGCTCGTTGCCAGCCTGCAACCCAAGCGCTCGCCCGAAGACCGCAGGCGCTTCGTCGCGGCCCTGCCGGGGCTGATGGCCGGCCTCACCGACGGCACGGAGTCAGTCGGCTGGCCGGCGTCGTCTCGCGAAGCCTTCTTCGGCGAACTGATGGCGCTGCACACGGGTGCGCTGAAGGCGCCACCGGGCACCGACCTCGACCACAACATGAGGCTGCGCCAGCTCGACGCGGCCGTGCGGACGCCGGTGCCTCGTGCCGGTGCATCCGACGATCCGGCAGCGACCGGCATGGCGGTCGCGGCGATCGCGACGGTCGACCCCGCGGTGATCGAGCCGCACTTCTCGCCGGCGGAGCAGCGCTCGATCGGCCTCGTTTCGGAAGCGTCTGTCGACTGGTCGAGCGCAGTCGCGGTGGATGCGGTCGCGACCGCGGCGGCTTCGGCAGAGAAAGCCGAGCCGCCGCCGGCCGTCGCGCCGGCGACCCACGCGGTCGGCGACGGCGAATCGCTTCCCATCATCGACACGAGCGCGCTCGACGCACCGGCTCCCGCCGCGCCGGTGGCAACCCTCGCGCCGTCCGAAACCGATCCGCCGCCGCCATCGGATCCGGAGCTCGCGACCGGCCTCGCCCTGCGCGACCACCTCCAGCTCGGCTTCTCCTACCGCCTCAACCTCAAGGGGCGCTGGGAGAAGGTCCGCCTCACCTACATGAGCCCGAGCCGCACCCTGTTCCTGTTCTCGCACGGCGCCAGGGACCGCGAGACGGTGTCGATGACGGCCCGATTGCTTGGCCGCCTCTGCGAGGCCGGGCGTCTGCGCGCCTTTGAGAACGACTACCTCGTCGAGCGCTCGACGGTGCGTGCACGCGAGCAGCTGGCCCTTGCCGGCGCCGCCGCGAACGCATCGGTCTGAACCTCTCGGAACTTGCCGCCCATGGCCAACCGTCACACGCCGCTCGACGAAACCCTGCTCGACTACCTCGTCGCCCACTCGGCTCGCGAGGTCCCGGCGCAGCGCGGTCTTCGCAAGGCGACGCGCGACCAGCCCCACGCCGGCATGCAGATCGGCGCCGAGCAGGGACGTTTCCTGGCCTTCCTGGTTGCCCTCATCGGCGCCCGGCGAACGATCGAGGTCGGCGTCTACACCGGCTACAGCGCGCTGTCGGTCGCGCTCGCGCTGCCCGCGGGCGGGCGCATCCTGGCTTGCGACGTGAGCGAGGCCTGGCCAGCGGTGGGCCGGCCGTTCTGGGCCGAGGCGGGTGTCGCCGACCGGATCGAGCTGGTGATCGGCCCCGCCGTCGCGACGCTCGATGCGCGCATCGCCGCGGGCGAGTCGGGCAGCTACGACTTCGCCTTCATCGACGCCGACAAGTCAGGCTACGACGCGTACTACGAGCGCTGCCTCGAGCTGCTGCGCCAGGGCGGGCTGATCGCCATCGACAACGTGCTGTGGGGCGGCGCGGTGGCCCGCCCCGCCGACGACGCCGACACGGAGGCGCTGCAGGCGCTGAACGACAAGATCCACGCCGACCCGCGCGTCGACATGGCGATGGTGCCGATCGGCGATGGCGTGACACTCGCTCGCAAGCGCTGAGCTCGTCGATCAGGGCGGGACTGCCTCGCTCGACCCGCGTCGTGCCGCGAGCATCACGCCGGCCAGCGCCAGCGCGAACGCCACCGCCTGGACGGTGCTGATCGCCTCGCCGAACACCGTCATGCCGACGGCTGCCGCGGCGATCGGCAGAAAGACGGTGAACACGCCCGCTTGCGACGCCGGAACGTGGCGCAGGCCCGTCATCCACAGCCACACGGTGACGACGCTGGCGAGGATCGCGTAGACGAAAAGCAGCATCCAGTACGAGACGTCGATGTAGGTGAAGGGAAAGCCGATGGCCTGCCAGGCGGCGAAAGGGGCGACGAGGACGAGGCCCCAGAGGTTGATGAGGGCGCTGATCCGTTTCGGCCCGACGTCGGCGGAGAGCCGCTTGCCGATGACGACGTAGAGCGCCTCGCAGGTGACCGCGCCGAACAGCAGCAGGTTGCCGACGAGGGCATCGACCGACAGCGTGGCCTCGCCGGGCTCGCGTGCCAGCGAGACCATCGCGATGCCGGCGACGGCGCAGGCGATACCGGCCCACACCCGCGTCGCGACACGCTCCTTCAGCAGCAGCCACGAGAGGATGGCGACGACGGCGGGCAGCGCCGCCAGGATGACGCCCGCGGCGAGGGCCGTCGTCTTGCCGATGCCGTACAGCATGCAGACCGAGAACAGGAAGTTGCCGAAGAACGATTCGAGGAAGAGCAGGCGCCTGCCGGAACGACTCAACGGTGCCTCGCCTGCCGGACGGCGCAGCCAGGGCGCCATCGCCACCGCGGCGATCGCGAAGCGGAGGCCGGCGAGCAGGAACACCGGAAAGACGATCACGAGCGCCTTCGACGCCGCGACGTAGCCGCCGACGATCGCCATCGCCGTCGCCAGGCAGACATAGGCGACGACTCGCGATCCGCTCATATCGGCCCCCTGGATCGACGCGCCGTGATGGGCGGCGCGTCGCGCGCCGCCGCCGCCGTCTCCGCCGCGCGGTGCCTCGCGCTGCGCGCGAGCAGCACGCTGACGACGACGACGACGATCGAGACGACTGCGATGGTGAGCGCGGCCACGGCGTTCACGCTCGGGTTCAGACCGAGCCGTGCGCGCGAGAAGATGACCAGCGGCAGCGTCGTGGCGCCGGGACCGGAGAGGAAGGCCGACAGCACCACGTCGTCGAGCGAAAGCGTGAACGTGAGGAGGAACGCGGAGGCCAGCGCCTGGCCGATCATCGGCAGCGTGACCAGCCAGAACACCTGATGCGGCTTCGCACCGAGGTCGAGGGCGGCTTCCTCGAGCCGGGGATCGAGCGTCGACAGGCGCGCGCGCACGACGACGGTTGCGTAGGCCATCCCAAGCAGCAGGTGGCCGAGCCAGATCGTGCCCAGGCCGCGCTCCGGAAAGCCGACGCCGAACAGGCTTTCGGTCAGCCGCTGCATCGACACCATCATCAGCAGCAGCGACAGGCCGATGATCACCTCCGGCATCACCAGCGGCGCGGCGACCATGCCCGCGAAGGCGCTTCGGCCGCGAAACCGCGGGTAGCGGACGAGCGCGAACGCGGCGAGCGTCCCGAGGACGACCGCGGCCGACGCGGTCGCGAAGGCGATCTTGAGCGAGAGCGCGAGCCCGGCCAGCAGCTCACGGTCGTCGACGAGCGCGCGATACCAGCGCAGCGTGAAGCCGCGCCAGACGTTGGCCACGGGCGAATCGTTGAACGAGTAGACGACGAGGGCGACGATCGGCAGATAGAGGAACGCGAATCCGACCCCCAGCCAGGTGCGTGCGAAGCCGCGATGGAAAGCACTGCCGATCACCGCGCCGACCCCTGCACCGCGGCCTGGTTGCGGCTGAGGACGGCGATCGGCACGATGACGAGCAGGATCATCGTCACGGCGACGGCCGACGCCATCGGCCAGTCGTTGTTGCTGAAGAACTCGTCCCAGAGCGTCCGGCCGATCATCTGCGTCTGCGGTCCGCCGAGCAATTCGGGGATCACGTACTCGCCGACGCACGGGATGAAGACGAGCATGGCGCCGGCGACGATGCCGGCGCGCGAAAGCGGCACCGTGACGCGCCAGAACGTGGTCCACGCGGTTGCGCCGAGGTCCGCCGCGGCCTCGAGCAGCCGCGTGTCGAGCCTGGCGAGGTTCGAGTACAGCGGCAGGATCATGAACGGCAGGTAGGTGTAGGTCATGCCGAGCACGAGCGAGAACGGCGTGTTCATGAGCTGCCCGGGCGCATCGATCATGCCGAGCGCGGCGAGCACCCGATCGAGGCCGATGGCCTCGATCGCCCGCGCGGCGAGGCCGTCGCCCGTGAGCAGCGCCTTCCACGCGTAGACCCGCAGCAGGAACGAGGTCCAGAACGGCAACATCACCAGCATGAGCAGGGCGGGCTGCATCGTGGGTCGCGCCCGCGCCATGAAATAGGCGAACGGGTAGCCGATGCCCAGGCACAACACGGTGGTCACGGCCGCGTACTTGAGGCTCGACACGAAGGTCGACAGGTAGAGCGCGTCGGTGAAGAGGAGGGCGTAGTTGCGCAGCGTCGCGTGGAGCTGGAGCGAACCGGCGTTCCAGACGACGATGTCGCCGTAGGTCACGGCGCCCATCTCCGAGACGCTGATCCGCGCGACCAGCGCGAACGGCACGAGGAAGAAGACGACCAGCCACAGCAACGGCACGCCGATGACGGCGGTGCGGCCGGGCGCCTTCATCGGTCGAGCAGGACGGCCGCCGACGCCGGCCACGTAGCCGACGCGGCGTCGCCGACGACGAGCCGATCGGCCATGCCGCGTTCGACGTTGCCTTCGCTCACCTTGACGACTCGGCCGGCAGCGGACTGCAGGTGGTAGACGGTGTAGCTGCCGAAGTAGGCGACGTCGCGAACGGTGCCGTCGACTCTGTTGGGCTCCTGGGCGACGTGTTCGGCGGTGCGGCGCGTGATGCGGATCTTCTCGGGCCGGACCGCGACCGTGACGGCCGCCGCCCGCCGCTCGGCGGTCGCGACACCGCAGCGGACGTCGCCGCAGTCGACGTCGATCGCGCCCTCGACGCCGCCGACGACGGTGCCGTCGAACAGGTTGACGTTGCCGATGAAGTCGGCGACGAAGCGATTCGCCGGCTGCTCGTAGACCTCCGCCGGCGGGCCGACCTGCAGCAGCCGGCCCTCGCTCATGACGGCGATGCGCGACGCCATCGTCATCGCTTCTTCCTGGTCGTGGGTCACCATCACGCAGGTCACGGCGACGTCGTGGACGATGTGCGCGAGTTCGAGCTGCGTCTCCTCGCGCAGCTTCTTGTCGAGCGCGCCCAGCGGTTCGTCGAGCAGCAGCAGGCGCGGCTTCTTCGCCAAGCTGCGCGCGAGCGCGACGCGCTGCTGTTGTCCGCCGGAGAGCTGGTGGGGCTTGCGCTTCGCGTAGGCGCTCAGCTGCACGAGCCTCAGCATCTCGTCGACGCGCGCCGCGATCTCGTGCTTCGGCAGCTTCTCGCGCTTCAGCCCGAAGGCGACGTTGTCGGCGACGGTCAGATGCGGGAAGAGCGCGTAGCTCTGGAACATCATGTTCATCGGCCGCGCGTGCGGCGCCAGGCCGGCGAGGTCGTGCCCTTCGAGCTCGATCGAGCCGGAGGTCGGAGTCTCGAAACCGGCGAGCATGCGCAACAGCGTCGTCTTGCCGCAGCCGGAGGAGCCGAGCAAGGCGAAGACCTCGCCCTGGGCGATGTCGAGCGAAACGTCGTCGACCGCCCGGTGGCCGCCGAAGTCCTTCACGACATGGCGGATGCGGAGAAAGGCGGCACTCATCGACGGGTCGGCAAACCCGCGATTGTGCCGCGATCGAACCCGGCCGCTAGGGCAGCGTCGCGCTCAGGCGGCGTGTTCCTTCAGCACGTCGGCGATCGTGCTGATCGCCTGGTCGATGTGCGACTCCTCGACGATGAGCGGCGGCGACAGGGCGATGATGTCGCCGGTGGTGCGAACCAGCACGCCGCGCTCGAAGCAGGCGCGCAGGATGTCGAAGCCGCGCTTGCCAGGCGCACCGTCGATGGGCTTGAGCTCGATCGCGCCGACCAGGCCGATGTTGCGCACGTCGATGACGTTCGGATGCTCGTCGAGCGAATGCAGCGCGTGCTCCCAGGTCGCGGCCATCTTCGCGCCGCGCGTGAGCAGATCCTCGTCGGCGTAGGTGTCGAGCGTCGCCAGCGCGGCGGCGCAGGCAAGCGGGTGTGCCGAGTAGGTGTAGCCGTGCGGGAACTCGATCATGTACTCCGCGCCACCATGCATGAAGGCGTCGTGAATCGAGCGCTTCGCGAGCACCGCGCCCATCGGCACGCAGCCGTTGCTGATGCCCTTGGCGACGGTCATCAGGTCGGGGACAACGCCGAAGTAGTCAGCCGCGAACGGCGTTCCCAGGCGGCCGAAGCCGGTGATGACCTCGTCGAAGATCAGCAGGATGCCGTGCTTGTCGCAGATCGCGCGCAGCCGCTCGAGATAGCCCTTCGGCGGCAGGATCACGCCGGTCGAGCCCGCGACCGGTTCGACGATGACCGCCGCGATGGTCGAAGCGTCGTGCAACGTGACGATGCGTTCGAGGTCGTCGGCCAGCTCGGCGCCATGGGCCGGCACGCCGCGCGAGAACGCGTTCTGCTTGAGGTCGAGGGTGTGGCGCAGGTGGTCGACGCCGCCGACCATCGTGCCGAAGCTCTTGCGGTTGCCGGCGATGCCGCCGACCGAGATGCCGCCGAAGTTCACGCCGTGGTAGCCGCGCTCGCGGCCGATGAGCCGGGTGCGCTGGCCTTCGCCTTTGGCCCGGTGGTAGGCGATCGCCATCTTCAGCGCCGTCTCGACCGCTTCGGAGCCGGAGTTCGTGAAGAAGACCTTCTCGAGACCCTTGGGCGCGATCCCGACGAGTCGGGTCGCCAGCTCGAACGACTTGGCGTGCGCCATGTTGAATCCGGGCGCGAAGTCCATTTCCTCGGCCTGCTCGGCGATCGCGCGGACGATCTTCGGGCGCGCGTGGCCGGCGTTGACGCACCACAGGCCGGCCACCGCGTCGAGCACCTGGCGGCCTTCCGGCGTCCAGTAGTGCATGCCTTTGGCCTTGGCGAGCATCCGCGGTGCGCTCTTGAACTGGCGCTCGGCGGTGAACGGCATCCAGAACGCGTCGAGGTCCTGTGGAGCGGTCCGCGTCGCCTTGGGTGCGGCGCCGGTCGACGGCAGGTGATCCTTGTGCATGCATGCTCCTCGTATGGGGACGACGCCCATCGCGCGCCGAAGGCGCTGAGTCTAGAAGATTAGCCGGCCGAAACGTTTCCATGATGCGGAAAGAGAATTCCGGATCGCGGAACACAGCCATGCTGCGCTGCCGCAAAATTCTTCATCGTGAGAATGCATCACTTCACTCGGCTGTGAGAAAGTCTCTGCAAGTGTTTGTCAAACCTGAACTTTTATCAAATTCCTCGAGTCTCTGGCACGGCGACAGAGGCGTTGCAGGACCCGTATCCTTGGCTCCATTCAACACGGGAGCCCCCATGACTCAGCCGACGCGCGCACAACAAGCCGATGAACTCGAATCCAGCTGGGCCGCGTCGCCTCGCTGGAAGGGCGTCAAGCGAAGCTATTCCGGCGCCGACGTCATCCGGCTGCGCGGCTCGGTGCCGATCGAGCACACGCTGGCCCGGCGCGGCGCCGAGAAGCTTTGGACCCTCGTCAACACCGAGCCGTTCGTGAACACGCTGGGTGCATTGACCGGAAACCAGGCGATGCAGCAGGTTCGGGCTGGCCTGAAGGCCATCTATCTCTCCGGCTGGCAGGTCGCGGGCGACGCCAACATGGCCGGCGAGATGTATCCGGACCAGTCGCTCTACCCCGTGAACTCGGTGCCGATGGTCGTCAAGCGGATCAACAACACCTTCCAGCGCGCCGACCAGATCCAGTGGTCGGAGGGCAAGGACGACATCGACTGGTTCGCACCCATCGTCGCCGACGCCGAAGCGGGCTTCGGCGGAGGTCTCAATGCCTTCGAGCTGATGAAGTCGATGATCGAGGCCGGCGCGGCCGGCGTCCACTTCGAGGACCAGCTGGCCTCGGTCAAGAAGTGCGGCCACATGGGCGGCAAGGTGCTGGTGCCGACGCGGGAGGCGACCGCAAAGCTCACCGCGGCGCGCCTCGCCGCCGACGTGATGGGCGTGCCGACGCTCGTCATCGCCCGCACCGATGCCGAGGCCGCCGACCTCGTCACGAGCGACGTCGACGAGAACGACAAGCCCTTCCTCACCGGCGATCGCACCGTCGAGGGGTTCTTCCGCACGAAACCGGGCCTCGACCAGGCGGTGTCGCGTGGACTGGCCTACAGCGAAGTCGCCGACATGGTGTGGTGCGAGACCGGCAAGCCCGACCTCGCCTATGCCAAGGCGTTCGCCGAAGCGATCCACCGCAAGTTCCCGGGCAAGCTGCTGGCCTACAACTGCTCGCCGAGCTTCAACTGGAAGAAGAACCTCGACGACGCGACGATCGCCAAGTTCCAGCGCGAGCTGGGCGCAATGGGCTACAAGTTCCAGTTCATCACCCTGGCCGGCTTCCACAGCCTGAACTACTCGATGTTCCACCTGGCGCACGGCTACGCGCGCAACAGCATGACGGCCTTCGTCGAACTGCAGGAAGCCGAGTTCGCGGCGGCCGAGAAGGGCTTCACCGCGGTCAAGCATCAACGCGAGGTCGGTACCGGGTACTTCGATGCCGTCACGACGACCATCGAGCGAGACGCCTCCACCGCCGCCTTGAAGGGCTCGACCGAAGACGAACAGTTCTTCGACGACCGCAAGCACGCCTGAACCTTGCCGCGAGGGGCCCGGAAGGCCGGGCCCCTCGCTTGCTTGCCCCGGAGCATGCCGGGCGCTTTCGTCCGGCATCGCCCGGGCCGTCGGCGAGGATTGCCCTGGTGCGTTAGATCCCAGGGGCCAGTTCGTGGCCACTTTCTTCCGTCTTCCGATGCGCGCGCCTGTCGTCTTTAGCTGGTCCTCCATGGCCCTTCTGGCCTTCCACACGCTGTTGGTTGCGGCTGGGGCGGCTGCGCCCGGAGCGCACGCCTTCGGGATCGACGACGTGTCGGCACGCGCCCGCACCCTCGCGGCGAAGCCCTACAAGGCGCCCGCGATCCGGATCGCCAACGAGGTTCGCGACCTCGACTACGACCAATACCGCGACATCCGCTTCCGGCCGCAGCAGTCGATATGGCGTGCCGAGAAGCTTCCGTTCGAGCTCAACCTGTTCGTGCAGGGCAGGACCGTTCCGGAGCCGGTCGCCGTCAACATCGTCGAGCCGTCCGGTGTCCGCGCACTGGCGTTCGACCCTGCGTACTTCGATTTCGGCCGCAACAAGCTGGGCCCCGCGCAGTTGCGCGAGCTGCACTACAACGGTTTTCGCGTCCACCATGCGCTGAACTCGCCGAGCTACAAGGACGAGCTGCTTGTCTTCCAGGGGGCGAGCTACTTCCGCGCGCTCGGAAAAGGGCAGGGCTACGGGCTGTCGGCGCGCGGCCTCGCCGTCGACACCGCGGCGAGCACGGGCGAAGAGTTCCCGCGCTTCGTCGAGTTCTGGATCGAACGGCCGAAGGCGCGCGCGACCTCGCTCGTCATTTACGCACTGCTCGACTCGAAGCGCGTCGCGGGTGCCTACCGCTTCGTCGTCGCGCCCGGCGTCGAGACGGTCATGCAGGTCACCGGCCGGATCTGGCTGCGCGAGCCGATCGGCAAGATCGGGATCGCGCCGCTGACGAGCATGTACACCTTCGGCGAGAACCAGCCCGGCCGGGACGACTTCCGGCCCGAGGTGCACGACTCCGACGGCCTCGCGGTCCAGGGCGCCGACGGTGAATGGATATGGCGCCCGCTGGTCAACCCGCGCCGGTTGCTCGTCACCTCGTTCGCGATGGACAACCCGAAGGGATTCGGTCTCATGCAGCGCGATCGGGCTGCCTCGAGCTACGAGGATCCGGAGGCACTGTACGAGCGGCGGCCGAGCGCCTGGGTCGAGCCGGTCGGGTCGTGGGGGGCCGGTCGCGTCGAGCTGGTGCAGATCCCCACGCCCGACGAAACCAACGACAACATCGTCGCTTATTGGGTTCCGGAGCAGGTGCCTGCGCCGGGTCGGCCGTTCGAGTTCGCGTATCGGCTGAGATGGCAGACGACCGGGACGCTGCCGGCCGGGAAGGGCTGGGTGACGCAGACCCGCCGTGGGCGTGGGTTCGTTCGCAAGGCCGATGGCGACATCAACTTCGTCGTCGATTTCGACGGACCCGCCCTGCGCGGCCTGCCCGCCAACGAGACGCCCGAACCGGTCGTGTGGGCCGACGCAAACGCCGAGATGCACGAGCGCAACCTCTTTCGCAACCGCAGCAACGGAAGCTGGCGCATGACCGTTCGCTTCAAGCGCATGGATGCCGCCAAGCCAGTCGAGCTGCGCGCCTACCTGCAGCGCAAGCGCCAACCGATCACCGAGACGTGGAGCTACGTCCTTCCCGCGGAACCCGACAAGCCATGACAGAACCGAAGAACGCGCCGGACCGCAAGACTTCGTGCGCACACCCGCCGCTCGATCGCGGCTCGATGCTAGCCGCGCCGTGGGCCGGCCCGCTGCTGGCTCGGCCGTTGCGGCAGCTGCGCGGCAAGCGGAGCGCGCGCACGTCGCGCCGGCCGGGCGACCGCAGCCCGCTGCGTCTGCGCCGTGTTGCGCTGCTCGCGCTGGTGCTCGCCGGTGCCTGGGTGGGCGCGCACGCGATGGCCGAGGTGCTGCCGATGCACGGCAACGCGTGGGCCGAGCGCGGGCTGCTCGTGCTCTTCGCCGTTCTCTTCGGATGGATCTCGGCGGGCTTCTGGACCGGCATCATGGGCGCGTATGTCCTGGTTCGCGGCGAGCCCGGACCGCTGCTGCGCGGTGCCGTCGACGCGACGCTGATGCCGCTCGACCCGACGGCGCGGACCGCGATCGTCATGCCGATCTGCAACGAGCACGTGCCGACGGTCTTCGGCGGGCTGGCGGCAACGATCGCCTCCCTGGGCTCGACAGGCGAAGCGACCAACTTCGACGTCTACGTCCTCAGCGACACCCGCGACCCCGACATCCGTGCCGCCGAGCAGGCGGCCTGGACCGACCTCGCCGCGGCGCAGCCAGCGGGCGGCGCCCGCGTGCATTACCGCTGGCGCCAGCAGCGAACCAAGCGCAAGGCAGGCAACGTCGCCGACTTCTGCCGCCGCTGGGGCGCCGGCTACCGCTACTTCGTCGTGCTCGACGCCGACAGCGTCATGACGGGCGAGTGCCTGACCTCGCTGGTCCGTCTGATGGAGTCGCATCCGCAGGTGGGCATCATCCAGACGGCTCCCAGGCCGGTCGGCCACGAGACCTTCCATGCGCGGGTGCAGCAATTCTGCGGCCGCGCCTACGGCCCGCTCTTCACGGCCGGCATGCGCTTCTGGCAGCTCGGCGAGTCGCACTACTGGGGCCACAACGCGATCCTGCGCATGGGCCCTTTTATGCGGCAGTGCGGCCTCGCGGCGATCGAAGGCAG
This sequence comes from Burkholderiales bacterium, assembly GCA_038258415.1. Taxonomy (GTDB): domain Bacteria; phylum Pseudomonadota; class Gammaproteobacteria; order Burkholderiales; family Burkholderiaceae_C; genus Schlegelella_A. The sequence continues at coordinate 14,592 of JBBSPY010000002.1, forward strand.
CGGGTCGCTCTCGGGCGAAATCCTGTCGCACGACTTCGTCGAGGCCGCGCTCATGCGCCGCGCCGGCTGGCAGGTGTGGGTCGCAGACGACCTCGAGGGCAGCTACGAGCAGGTGCCGCCCAACCTGATCGCCGAGTTGCAGCGCGATCGCCGCTGGTGCCAGGGCAACCTGCAGAACGCCCGCCTGGCCGCCGAACCCGGAGTGCACACGGTGCATCGCACCGCGTTCCTCACCGGCGCCCTTTCCTACGCGACGTCGCCGCTGTGGTTGTTGTTCCTCGTCCTGTCGTCGTTCCTGTTCGCGCAGCAGGCAGGGAACGAGCCGGTCTACTTCATCGAGTCGTACCAGCTCTTTCCCACTTGGCCGAGCACAAACCTGAAGCTCATGCTGACGCTGTTCGGGCTCACCGCGGTGCTGCTGTTCGCACCGAAGGTGCTGTCGATCGGTGCCATCGTCGTTCGCGGGCGGGCGGCCCGGTTCGGCGGTACGCCCAGGCTGATCGCCAGCGCGCTCATCGAATTTGCGCATTCGATGCTGCTGGCACCGGTGCGCATGCTCTTCCACACGGAGTTCGTGCTGGCCGCGGTGTTCGGCTGGAAGCTCGACTGGAAGTCGCCCCCGCGCGACGACGCTGCCACCAGCTGGAACGAGGCGATCGGCCGGCACGGTCTGCACACCGGGGTGGCCATCGCGTGGACGGCTGCGCTCGTGCTCGGCAGCTCCGCGTTCCCTTGGTGGCTGTCGCCCATCCTCCTCGGTCTCCTGCTGGCCATCCCGCTCTCGGTGTGGGGCAGCCGGGTGGGGGTCGGGCTGGCGCTGCACCGTCGTGGCCTGATGCTCACGCCGGAGGAAACCCGGGTGCCGCCGGTGCTGCGCGCCGCTGCACAGGAGGCCGAAGCCATCGCCGGTCGGCTCGTCTCGTTCGCCGGTGCGGCCACCGACGCCACGGCGCAGCAGCGTTCGGTCGGCGCCTTGCCGATGAGAAACGGCGCCACCGCGGCCGATCGCTTCAGCCACACCGCCAAGGCAGCGGCGCTGGCCGGTCGGGTCGAGCGGGCCCTCGTCGAAGGTCCCGACGCGCTCTCGAACGACGACCGCCTCCGGCTGCTGTCGAACACGTCGGCACTGGCGGCGATTCGCGAGGAGGTCGCTGCGCGTCGCGCGCATCCTGCGTGGTGGCATCGCGATGAAGAGGGCGCGGATCGGCTCCGCCCGGCGAAACCTGGAATGCCAGCGAAGACGGCTTTCGGGTAAGGTCGGATTCGCTGCCGCGCCCCGGTCGATGGAACGGTGGTGCCAGCACCCGCCCCGATGTCCGAAGACGCCACCACGCTCCGTCGCATCCTCCGCACGTATCACACGATTGCGGTCGTCGGCCTGTCGTCGGAGTGGCACCGCCCGAGCTACTTCGCGGCGCGGTACATGCAGTCGCACGGGTATCGCATCGTCCCCGTGAATCCGCGCTATGAAGAAGTCCTCGGCGAGCGCTGCCATGCGAGCCTCGAGGACGTCGCTGCCGCCGGCGTGCTCGTCGACATCGTCGACGTCTTCCGCAAGACCGAAGACGTGCTGCCGATCGCCCGCTCCGCCATCACCGTCGGCGCGAAGTGCCTGTGGCAGCAGATCGGCGTCGTCAACGCCGAGGCGGCCGGGCTCGCGGCCAGCGCCGGACTCGACACGGTGATGAACCGTTGCGTGAAGATCGAGCACGCGCGGCTGTTCGGCGGGCTGCATTGGGCCGGCGTCAACACCGGTGTCGTGTCGGCGCGGCGCGGCGGCTGAAGATCGCGAGCAGGCAGGGCGACGCATGGCCGACCGCGTGTTCCAGCCGGAGACGCTGGCCATCCACGCCGGGCAGATTCCCGACGCGGCCACCGGCGCCCGCGCCCTGCCGATCTACCAGACGACGAGCTTCGTCTTCGACAGCGCCGACCACGCCGCCGACCTGTTCAACCTGGCGACCTTCGGCAACGTCTATTCGCGCCTGTCGAATCCCACCGTCGCCGCGCTGGAAGAGCGGGTCGCCGCGCTGGAGAAGGGCCGCGCCGGGCTCGCCGCGGCGAGCGGCATGGCCGCCGAGGCGATCGCGCTGCTGACGCTGCTCGGACAAGGTGACCACGTCGTCGCGGCGGGTGCCCTCTACGGTGGCTCGGTGAGCATGCTCGCCGTCAACCTCGAACGGCTCGGCATCGAGACCACCTTCGTCGACGCGACCGACGCCGACGCCTTCGCCGCGGCGATGCGACCGAACACCCGTGCCGTGTTCGCCGAGAGCATCGGCAACCCGAGCCTCGTCGTGCTCGACATCGCCGCCGTCGCCGAAGTGGCGCACGCGCACGGTGTCCCGTTGATCGTCGACAACACCGTGCCGTCGCCCTTCCTGTGCAACCCGGTCGACTTCGGCGCCGACATCGTCGTTCACTCGGCGACCAAGTACCTCGGCGGACACGGCACGACGCTCGGCGGCGTGGTCGTCGAGAGCGGCCGCTTCCCGTGGCACAACGGCAAGTTCCCCGGCATGACCGAGCCTTCGCGCGGCTACCACGGCGTGCGCTTCCTCGAGACCTTCGGCGACTTCGCTTTCACGATGCGTGCCCGCATGGAAACGCTGCGCGTCTATGGCGCATCGCTGTCGCCGATGAGCGCCTGGCAGATCCTGCAGGGGGTGGAGACGCTGCCGCTGCGGATGGAGCGGCATTGCTCGAACGCGCTGGCGGTGGCGAAGTTCCTGCAAGGTCACGAGCGCGTGCGCTGGGTCGACTACCCAGGCCTCGACGGGCATCCGCAGCACGCGCTCGTCGCCCGGCAGATGCGTGCCACGGGCGGCATCCCCGGCGGCTCCGGCCTGCTCGCCTTCGGCGTCGAGGGCGGGATCGCGGCGGGGGTGAAGTTCATCGAGTCGGCCCGCTTCATGAGCCACCTCGCCAACATCGGCGACACCCGCACCCTCGTCATCCACCCCGCGTCGACGACGCACCGCCAGCTCGATCCCGAGCAACAGCTCGCAGCCGGCGTGAAACCGGACATGGTCCGCCTGTCGGTGGGCCTCGAGCACATCGACGACATCCTCTGGGACATCGACCAGGCGCTCGGGACGACCACTCGATGACCACGGCGCCGACGATCGGCATCTTCGACCGCGATCTTGACAAGACCGCCGCGAACTTCGTCGCCCTCTCGCCGGTGAGCTTCGTCGAGCGCAGCGGCGAGGTGTTCGGCGATCTCGAGTCGATTGTTCACGGCGCCCGGCGCTACATCTGGCGCGAGACGCGCGAGCGATCGTCACGGCTGGCAGCGGCGCTCGCCTCCCTCGGCGTCGGCCGCGGCACGACCGTGAGCACGATGCTGCACAACACGCCCGAGATGGTCGAGGCGCACTACGCCGTGCCGTCGCTCAACGCCGTCCTCAACACGCTGAACACGAGGCTCGACGCGCCGCTCCTGGCCTGGCAGATGAATCACTGCGAGAGCGCCGTCCTGATCACCGACCGCGAGCTGTCGCCGACGATGCGCGTCGCGCTCGCCATCCTGCGCGACGAGCATCGGCGCGACGTGCACGTGATCGACGTCTGCGACCGCGAATTCGACGGGCCGGGCGAGCCTCTCGGCGCGCACGAGTACGAGTCGCTGCTCGCCGCGCACAAGCCGCTCGCGCGCCTCGGCGGCCCGAAGGACGAGTGGGACGCGATCGCCGTGTCGTACACATCGGGCACCACCGGCGATCCGAAAGGGGTCGTCACCCACCACCGCGGCGCGTACCTCAACGCGGTCTGCAATGCAGCGACCTGGACCATGCCGCACTTTCCACGCTACCTGTGGACGCTGCCGATGTTCCACTGCAACGGGTGGTGCTTCCCATGGACGGTGGCGATGCTCGGCGGCGTCCACGTGTGCCTGCGCAAGGTCGAGGCTGCGACGATCCTCGACGCGATCCGCATCGAGCGCGTCGACCACTACTGCGCCGCTCCGATCGTGCACAACCTGCTCGTCGCCGCGCCGGACGCGATGCGGTCCGGCATCGATCACACGGTGCGGGCGATGGTCGCCGGCGCGGCGCCGCCGGCCTCGATGATCGAGGGCATGGCGCGAATCGGCTTCGATCTCACCCACGTCTACGGCCTGACCGAGGTCTACGGCCCGGCGAGCGTCGCGGTCAAGCGCCCGCAGTGGTCGACGGAGTCGGTCCCCGAGCAGGCGCGCCTCAACGGCCGGCAGGGCGTTCGCTACGCGCTCGAGGAAGGCATGACCGTGGTCGACCCGGAGACGATGCGCGAGGTGCCGGCCGACGGCCAGACGATGGGCGAGATCGTCTTTCGCGGCAACATTGTCATGAAGGGCTACCTGAAGAACCCGAAGGCAACGGCCGATGCGCTGGCCGGCGGCTGGTTCCACAGTGGCGACCTCGCCGTCCTCGAGGCCGACCGCTACGTGAAGATCCGCGACCGCAGCAAGGACGTGATCATCTCCGGCGGCGAGAACATCAGCTCGATCGAGGTCGAGGACGCGTTGTACCGGCACCCCGCGGTGCTGGCCTGCGCCGTGGTCGCCAGGCCCGATCCGAAGTGGGGCGAGACGCCGCTCGCGTTTGTCGAAGTGAGGCCGGGTGCCGAGGTCGACGCGGCGACGCTGGTCGCCCACTGCAGGTCGCTGCTCGCAGGCTACAAGGTGCCGCGCGAGATCCGCTTCGAGCCGATTCCGAAGACATCGACCGGCAAGATCCAGAAGTTCCAGTTGCGCGAGCGAGCCCGCTCGTCGTCCGCCACCGATTGAGGAGAACTCCGACATGGACGCATCCACGCAGGACACCCCGTACGTCGACGTTGCACGCGACGCGCGCGGCGTCGTCACATTGACGCTCGACCGGCCCGCCTCGTTCAACGCGCTCAGCGAGCAGATGCTGGCCGCGCTGCAGCAAGCGCTCGACGACGTTGCCGCCGACACGAGCGTGCGGGTCGTCGTCATCGCCGCGCAGGGCAGGGCGTTCTCCGCCGGGCACGACCTCAAGCAGATGCGAGCCGAGCCGTCGCGCGCCTACTACGAGCAACTGTTCGCGCAGTGCTCGCGGATGATGATGACGCTGCAGGCGTTGCCGGTGCCGGTCATCGCCAAGGTTCAGGGAATCGCGACGGCGGCTGGCTGCCAGCTCGTGGCCGCGTGCGACCTCGCGGTCGCCGCGAAATCGGCCCGCTTTGCCGTCAGCGGCGTCAACCTGGGCCTTTTCTGTTCGTCTCCGAGCGTGCCGCTCTCGCGCAACCTGCTCCGCAAGCCCGCGTTCGAGATGCTGGTCACCGGGGAGTTCGTCTCGGCCGACGAGGCGAAGGCCAAGGGACTCGTCAACCGCGTTGCCGATTCCGACGCCCCCGAGTCGCTCGACGCCGAGGTCGAATCCCTCGTCGCGGCGATCGTCGCCAAGCCGCGCGTCGCCATCGCGATGGGCAAGGCGCTGTTCTACCGTCAGCTCGAGCGGAGCGAATCGCAGGCCTACGACGACGCCGGCCGCACCATGGCGGCGAACATGATGGAGCCGTCTGCGCTCGAAGGCGTGCAGGCCTTCATCGACAAGCGCCAGCCCGACTGGCCGCGCTGACCGCGCCCACCGACTCCTACATCGAAGCGGTGAAGCCGCCGTCGACGTACAGGAGGTGGCCCGTCACGTAGCTCGCGGCGTCCGACGCGAGAAAGATGCAGGCGCCGGCGAGCTCGTCCGGCGAGCCCCACCGGCCGGCAGGGGTGCGCTGCGCGAGCCAGGCGTCGAAGGCGGCGTCGGCCGCCAGCGGTTCGGTGAGGTCCGTCTTGAAGAAGCCCGGCGCAACGGCGTTGACCCGGATGCCGTGCGGCGCAAGTTCAACGGCGAGCCCGCGCGTGAGCATCGCCAGACCGCCCTTGCTCGCGGCATACGCGGTGATCGTCGGGCGACCCAGCAGCGACGTCACCGAGCACGTGTTGACGATCGCTCCGCGTCCTCGCGCCTTCATGCCCGGGACGACGGCCCGCGCCAGGTAGAACGCCGCGTCCAGGTTGGTCGAGATCACGGCGCGCCAGGCCTCGTCGGTCAGCTCGTCGACGGGCGCCCGGCGGGTGATCCCGGCGTTGTTGACGAGGATGTCGATGGCGCCGTAGGTCGCGAGCGTCGACTCGACCCCCGCTCGCACCGCGTCGGAGTCGGCGGCATCGAACGGCGCTTTTCCGGCGCGCAGTCCGGCGACGGTGAGCGCAGCGACGGCGGCGTCGAGCTTGGCCTCGTCGCGTCCGTTGAGGACGACCGTCGCGCCCGCTTCTGCCAGACCGCGCGCCATCGCCAGGCCGAGGCCGGATCCGCCGCCCGTGACGAGCGCGACGCGGCCCGTCAGGTCGAAGCGCTGCATCGCGTTCATCGGACCGGCGTCAGCAAGGGCTTGCCGGCGAAGTGGGCGACAAGGTTGCCGAATGCGAGGTCGTGCATCGCCTGTCGTGTCTGCTGCGTGGCGCTGCCGATGTGCGGCGTCAGCACGACGTTGTCGAGCCCGAACAGTTCGGGCGGCACATCGGGCTCGCGCTCGAACACGTCGAGCGCGGCGCCGGCGATCGTCCCGTCCTTCAGGGCGCGGACGAGGGCAGCCTCGTCGACGACCGAACCGCGGGCGACGTTGACGAGGTAGCCGCCCGGGCCGAGGGCGGACAGGACCTTGGCATCGATGAGCTTGCGCGTCGCCTCGCCGCCCGGCGTGATGACCACGAGGAAATCGACCTCCTTCGCCAGCGCCTCGGCATTCGGCAGATAGCGGTGGTGGCTGTCGGCGCGCCGGTGGCGCGCGGTGTACGCGATCGACATGCCGAACGCCTCGGCACGCTTCGCGATCGCCTGGCCGATGCGGCCGAGGCCGACGATGCCCATGCGAGCGCCGCTCACCTTGCGCGCCAGCGGCATGGCCCCCTTGGCCTTCCAGTCGCCGCGGCGGATGTAGGCGTCGGCCTGCGGCAGGCGCCGCGCGACGGCGAGCACGAGCGCCATCGCCAGGTCGGCAACCTCGTCGTTGAGAACCTCGGGCGTGTTGGTCACGGCGATGCCGCGCTCGCGAGCGGCGGCGACGTCGACGCCGTCGTAGCCGACGCCGAACACCGAGATGATCTCGAGCGCCGGCAGCTGCTCCATCAGCTCGCGCGTCACCTTCGACTCGCCGCTGGCGGCGATGGCACGAATCTTCGGCGCGACGGCGGCAAACGCCGCCGGATCGGTTTCGTGCAGCCTGTCGTGAACACGGTAGGCGCCGTCGAGCGCCTGCATCATCGGCGGCCACAGGCGGGCCGCGACGAGCACGTCGGGCCTGGCGGGATCGGTCATGCGGCGAATCTCCTGAGTCGACCGGCGCGGCTGCACCTGGCGCCGGGTTGATGTGGCACGAAACGCATCTCGAGGCTGGTGCGGTCGCGCGTCATGTGCGGCGCGACGTGGGTGCGGTGCACGACGTCGCCGGCGAAGACGAGGGCGTCTCCGGCGTCGAGCACCGGGCGCCACGCCGCGGCCGGATCCCGGGAGGCGAACGCGCCGAGCGCGAACGGATCGAGCGCCTGCGAATCCGGCGTCCGCGCGAGTTCGAGCCCCGGCGCGTCGTCGCCGCACGGGGACAGCGCGATCCAGCAGGTCAGCATCGGCAGCAGACCTTCGGTCGCCGTCGAGGCGCTCGCGCCGCGCCCCAGGGCGCCGTCCTGGTGCCATCCGTGCGGGGCGTGTCGCGCCGGGTATCGCTGCGGCGCGTACTGGCGGCGGACCCAGCAGGCGTCCACGGCGATGGCCACTTCGGCGCCGATTCGTCGCCGCGTCGATGCGGTCCGCGCCGCTCGCCAGGCGATCGCGGCGATGGCGTCGGCGGTCAACGCCGGCACCGCGTCGAGCCGCAGCGACGATGCCCATGGCACGAAGCCGGCACCGTCCCGCGTCGTCCAGGCCGGGTGCGCATCGATCGCGGCTCGCCAGCGCGCCAGCGTCGCCGCGTCGACCGCGCCGCGGACCAGGCAAGCGCCGCCGCCTGCCATCACATCCCCACGTAGTTCGGGCCGCCGCCGCCTTCGGGAACGACCCAGACGATGTTCTGCGTCGGGTCCTTGATGTCGCAGGTCTTGCAGTGGATGCAGTTCTGCGCGTTGATCTGCAGCCGCTCCTTGCCGCCCTCCTCGACGAACTCGTACACCGCCGCCGGGCAGTACCGGCTTTCCGGCCCGGCGTATTTTGCAAGGTTGACCTGCACGGGTACCGCAGTGTCCTTCAGCGTCAGGTGCGGCGGCTGGTTCTCGGCGTGGTTGGTGTTGCTGACGAAAACGCTCGACAGGCGGTCGAACGTGAGCTTGCCGTCGGGTTTGGGGTAGAGGATCTTCTCGCACTCGACGGCGGGCTTGAGGTAGAGATGGTCGGCCTTGTCTCGGTGGATCGTCCACGGCGGCGCCTGGAATCCCACCTTGGGCAGCAGCCACTGCTCGATGCCGGTCATCAGCGTGGCCGTCGTCCGGCCCTTCTTGAACCACTGCTTGAAGTTGCGCGAGCGGTCGAGCTCGGCATGCAGCCAGCTCGAGTCGAACGCAGTCGGGTAGGCCGACAGCTCGTCGCGCGAGCGGCCGGCGGCAATGGCATCGAAGGCCGCCTCGGCCGCGAGCATGCCGGTCTTGATCGCCGCGTGGCTGCCCTTGATGCGACTGGCGTTGAGGTAGCCGGCCTCGCAGCCGACCAGCGCGCCGCCGGGGAACACGGTCTTCGGCAGCGACAGGATGCCGCCCGCCGTGATGGAGCGCGCGCCATAGCCGAGCCGCTTGCCGCCTTCGAGGATGGTGCGGATCGACGGGTGCGTCTTCCAGCGCTGGAACTCCTCGAACGGGCTCAGCCACGGGTTCGCGTAGTCGAGCCCGACGACGAAGCCGAGCTCGACCTGGCCGTTGCCCAAGTGGTAGAGGAACGACCCGCCGTAGGTTGCCGGATCGAGCGGCCAACCTGCGGTGTGGACGACCCGCCCCGGCCTGGCCTGCTCCGGCGTCACCTCCCACAGCTCCTTGAGGCCAATCGCGTAGCTCTGCGGGTCTTTTCCGGCATCGAGCTGGAACTTGGCGATGAGCTGGCGACCCAGGCTGCCGCGCGAGCCTTCGGCGAAGACGGTGTACTTCGCGTGCAGCTCCATGCCGAGCTGGAAGTCGCCCGTGTGCTCGCCGTCCTTGCCGACGCCCAGATTGCCGGTGGAGACGCCCTTGACCGCGCCCTGGTCGTCGTAGAGCACCTCGGCCGCCGGGAACCCCGCGAAGATCTCGACGCCGAGCGCCTCGGCCTGCTGCGCCATCCACCGGACGACGTTGCCGAGGCTGACGACGTAGTTGCCGTGGTTCCTGAAGCAGTCGGGGAGGAAGAAGTCGGGTGTCTGTTTCTCGCCGGTTTCGTCGAGGAAGAGGAAGCGGTCCTCGGTCACCGGTTGCTCGAGCGGCGCGCCGTCGGCCTTCCAGTTCGGCAGCAGCTCCGTGATGGCGCGCGGATCCATGATCGCACCGGAGAGGATGTGTGCGCCCGGCTCGGAGCCCTTCTCGAGGACGACGACCGACACCTCCTTCTGTCGCTCCACAGCGAGCTGCTTCAGGCGGATCGCCGTGGCCAGGCCCGCCGCGCCGGCGCCCACGATCACGACGTCGTACTCCATCGCTTCGCGCGGGCCGTGCTGGGCGAGGGTCTCGTCAGGTGACATGGAGGGCGTGAATCTCGCGTGGCTAAACTGCGATCGATTCTAGGAGCCCGGACTTTTCCACTTCACCATGAGCTACAGCATCGACCTTTCCGGCCGCGTGGCCTTCGTCACTGGCGCCTCGAGCGGCCTGGGCGCGCAGTTCGCTCGGGTGCTCGCCGAGGCGGGCGCCGCGGTGGTGCTCGCCGGACGCCGCGTCGAGCGGCTGAAGACGCTGCGCGCCGAGATCGAGGGCAACGGCGGCGACGCCCATGTCGTCGCCCTCGACGTGACCGACCACGACGGCATCAAGTCGGCGGTGGCCCACGCCGAGACCGAGATGGGCACGATCGACATCCTCGTCAACAACTCGGGCGTTGCGACGACGCAAAAGCTCGTCGACGTCACGACCGACGACTTCGACTACATCTTCGACGTCAACGTGCGTGGGGCGTTCTTCGTCGCGCAGGAGGTCGGCAAGCGGATGATCGCGCGCTCGCAGGGCGCGGCACCGGGAACGTTCACCGGCGGGCGCATCGTCAACATCGCATCGGTCGCGGGCCTCCGGCCGCTCGGCCGGATCGGCGCGTACGCGATCAGCAAGGCGGCCGTCGTGCACATGACCAAGGCGATGGCGCTCGAGTGGGGCCGCTACGGGATCAACGTCAACGCGATCTGCCCGGGCTACATCGACACCGAGATCAACCATCACCAGTGGCAGACCGAGCACGGCAAGCGCTTCATCGAGACGACGCCGAGGAAGCGCATCGGCGCGCCGAAGGACCTCGATGCCGTGCTCCTCATGTTGTGCGCCAACGAGAGCCATTTCGTCAACGGCGCCGTGATCCAGGCCGACGACGGCTTCGGAATCTGATCGTCGCGTGGCGGTGGCGGCAACGTTGAGACCACTTTCGTTGCTCGAGACGCGCGTGCTCGGCGTGCTGGTCGAGAAGGCGCACACGGTTCCCGACAGCTATCCGCTGTCGCTCAACACGCTCACGCTCGGCTGCAACCAGAAGACGGCGCGCCAGCCGGTGATCACGGCGGGCGAGGGCGACGTGCAGGCGACGGTCGATGCGCTGCGGTCGCGTTCGCTGGTGTTCGAGTCGAGCGGCTCGCGCGTCACGCGCTACGAGCACAACGCCGGCCGGGCGCTCGGCCTGCCGTCGCAGTCGGTGGCGCTGCTCGCGGTGCTGATGCTGCGCGGCCCGCAGACGACCTCGGAACTGCGGACGAACTGCGAGCGGTTGCACCGTTTCGCCGACGGATCGGCCGTCGAGGGCTTCCTCGACGAGCTCGCCTCGCGATCCGCCGACAAGGGCGGCGCGCTCGTCGCGCGCCTGCCGCGCGCGCCAGGGTCGCGCGAGCCGCGCTGGGCGCACCTGCTCTCCGGCCCGATCGACGCTTCGATCTTGACGGAGCCGGCGGACCGCGACGGCGTCGGTCGCGGTGGCGACGCCATCCTCGCCGGCGAGATCAACGCGCTCAAGGCACGCCAGGCGGTTGCCGAAGCCGAGATCGCGTCGCTGCGCGACCGCGTCGAGCGTCTCTGCTCCGAGCTCGGCGTCGCGCTCCCCGACTCGTCCGGCTGAGCCCTGCCATGCGACTCGAACTGCCCGAACGCAAGACGCTCACCTTCGAGATGGTGATCCCCATCCGCTGGGGCGACATGGACGCGATCGGGCACGTCAACAACACGCTGTACTTCCGCTATCTGGAGAGCGTGCGCATCGAGTGGCTGCACCGCATCCATGGCACGCCGGACGCGGCCGGGGAGGGCCCGGTCATCGTCAACACCTTCTGCAACTTCCTGCGCCAGCTCAAGTACCCTGGCGACGTGCTGGCGAAGCACTACGTCTCCGACCCGGGCCGGTCGAGTTTCATGGCGTGGGTGACGCTCGAGCGCACCGACGAGCCCGGCGCGCTGTACGCGACTGGCGGCGCGAAGACGGTGTGGGTGAACTACCGGGAAGAGAAGAGCGTGCCGTTGCCGGAGGTGGTTCGGGCATTGCTGGAAGGCTGACGAGCGGCTTCAGCGGGTACGCTGGAAATCGCGCGTAGGTGGATCTCGAACGGCATCGACCGCAACTCCAGTTCCGCGCGGGGCGTGATCGGCTCCGACGATGTAGGTCGGCGCGTAGTCGAACGCGACGCTCGGCATGGGCCCGTCGTCGTTCGGTGCGCTCGCGGGCCCCAGCGTGGCGATGCCGCAGTTGCGCGCCAGCTCGACCATCGCTTCCAGGGCGAAGGACCAGCGCGGCTCGCGGCCGGCGCGCCGCACGAACCTCGAGTCGAAGCGAATCGCCTCCACCGCGCCGTGAACGAGGCATGCCGTAGACGTGTTCTCGTCCACGGCGTCGACCATCAGCCCGACGCGGTCTCCGGCTGCGGCTGCGATCGTGTCCAGGAAGAGGGTGCTGTCCAGGTCGCCTTGGTCGATCGCCAGGCAGATGCGCATGTCGCCAGCGCCGGCTGCCGCGTCGCCTGCAATCGCTGCGCATTCCGCCAGGCTGTCTCCGGTGATGCGGACGACCAGGAACGATGCTTCGGGTCGATGCGCCGCGGACAGCGTGGTGTCGAGTTCGTCGGCGAGGCCGCTCGCCGTCAGCGGCACACCGGCCAGTTCCACGCCCAGCGAAGCCGGCCCGACGACGCTTTGCCATCGCAAGAAGGCCGGTGACCGGAGCAGCCGCGTGCTCACCATGCGCCCCTCAGGCACATGGCGTTTTCGCGTCGCTCAGCCTCGGCCGAACGCAGCGATCGCGGCGTTGTGATCGACGTCGATGTCCGGATGCTCCGTCTCGACCATGAAGCTGGAGTAGCGCGGCGATTCGGCACGCAGCCGTGCCTCCCAACCGACGACGGCCGCCGTGAAGATCCAGAACGGCGTGCGCGGGGCGTACGACATGTGGACAGGACCCGCGATGGCGTCGAAGCACATCGATCGGAAGACCTCCGCCATCGATCGACGGCCGACCGAGATCGTGTAGTCCACTGCACAGACGCGGCATACCTCGAAGGCCGCCTTGACGAGCGACGCCGTGACCAGAATGCCGTCATTTCCATTCTCGACGCCCAGTCGGGAGGTTTCGACGAGCCTCCTGCCCTGGAGTTGCGGCGGAAGCGTCGTCTCAGACTCGACGCGCATGGGGCCGGTGAAGTTCGGCTCCAGGCGCAGCGTTCCGATTGCCCGCCGGTCGAGTTTTCGCTCGGCGATCAGCAGCAGGACATCGGAACGGAAATCCTCTGCCTCGGCCGTTCGCAGCGCCTCGCCGACATGCGGAAGGTGCCTCGAATACGCCGATGCACGGATTTCGACCGCTCGCGAGACATCTTGAGGGTCGCTCGCGATGCGGACGCGAAAGGGCAGATAGTCGCGGCGCAGCGGGGCGTCATGAACCCCCTCCGCAACGGGCACCACGTCGGCGGTCAGACTCACGGTATTCATTTTCGGCGCAGGACGTCGATATGAGTCCTGCGTTCCTCCATCCGGGACGCGAGCATGCATGGACCTCAAACGCTTCCCGTTGCGCTGGCGCCGACTCGGTGCCCATGTTTTTAGAAACCGTGACGTTGAGCACGAGTTTCGGCGCGGCTTCCGTACGGCCGGCGTCCGCTTCTTCCAGATCGGCGCTGCCGCGGGTGGCCTGGCATACATTGCCTTCTTCCTGATCTACATGGTGAACCACGACGGGGCGGCACTCGCGATGCCGCAGCCGCTGCGACTCGCGATGGCGATCTGTCTGCTCGGAGCGGCGGCGCTGGGCTGGTTCGCCAAAGGGCTCCTCATTCGGTGGTACGAACCGATCGGCGTGACGGTCGTGGCAATCGCCATCCTCGGCACGTCGATCATCGGCAATCTGGTGCCTTCCAGTGAATCACCTTACTCGCGCTACTGGGCGATCTACTCATCCGCGGTGTTCATCACCTGTGCGGTGTTCGGCTCCATGCGACTGCCGCTGCGATCGACACTTTTCCTGGCACTGCTCAACATCGGCGTGGCGGTGTTCTTCTCCCTGCACCATGGCGCCGATGCCAAGGTGACCCAGCGCATGGTCGTGCACCTGGCGGCCATCAACGTCATGTGCTTCGCCCTCTACCGCCTCGTCAACCTTCGCGAGCGCAAGCTGTTCCTGCGCGGAAGGCGGCAGCGGACGATCCTCGAGCTGAAGCGGGCGCGCGACAAGGCGGAGGAGGCCAGCCGGGCGAAGTCCACGTTCCTCGCCAACATGAGTCACGAGATCCGCACGCCGATGAACGGCATCATCGGCTCGCTCGCGCTGCTTGGCCGCACGCCGTCGGAGGAGCGACGACGGGCCCTCGTCGACGTCGCGAAGCAGGCGGCGGACGGCTTGCTGCAGACGCTCAACGAGATCCTCGACTACGCCAAGCTCGACGCCAAGGGAGGCGGCCCGTTGCGCGTCGGCAGCGTCGACGTGCGCAAGGTCTGCCGGGTGGCGGTGCAGACGTTCCAGGCCAATGCGATGGCCAAGGGAATCGGATTGAGGATCGACGCGTCGGGGCTGCCCGCGGACATCGGCTTGGTCATGGGTGACGAGGAGAAGCTGCGACGCGTCGTCATGAATCTGGTCAGCAACGCGATCAAGTTCACGCCGGTCGGCTGCGTCACGCTGCGCTTGCGCGGAGCGCGCGTCGAAGGGACCGTGCGGATCGCGATCCACGTGGTCGACACCGGCATCGGCATTCCCGCGGACAAGATCGCGCTCCTCTTCGATCCGTTCTTCCAGGTCGAATCGGGCATGGCCCGCAGCTACACAGGCACCGGGCTCGGCCTCGCGATCTCCAAGCAGCTCGTCGAGGCGATGGGCGGGACGGTGCGGGTACGCAGCGTCCTCGGCAAGGGCAGCGTCTTCGGCGTCACGCTGCACATGAAGGAAGACGCGATGCGGACCGCGCTGCTTCCTGGCAGCCTGGCGGACGTCGACGCCGACGTCGACGTCGGCGTCGCGATCGCGTCGGGCAAGACGGTGCTCCTCGTCGAGGACAACGCCGTCAACGCATTCATCTCGGCGGCGTCGCTGGAAAGCATGGGAATCGCGTCGGTCCACGCCGCCGACGGCCACGCAGCCGTCGACTTGTATCGCAAACGCGGGTTCGACGCCGTCCTGATGGACTGCCAGATGCCGGTGATGGACGGATTTGCGGCGACCCGGCTGATCCGCGACTTCGAGCGCGCCTCGGGACGAAAGCGGGTGCCGATCGTTGCCCTCACGGCCAACGCCCTCAACGGCGACCGCGAGGAGTGCCTCCGTCGAGACATGGACGACTACCTGAGCAAGCCGATCGAGTTTGCCCGGTTGCGATCCTCGATGGTTCGCTGGCTGGGCGCAGCCGACCCGTCAGGTGACCAGCCGCGCCGCCTGGCGGTTCAGAGCAGCGCGTAAGTCGTCGTCGCCCGGGCCGCAAGCTTCCCGTCGGGCGTTTCGAACGACACCTCCGCGTACGACAGCGTCTTGCCGAACCGCACCAGCCGGGCGTCGATGGTCACGTGCGTCGCCTCCTTCGGTACGGGCCGCAGGAAGCTCGTCTGGAGCTGCACCGTCGTCATGGGCCGGAACTCGCCGATCTCCGCGATCATCACGAGCAGCACCGCCGTATCGGCGGCGGCGAGGATGGCCTGGCCGCAGACGACGCCTCCGGCGTGGACGAGTTCGGGCGTGACCGGCAATCGCAGCACGACGCGTTCTGGCTCGACGGACTCGACGACGAGCCCGAGCCGTTTCGTGTAGTCGGCGGCCAGCGCGTCGAGGCTGGCCTGAAGGGCGGCGACGTCCATCGGGCGAGGATAATCGCGGGTCCGGCCCCCAGCACCCCATCCGATGAACAAGATCTTCCCCAGCGCAGCCGCCGCGCTCGCCGGCGTTGTTCGCGACGGCCAGTTGATGGCCGTCGGCGGCTTCGGCCTGTGCGGCATTCCAGAGGCACTGATCGAGGCGCTGCGCGATTCGCGCGTCAAGGACCTCACCGTCATCTCCAACAACGCGGGCGTCGACGGCTTTGGCCTCGGCCTGTTGCTCGAGACGCGGCAGATCCGCAAGATGATCGCCAGCTACGTCGGCGAGAACAAGGAGTTCGAGCGGCAGTACCTGGCTGGCGAGCTCGAGCTCGAGTTCACGCCGCAGGGCACGCTCGCCGAGAAGCTGCGTGCCGGCGGCGCCGGCATCCCGGCGTTCTTCACCCGCACCGGCGTCGGCACGCTGGTCGCCGAGGGCAAGGAAACACGCGAGTTCGACGGTCACGTCTACGTCATGGAGCGTTCGCTGCAGCCCGAGATCTCGCTCGTCAAGGCGCAGCGCGCCGACAAGAGCGGCAACCTCGTCTTCCGCCGCACCGCGCGCAACTTCAATCCCGCGGTGGCGCTGGCCGGCAAGGTCACGATCGTGGAGGTCGAGGAGATTGTCGAGACCGGATCGATCGATCCCGACGCGGTTCACCTGCCCGGCATCTACGTGCATCGCATCGTGCACAACCCGCAGCCGGAGAAGCGCATCGAGAAACGCACGGTCCGGGCCGCCATTCCCGCCGACACGGCGGCGCGGGAGGCGGTCGAGGTGATCGCCAAGGCCGCTGAAAAGGCAGGAGTCTGACCATGGCCTGGACGCACGACCAGATGGCCGCTCGCGCCGCTCGCGAGCTCGAGGACGGCTTCTACGTCAACCTGGGCATCGGGTTGCCGACGCTGGTGGCCAATTTCGTTCCAGCCGATATCGAGGTCTGGCTGCAGAGCGAGAACGGCATGCTGGGCATCGGCCCGTTCCCGACCGAGGACGAGGTCGACGCCGACCTCATCAACGCCGGCAAGCAGACGGTGACGACGATTGCCGGCTCGTCCATCTTCGGTTCGCACGAGTCGTTCGCGATGATCCGCGGCGGCAAGATCAACCTGTCGATCCTCGGCGCGATGCAGGTGAGCGAGCAGGGCGACCTCGCCAACTGGATGATTCCCGGCAAGATGGTCAAGGGGATGGGTGGGGCGATGGATCTGGTCGCTGGCGTCGAACGCGTCCTGGTGTTGATGGAGCATGTGGCGAAGAAGAAGGACGGCAGCATCGACCTGAAGATCCTGCCGACGTGCACGCTGCCGTTGACCGGCCTGGGCGTGGTCGACCGGATCATCACCGACCTGGCCGTCCTCGACGTGACGCCGGAGGGCCTGCGCGTGGTCGAGATGGCCGATGGCGTCACGGCGGAGGAGCTGAAGGAGAAGACGGCGGCGACGCTGCACTTCTGAAGCGCGGCGGTCGACCCGGTCGGCCGGCACCGGCTAGCGCGCGATCTCCTTGCGCTTCATCTCGAGATACTCCGACTGCTCCATCTCGTGGAGCTGCCTGGCATAGCGCTCGGTGCCTGCGTACCACGTCCGGATGCGCTTCTCGACCTGCTCGCCGGGCGCCGCCGAGCGGGCGTCGAGGTAGGCCTCGATGGCGAGGTAGTAGCGCATCGTGTTGCGCTCCAGCAGCCCCGCGACGCCGCCGATGTAGACCGGCTTGCCGTCGGCCGTCTTGTCGACGACGGTGAAGCCGACCTTGTCGCGGCCGATGGTGGCGAGGTAGGTGTTGATTGCCATGCGCGCCATCATCCCGGAGGCGTAGGCGTACGACATGTGGATCAGCGTCTTGCGATTCTCGACCGGGAGCGCCTCGACCTGGATGCGGTAGTTGCTCGTTCCGTACGGGCCCTCGTCGGCACTGAGGAGCACCTGCAGGTACTCGGCACTCGACGCCGCCGGCGTCCAGGCGAAGACGAGGCGATTCGCATTTTCGACGGGCTGGTCGAACTTTCGGCCGATGTCGAGTTCGATCCTGTGCTCGGCGCCGAGTTCGCGGCAGCGCTTCACGTTGAGGTGCAGGATGAGGATGTCGCACCAGTGGTCGATCGACTTCAGCGCGTCGTCGACCATCGCAAAGGGGTAGTCGACGACGGCGTAGACGTCACCTCGGAGGTCGCCGGAAGCCTGCTTCGACTCGAGCACCAGCGGACGACCGAACGGGTTGTGCGAGAGCTTGCCCTGCAGCGACGTCGCCTTCTGCTTCAGCGCCGCAGCGTCCTGCGCAGGTGATGCAAGCGCGACAAAGATCCCGGCAAGCATCGCCGCCACGCGTCCCAGGTGTCTCGCCAGTCTCATCTGCGTGTCCCCGCATCTCTGCGAATCGTCAGCATGCCGTCTCCATGTTGTCGCGGGATGCGCGGACGTCGGTTCGGCGGTCAACGCCCGGTCGTGTAGGAAGCTGCGCCGGATCGCTTGATCGCGGTCGCCACCTCGCCGACCAGCGACGGCCCCGAATAGATGAGGCCGGTGTAGAGCTGCACGACGTCGGCGCCGGCCACGCGCTTGGCGATGGCATCGGCCGCGCTCATCACGCCGCCCACGCCGATGATCGGGAAAGACGGGCCGAGAGCAGCCCGCAGCCGTGAGACGACGTCGTTGGCAGGCAGCAGCAGCGGCGCGCCTGAGAGGCCGCCGGCCTCGCCGGCGTGGCGCATCGTCGCGACCGCGCTGCGCGACAGCGTCGTGTTGGTCGCGATCACGCCATCGATGCGGTGGCGAACGAGCAGTCCGGCAATCGCGTCGACTTGCGAAGCGTCGAGGTCGGGCGCGATCTTGACGAACACCGGCACGCCCCGGCCTTGCGCGAGTTCGAGCTCGTCGCGGCGTTCGGCGATCACCGAGAGCAGCGCGCCGAGCGCCGCCTCGGACTGGAGATCGCGCAGGTTCTTCGTGTTCGGGCTCGAGATGTTGACGGTCACGTAGTCGGCGTGCGGCCAGACGCCGGCCAGGCAGGCGAGGTAGTCGTCGGCCGCGCGCTCGATCGGCGTTGCCGCGTTCTTGCCGATGTTCAAGCCGAGGATGCCGCCGCGGCGGCGAAAGCGCGCCCGCCGCACGTTCGCCAGGAAAGCGGCCAGCCCATCGTTGTTGAAACCGAGCCGGTTGACGAGGGCGTGCGCCTCCGGGATGCGGAAGATGCGCGGCTTCGGGTTGCCCGGTTGCGGCAGCGGCGTGACGGTGCCGACCTCGACGCTGCCGAACCCCATCGCGGCGAATGCGTCGATGCAGCGGCCGTTCTTGTCGAGGCCGGCGGCGAGACCGACTCGGTTGGGAAACCTCAGGCCGGCGAGCGTGACCGGGTCGTCGACGCGCGCCGCCGAGATGGCGGCGACGAGCGGCGTGTGCTGGATGGCGGCGAGGGCGGCGAGCGTCAGGTCGTGAGCCTGCTCGGGATCGAGCCCGAACAGGAACGGCTTCGCGAGCGGGTAGGGAACGAGCGCCATGAACGGCGCGGATTCTGGCATCGGCGTCCGACTCCAGGATCGCCGACGCACGGCCGTTGCATACTGGACGGATGAGCGGTCAGCGCATCGAGAAGGACACCTTCGGCGAGATCGCCGTTCCCGCCGATCGCCTCTGGGGCGCGCAGACGGAACGCTCGCTGCACCACTTCGACATCTCGACCGAGAAGATGCCGCCCGAGTTGGTGCACGCGCTCGCCCTCGTCAAGCGCAGCGCCGCCGTCGTCAACCAGGCGCTCGGCAACCTCGATGCCGCCAAGGCCGACGCCATCGTCTCGGCGGCCGACGAAGTGCTCGCCGGCCGCCACGATGCGGAGTTCCCGTTGGCCGTGTGGCAGACCGGGTCGGGAACGCAAACCAACATGAACCTCAACGAGGTGCTCGCCAATCGCGCATCGCAGCTGCTCGGCGGCTCGGCGGGAGAAGGGCGGCTGGTGCACCCGAACGACGAGGTGAACCGCGGCCAGTCGTCCAACGACGTCTTCCCGACGGCGATGAGCGTCGCCGCGGTGGAGGCCATGACGCGCCGCGTGCTCCCGTCGATCGAGGCGTTGCGCGACACGCTGAGCGCCAAGGCCGAGTCGTTCGCCGACGTGGTCAAGATCGGTCGCACGCACTTGCAGGACGCGACGCCTCTGACCCTCGGCCAGGAAATCTCGGGCTGGGTCGCCCAACTCGAGCACGGCATCGCCCATGTTCGCGCAGCGCTGCCGCACCTGTGCGAGCTGGCGCTCGGCGGCACGGCGGTCGGGACGGGCCTGAACGCGCCGAGGGGCTTCGGCGAGGGGGTGGCAAGCGAGCTTGCCGCACGGACCGGGCTGCCATTCGTGTCGGCCCCGAACAAGTTCGAGGCGCTGGCCGCGCACGATGCGATCGTCCACGCGCACGGCGCCCTGAAGACGCTGGCTGCGTCGCTGATGAAGATCGCCAACGACGTGCGCTGGCTGGCCTCGGGCCCGCGTTCGGGCCTCGGCGAGATCACCATCCCGGAAAACGAGCCGGGCAGCTCGATCATGCCGGGCAAGGTCAACCCGACACAGTGCGAGGCGCTGACGATGGCGTGCTGCCAGGTGTTCGGCAACGACGTCGCGATCAACCTCGCCGGGGCGTCCGGCAACTTCGAGCTCAACGTCTACAAGCCGGTGCTGATCCACGCTTTCCTGCAGAGCACGCGGCTGATCGGCGACGGTGCGAAGAGCTTCGACACCCACTGCGCCCGCGGCATCGAGCCTGACCGCGAGCGGATCGCCGAGCTGGTGCAGAGATCGCTGATGCTTGTGACGGCGCTCAACCCGCACATCGGCTACGACAAGGCGGCGCAGATCGCGAAATCGGCGCACCGGAGCGGGTCGACGCTGCGCGAGGCCGCGGTCGCGTCCGGCCACCTCACGGGTGACGAGTTCGATTCCTGGGTGGTGGCGGGGAACATGGTCGGCGAGGACGGGAAACGAGGCGGGGGAAAGAGCAGGGGAAAGAGCGCGTGACGACACCTTCGCAGGATGCGCTCAAGCGGCTGGTCGGCGCGGCCGCGGTGTCGTATGTGGTCGAGGGCTCGATCGTCGGTGTCGGCACCGGCTCTACCGTCGATTGCTTCATCGACGCGCTCGCACCGATCGCCGCGACGCTGCGCGGAGCCGTGTCGAGCAGCGAGGCAAGCACGAAGCGCCTCGTCGCCGCCGGCATCCGCGTGTTCGACGCCGGTTCGGTCGAGTCGCTCGCGGTCTACATCGACGGCGCCGACGAGATCGACCACGCCGGCTGCATGATCAAGGGAGGCGGCGGCGCGCTGACGCGCGAGAAGATCGTTGCCGATCTCGCCGACCGCTTCGTGTGCATCGCCGATGCCTCCAAGCTGGTCGACCGGCTCGGTCGCTTTCCGCTTCCGGTCGAGGTGATCCCGATGGCCGCGGCGCAGATCACCCGACGGCTCGCCGCGCTCGGCGGCGACACGACACCGCGCGCCGGCTTCGTGACCGACAACGGCAATGCCATCCTCGATGTGCACGGCCTCGCCATCGACGAACCGGCCGGGCTCGAGCGCGAGGTGGAATCGTGGCCGGGCGTGGTGTGCTGCGGCCTCTTCGCCTCGCGCCACCGCGCCTCGGTCTGCCTGCTCGGCACTGCCGACGGCGTGCGCACCCTGCGCTTCGACGGCGGCGCATCTGGAACGCGTTAACCTCGCCCCTGCCTGATCACGACAGGCGCAACCGGAAGGACCCGTGGCCAAACCCAACTATTCGTTCGAGAAACGGCAGCGCGAGCTGGCCAAGAAAGAGAAGAAGAAGGTCAAGGAGCGCGAGAAGGCGGACCGCAAGTCGCCCGGCGCGCCCGGCGACGGCAGCGATCCCGCCGCGCCCGACGAGACCGCCGGCAGCGCCAGTGCGCAACCGGCGATGGGTTCATCAGGCAGCTGATTCCGGATCGCCCTCAGGCGCGCCGGACGCGCGCCAGCCGGCTCGAGAAGCGCGCCGGATCGACCGCATCGATCAGGTCGGCCTCTGCGGGAAGCGGGGCGCCTGCGATGCGGGCCGCGACGATGGCGCCGCCGAGCGCCGACGACGCGATGCCGCGCGAGCCCAGCGCGGTCACCACGAACAGACCCTCGCGCCTCGGCGCATGCCACGACTGCTCCGGGCGTGTCGAGACGCCGTTCTCGTCGGGCACCGCGCCGATCAGCGGCAGGCGATCGGCGCTCGTGCAGCGCACGCCGGCACGACCGTCGACGAAGTCGGGGTCGAACTCGTCGAGCGCGGGAAGCATCGACCGGAGGCGCTGCCAGTTCAGTCGCCGATCGGATTCGCGCTGCGCTGGTTCGTCGTCGGCGGATGACGATGTCGCGCCGAACCACAGCGTTCGCGCGTCGGTCGCGACCGCGTAGCCGGCGCCGGCCAACGGGACGCGTGGCGCGACGGCCCGGCCCATCCCCGGCAGCGAGATGGCGCTCGACTGTCCGCGCGAACGTGACAGCGGCCATGTGACCGCGCACAGCAGGGCTGCGGCCGAGAAAGCATTCGCACAGACGACGGCATCGGCCATGTCGACGATGCGGCCGGTCGCGTCGAGGAGGGCCCAACGGTTCCCGTCGCGACGCAAGGCAGCGATCGGGGACGACAGGCGCACGTCGATCGCCGCCGCCGATCGATGGCCATCGAGCCGGTGCCGCACCAGCGCCCACGGGTTCAGCCAGCCTCCGCCGGCGAAGAACCAGGCCGGCGCATCGAGGCGGGTGCCGGCGATGGCGCTCGCCTCCGCGGCGTCGACGACCCGCGCGTACTCGGCGGGCAGGCCAAGCGACGTGGCCAGACCTTGCAGCGCCGCGGGGTCGGCGTCGCGGTGCCCGAGTCGAAGCAGGCCACAGGTCGCTGCCGCCGCGTCGCCGATCGCCGTCACGAGCGTCGCGGCCGCGGTCCGAGCGTTGAATGCAGCGGCGCGGTGCCAGCGCGCGTGGCGACCGTCGGCGCGGTGCACGACGCCATGGAAGACGCCGGCCAAACCGCCCGATGCGCCGGTCGCGATGTCTGCCGCCGCGTCGTGCACGGTCGATGCGATGCCGTGTCGATGCGCCAGTGCCCATGCCGTTGCGCTGCCGGCGAGACCGGCACCGACGATCGCGACGTGCCCGCCCGCCGTGATCGCGCCGCTCGCCCGCAAAAGCGGTCGGGTCGGCGCGCGGGGCGCGTATCGGCCGAGCGTGATGTCGCGATGGCCTCGCTGGCCGGGCGCGGTTCGGACCTCGAATCCGGCCGCCGCGAGGCCGTCGCGAACCGCCGGCGCCGCACTCCAGGTCGCGACCGTCGCGTCGGGTGCGGCCAGACGGGCCATCGCCCGGAAGAGACGCGGCTCCCACATCGCCGGGTTCGTCTCGGGAGCGAAGCCGTCGAGAAAGAAGGCATCGACGCGGGCGGTGATCTGCGGCAGCCAGTCGGCGACGTCGCCGAAGGCGAGCAGCATCTCGACGCGCTCGTCGTCGAACGCCAGCCGATGCAGGCCGGGAACCAGCGGTGGCCACGCGGTGGCCAACTCGCTTGCGAGCGGGCCGAGCGGCGCCTCGCGCGGCGTGGTGGCGATGTCGCGGCGCGTCGGCGGATGCGCCTCGATCGCGACGATGTGCAGCCTGCCGCTGCGCGCCGGATCCTCGCGCCACGCCTGCCAGGTCGCGAGCGCGTTGTTGCCGAGGCCGAAGCCGATCTCGAGCACCACGAAGCGGTCGCGGCCTCGCCAACGCTCGGGCAGACCGGAGCCGGCGAGGAACACGTGGCGCGCCTGCGAGCGTGCGCCGCCGGGTGGGTGATAGCGGCCGGCGAATGCCGGCGAGAACGGCACGCCTTCGGCATCGCGCTCGATGCGCGCCGCGGCGAGCGGCCGGGTGTTCAACGCGCCGGCGAACCGTCAGATCCGCATGCCCGTACGCCGTCGCGCCGGGTCAGACGCGCTTCTTGTACTCGTTCGTGCGCGTGTCGATCTCGATCCTGTCGCCGGTCTGCACGAACAGCGGAACCTGGATCTCGAGACCGGTCGCGAGCCTGGCGTTCTTCAGAACCTTGCCCGAGGTGTCGCCCTTGACCGCGGGCTCGGTGTCGGTGATCTCACGCACCAGCGTCGTCGGCAGCTCCACCGAGATCGCCTTGCCGTCGTAGAACACCACCTCGACCGGCATCGCGTCTTCGAGGTACTGGATCGCATCGCCCATGTTCTCGGCCTCGACCTCGAACTGGTTGTACTCGGCGTCCATGAAGGCGTACATCGGGTCGGCGAAATAGGAGTAGGTGCACTCCTTCTTGTCGAGGATGACCTGGTCCATCTTGTCGTCGGCCTTGAACACGACCTCGGTACCCGACGCGTTGAGCAGGTTCTTCAGCTTCATGCGCACCGTCGCGGCATTGCGGCCGCCGCGGCTGTACTCGGTCTTGAGCACGACCATCGGGTCCTTGCCCTGCATGATGACGTTGCCGGCGCGAATTTCCTGGGCGATCTTCATGGCGTCACTTTCAACAGCTCGTCTCGTGATCGGCGCGAACTAGAGCCGCGCGCAAAGCCTTCGATTCTAGCGTCGTACCAGGGCGAATTCGACCAGCTGCGACACCAGGTCGGGAAGGGCGGCGAACCGCGCCCGCGCGCCGGCGGCGTGGTGCGACCAGGCATCGAACAGCGGTCCGGGCATGAAGCGGCGGACCGGCCACCGACCCGCCTCGACGAGCCCGTTCCAGACCGCGAACGCGCCGCGCAGGTCGTCGGCCAGATCGGACTCGGCGCCCTCGACGTAGACGTCGAGGAAGGCGGCCAGCTTGGCGGCGTGGGCCCCGTCGCCCTGAGCGTAGAGCTGCCAGACGAACGGCACCCCGGCCCAGATCGCGCGCACCGGCGAGTCCTCGCCGCGCACGAAGGCGAGGTCGCACGACCCCAGCAGTCGGTCGTAGTCGAATTGCGAGAGGAGTGGCATCGGCAGCGCGCGCAGAGGCGCGCGCGCCGCCTTCTCAACGAGCCGCGCGGGGGCGGCCCGCTCGGTCGCGCCGGGCGACAGCAGCAGCAGCGTCGGCGTGGCGGCGAGCGTGCCGAGCAGCACCGCCAGTGCAGGCTGCTCGTAGCCGAACAGCGAGACCACGCGCTCGCCGGCACCGCGCTGGGCGCCGTGCGCCGCCAACCACGCGTCGCCGTCGAACGCCGCCCGCGCTTCGGCCAGGCCGGGCTCGCGCAACAGGCCTCCCGAACCGGCGACGAAGCCCGGGAAGAAGAACCACGTGGGGAACGGCCGACCGTCGGCGAGCAGGTGCGGCGAGCACAGGCCGTGCGAGCGCAGGGTGTACGGCTCGGCGCTGAGGTGCTCGACGTCGACGTGAACCGGCAGGCGAGGGGAGGCTGCCGCGGCCTCGACCGCCGCCTCTGGCAAACCGGCGCCGAAGGTCTCGACGAGCACATCCGCCGCCATCGCGCCGTGGTGGGCCGCGCCGTCCCACGGCACGACGGTCACGCCCGGAGCTCCGTCGGGTGCCATCCACGCGAGTGCGGAGGCGTCGTCGACCGACAAGCGCACGCTTTCGCCTCGCGCCGCGAGTGCCGCAGCGAGCCGCCAGGAGAATCCGATGTCGCCGAAGTTGTCGACGACGCGGGTGTAGACCGTCCAGCGCATGGGCGCATTATCGAAAGCGCGCCGGCTGCCACCGGCCCGACGCGCACAATTCGTGCCGATGGGCGACACGGCGATCCCCTCGACTCCGGCAGTCGATCCCGAATCGACGCCGCACGTGCCGCGGCGCGCGTCGGCCGAGGAGCTGGCGCGCGAGCAGGTGCTGGCCGACGTCGCCGCGCTGCCGAGCCTGCCGGGCGTCTACCGTTACTTCGACGCCGCCGGCAACGTGCTCTACGTCGGCAAGGCGCGCGACCTGAAGAAGCGCGTCTCGAGCTACTTCACGAAACGCCACTCGGGCAGCGAGCAGGCGATCCGCATCGGCCACATGGTCACGCGCATCGCCCGCCTGGAGACGACCGTCGTTCGCTCCGAGGCGGAGGCGTTGCTGCTCGAGAACAACCTCATCAAGACGCTGGCGCCGCGCTTCAACATCCGCTTCGTCGACGACAAGAGCTATCCCTATCTCAAGATCGGCCACGAATCCTTCCCGCGCGTCTCCTACTACCGTGGCCCGGTCGATCGCCGCAACCGCTACTTCGGGCCCTTCCCGACCGCGTGGGCGGTGAAGGACACGATCCAGCTGCTGCAGAAGGTGTTCCGCCTGCGCACCTGCGAGGACACCGTGTTCGCGAACCGCAGCCGGCCGTGCCTGCTCTATCAGATCAAGCGCTGCTCGGGACCGTGCGTCGGCTACGTCGAAGCCGACGCCTACGCGCAGGACGTCGCCGACGCGGCGCGTTTCCTCGACGGCGACCAGCAGGAGCTCATGGACTCGCTGCAGGCCGAGATGATGTCGCGCGCCGAGGCGCTCGAGTTCGAGCGCGCGGCGGAGATCCGCAACCGCATCGGCTCGCTCGCTCGGGTCCTGCACCAGCAGGCCGTGGAAGACAACACCGGCACGCCGACGCGCGACGCCGACGTCCTCGCCGTGAAGGTCGACGGCGGCCGCGCCTGCGTCAACCTCGCCATGGTCCGCGGCGGTCGCCATCTCGGCGACCGCCCGTATTTTCCGAAGCACGTCGCGGAGGCCATCGATGCCGACCGGGACGCGGACGAAGCCGACAACGACGACGACTCTCCCGCCGCGGAGGCGGCGTCACCCGAGGTGCGCGTGCTCGAGGCGTTCATCGCCCAGCACTACCTGGAAGGCGGCCTGCCGGCGCTGCTTGTCGTCAGCCACCCGGTCGATCGCGCCCTCGTCGAGGCGCTCGCAGAGCGTCAGGGCGCGCGGGTCGCGGTGCAGCATCAGCCGCGCGGTCAACGTCGCGCCTGGCTCGACATGTGCGAGCAGGGCGCGTCGCTGCGCCTCGCGCAGCTGCTCGCCGAGGAGGGTTCGCAGCACGCGCGGACACGCGCGCTCGTCGATGCCCTCGATCTGCCGGTCGAGGACCTGACGGCGTTGCGAATCGAGTGCTTCGACGTCAGCCACACCGCCGGTGAGTCGACCCAGGCGTCGTGCGTGGTCTTCGCGGAGCACAAGATGCAGAGTGCGCAGTACCGCCGTTTCAACATCGCCGGCATCACGCCCGGAGACGACTACGCCGCGATGCGACAGGTGCTGATCCGTCGCTATTCCAAGCTGACGATGGCGGCGAGTCGCGGCGAGGCCCGCCTGCCCGACGTCGTGCTCGTCGATGGCGGCAAAGGCCAGGTCGGCGTGGCGCGCGAGGTGTTCGAGGAGCTCGGCATCGAGTTGTCGCGCATCGTCGGCGTGGAGAAAGGGGAGGGGCGCAAGGTCGGACTCGAGGAGCTGGTGTTCGCCGACGGAAGGCCCAAGGTCCACCTGGGTCGCGACTCGGCGGCCCTGATGCTGGTCGCGCAGATTCGCGACGAGGCGCACCGATTCGCGATCACCGGGATGCGGGCGCGCCGCGCCAGCGTACGCACCGGGTCCAGTCGCCTCGAGGACATCGCCGGCGTCGGACCGAAGAAGCGGGCCCGGTTGCTGCAGCGCTTCGGCGGCGCGCGCGGCGTGGGCCATGCCAGTGTCGAGGACCTGACGACGGTCGAAGGCGTGTCGCTGCAACTCGCCGAGGAGATCTACCGTGCGCTCCACTGAACCCATCGTCGTGTCGGCGTCGACCCGCGTGGCCCGCTTCGGGCATCTGGTGGCCCGATGGCTGGCCGCGGCGTCGCTCGCGGGATGCGCCACCGATGCCGGCCGCGGCCCGGGCGAGGCGATCGGGCCCGTGTCGCAGCGGCCGGCTGCCGCCGACGTCGAGCAACCCCCGGCGGTGCGGCCCATGCCGCCTGCGCCGACGCTGCCACCACCGCGGACGATGCGCTCGTGGGCCGAGGTGCGGCAGCAGGCCGCGGAGCGGCTCGTCGCGGCCAATCCCGACATCACCTACGTGGGCACCGTTCCAGAGGCGCTGCTCGCGATACCCGTGCTCGAGATCGAACTCAACGGCGACGGCTCAGTGCGTCGAATCGACGTGTTGCGGCCGCCGCGCCAGGCGAAGGACACGACGCAGATCGCCATCGCCGCGGTCCGCCGCGCGGCGCCGTTCGGTGATGTGTCGCGCCTGCCGCGCCCCTGGCGCTTCGTCGAGACCTTCCTCTTCGACGACGATCGCCGCTTCAAGCCGCGGACGCTCGACCGCTGACGCGAAGCGCGACCGGCCGGCCCACAATCCACGATGTTCTTCAACCTGCCGACGCTGCTGACGTGGGCGCGCATCGTCGCGATTCCGCTTGTCGTCGGTGTCTTCTACACACGCCTCGACGCGCCGACGCAGAACGTGATCGGCACGGCGTTGTTCATCCTCGTCGCGCTGACCGACTGGGCCGATGGCTGGCTCGCCCGCCGGCTGAACATGACCTCGTCGTTCGGCGCCTTCCTCGATCCCGTCGCCGACAAGTTCCTCGTCACGGCGGCGCTGCTCGTGCTCGTGCACCTCGGACGTCTCGATCCGTTCGTGGCGCTCGTCATCATCGGCCGCGAGATCGCGATCTCGGCGCTGCGCGAGTGGATGGCGCAGATCGGCGCGTCGCGCAGCGTCGCCGTGCACATGATCGGCAAGGTGAAGACGGTGGTGCAGATGGTGGCCATTCCGTTCCTGCTGTTCCACGGCATGCTGTTCGACGTGATCGACACGGCGCTGTGGGGAACGGTGCTGATCTGGATCGCCGCCGTGCTGACGATCTGGTCGATGGTGTACTACCTGCAGAAAGCCCTGCCGGAGATCCGTGCCCGCGTCCGCTAGGGCGCTCGGCGGGCGCGGCGAGGCGCTCATCAAGGCGATGCCGTGGGTGTTCGTGGCGATCTGGAGCACGGGCTTCGTCGTGGCCAGGCTCGGCATGCCGCACGCACCGCCGATGAAGTTCCTGGCGTTGCGCTTTGCACTGTCCGCGCTGGCGTTCGTCGTCTGGATCCGCATGGCCGGCGCGGCCTGGCCGAAGGGTCGAAGCCAGTGGCTGCACCTCGCCGTGACCGGTGTGCTGATGCAGTCTGCCTACCTCGGCGGCGTCTGGTCGGCGGTGAAGGCTGGCATCGGCGCCGGCACGGTCGCGCTGCTCGTCGGCCTGCAGCCCGTGCTCACGGCGATCTGGGTCTCGCTCGTCGCTTCGCCCGCGCCCGGATCGGCCCCGCCAGCCGGCGCGGTCGGGACGCCCGGCGGCGTTTCGGCCCGCCAGTGGCTCGGCCTGTTGCTCGGCTTCGTCGGCCTTGGCTTCGTCGTCTGGCCAAAGCTCGGCAGCGGCGAGGTCACGCCCGCCAACCTGGCGTTCGCGACGATCGCGCTGCTCGGGATCACGGTCGGCACGCTTTATCAGAAGCGGTTCGTGGCGCCGTGCGACGTGCGCACGGCGAGCACCGTGCAGATGCTCGCGGCGTTCGCCCTGTGCGCGCCCCTCGCGCTGTTCGAGAGCGAGCCGATGGACTGGCAGCCGAGCCTCGTCGGCGCGATGGCGTGGTCGGTCGGTGCGCTCACGCTCGGCGGAAGCTCGCTGCTCTACCTGCTCATCCAGCGCGGCGAAGCGACGCGGGTCACCAGCCTGCTCTATCTCGTCCCGCCGTGCACCGCGGCGATGGCCTGGGCGATGTTCGGCGAACCGTTCACCGCGAGCATGGCCGTCGGCATGGGCTTGACCGTGATCGGTGTCGCCGCGGTGGTGCGCGAGACCGCGAACGAGGCGTCCGTCAAGCACCGGCCCTCCGAATCCCGACCCGGCGCGTGACGTTGTTCCACCCGTGTAAACGCGGGCATCGGCGACCACGCGTCGGACGATGCCGTTGCCCGCGACGATGCGCTTGACACTGCCTCGTGCCGACGATGTAATGTTTTTTCGCCCGGGCCGCACGAGATGCCCCGAAAACAACGGCCAGCGTGCCGACGAACAGGTTGGAGGGGATCGATTCGTGAACAAAGCCGAGCTCATCGAGCACATCGCCAAGCAGGCCGATATCTCCAAGGCTGCCGCTGCACGGGCCCTCGAGGCGATGATCGGTGGCGTGAAGACCAGCCTGAAGCGCAACGGCTCGGTGTCGCTGGTCGGCTTCGGAACGTTCACCGTCGCCAAGCGGGCCGCGCGCAGCGGCCGCAACCCCCGCACCAACGAGCCCATCAGGATCAAGGCCGCAAAGGTTCCCAAGTTCAGACCCGGCAAGGCGCTGAAAGACGCGATCAACTGATCGCGCTGCGCCTGCCCCCCGTGAACGAGGGGTGCTTAGCTCAGCTGGTAGAGCGGCGCCCTTACAAGGCGTAGGTCGGGGGTTCGAGCCCCTCAGCACCCACCATCCCCGGTCCGGGCCGGCACACTAGAATCGCCCCCCTCGCTTTTCGAGGCGGCAGTGGAGGCGGTCGTTCGCGCTCCGGGATCCTGGCCATGTTCGATTTCTTCCGCCGCCACACGCGGGTGCTGCAGTTCGTGCTCGTGCTGCTGGTGTTCCCGTCGTTCCTTTTCTTCGGCATCCAGGGCTACAGCCGCTTCAGCAGTGGCGACCAGAGAGCGGTCGCGAAAGTCGACGGCAGCTCGATCACCACGGCCGAGTTCGACGCCAATCTGCGTGAGCGCATCGAGCAGGCGCGGCGCCAGATGCCCGGCCTCGACGCCAAGCTCTTCGACACGCCGGAGATGCGCAGCCTCGCGCTCGACGCGATGGTGCGGGACAGGGTGCTGCTCGTTGCCGCCGGCAAGCTCCACCTCCAGACGACCGACGAGCGCCTCGACCGGCTGTTCAAGTCCGACCCGCAGTTCGCGCAACTGCGCAACCCCGACGGCAGCCTGAACCAGGCGGCGCTCGCCGGGCTCGGTCTCACGTCGGAAGGGTTCGCCGCGCGCCTGCGCGAAGACCTCGACCGCCGCCAGGTGACACAGCCCATCGCCGAATCGGCGTTGGCGCCGGGTGCCGCCGCGTCTGCGGCGCTCGACGCCATGTACCAGCAGCGCGACGTTCAGGTGGTGCGCTACGACACGAAGGACTACCTCGCGAAGGTGCAGCCGACCGATGCCCAGATCGAGGCCTGGTTCAAGGATCCGACGCATGCGGCCGAGTTGCGCGCGCCAGAAGAGGCGACGGTCGAGTACGTGGTGCTCGACCTCGACGGGCTGAAGAAGGGCGTGACCGTCGCCGACGACGACCTGCGCAAGTACTACCAGGAAAACGAGAAGCGTTACACGACGCCGGAGGAGCGCCACGCCCGGCACATCCTCGTCAAGGCCGACAAGGACGCGCCCGGGGCCGAGCGCGACAAGGCGCGCGCCAAGGCCGAGACCTTGCTCGCCGACGTGAAGAAGAACCCTGGGCGCTTCGCCGAGATCGCCAAGGCCAATTCCGACGACGAGGGGTCTGCAGCCAAGGGCGGCGACCTGGACTGGTTCGGCCGCGGCGCGATGGTCAAGCCGTTCGAGGATGCGGCTTTCAGCCTGAAGGCGGGCGAGACGAGCGGCATCGTCGAGAGCGACTTCGGTTTCCACATCATCCAGGTCGAGGGCGCGCGCGGCGGCGAGAAGAAGTCGTTCGAGGCGGCGCGGCCGGAGCTCGAAGGCGAGGTGCGCAGCCAGCTCGCGTCGCAGGCTTTCTCGAAGGCCGCGGTGGAGTTCGGCGACACCGTCTACGAGCAGTACGAGAGCCTCGCGCCGGTGGCCACGAAGTGGAAGCTGCCGGTCGAGAAGGTCGAGCACGTGACGCGAACGCCGGCGCCGGGCGCGAAGGGGCCTCTGGCAAGTCCCAAGTTCCTGGAGGCACTCTTCGCGGCCGACGTCCTGAAGGACAAGCGCAACACCAAGGCGATCGACATCGGCGCGAACCAGATCGTCTCGGGTCGGGTCGTCCGGTACACGCCGGCGCGATCGCGGCCGCTCGCCGACGTGCGCGACCAGATCAAGGCGACGCTGGCGACGGAGCAGGCCACGATGACGGCGCGCAAGCTCGGCACCGAGAAGCTCGCCGCCGCGAAGGCCGCACCGCAGACGCCGCTCGCTGACGCGACGCTCGTCGTCTCGCGCATGCAGACGCGAGAGCTGCCGAGACCGCTCGTCGACGCGATCCTGAAGGCGCCGGCGCAATCGCTCCCGGCTTTCGTCGGCGTCGACCTCGGCGGTCAGGGCTACGCGGTGGCCAAGGTGACGAAGCTCGCCGGGCGGGATCCGGGTGCTTCCGATGCCACCAAGGCGAGCGAACAGTACGCGCGCATCTGGGGCGCGGCGGAGACCGAGGCCTACGTCGCCGCCCTCAAGGCGCGCTACAAGGCGACGGTCGTCGGGGTTCCGGTTCCGGCGAGTCCCGACGTCGACGCCTCGGGTGCGTCGCGCTGAACTAAACTCGCCATCTGCGGTGGCTGTAGCTCAGTTGGTAGAGTCCAGGATTGTGATTCCTGTTGTCGTGGGTTCGAGCCCCATCAGCCACCCCATCTTTCCCTGAAGACCGGCACCGAGCCACTCGCCAGCGAGTGGCCGACGATCAGTCGTTCGTCATCACGACCTTGCCGCGAACGCGGCGGCTGCCCATGCGTGCAAACGCCGTCGGCAGGTCGCCCATCGGCAAGCGGCAGTCGATCACCGGCTTGACCTTGCCCTCCGCATACCAGCGGGACAGTTCGGCGAGCGCGGCGGCATTCGCCTTCGGTTCGCGTCGCGCGAACTCTCCCCAGAACACGCCGACGATGGATGCGCCTTTGAGCAGCGCGAGGTTGAGCGGCAGCGCCGGAATGCCGCCCTGTGCGAAGCCGACGACGAGGTAGCGGCCGCGCCACGCGATCGAGCGGAACACCGGCTCGGCGAAGTCGCCGCCGACCGGGTCGTACACGACGTTCGGGCCCTTGCCGTCGGTCAGCGACTTGATGGCGTCGCGGATGTTGCCGCTCGAGTAGTCGATCGTTTCGTCGGCGCCGATCGAGCGGCACAGCGCGCACTTCTCGCCGCTCGAGGCGGCGGCGATGACACGCGCGCCGAGCGTCTTGCCGATCTGGATCGCCGCCGTTCCGACACCACCGGCGGCGCCGAGCACGAGCAGCGTCTCGCCCGATTTCAGCTGCGCGCGATCGACGAGTGCGTGGTGCGTCGTCCCGTAGGTGAGCACGAACGCGGAGGCCTCGTCGAACGCGAGCCCGTCGGGCAGCGGCATGACGACCTTCGCGTCGACGACGGCGTGGGTGGCGAAGCCGCCCGTGCCGGAGAAGGCGGCGACGCGCTGGCCGAGCGCGAGGTGCTGGACGCCGTCGCCAACGGCATCGACGACGCCGGCGTATTCCGAGCCAGGAACAAACGGCAGCGGCGGCTTCATCTGGTACTTGTTCTGCACGATGAGCAGGTCGGGGAAGTTCAGGCTGGCGGCGCGGATCGCAACGCGCACCTCGCCGGGTCCCGGTTCGGGTGTCGGCAATTCCTTCCACGCCAGCGCCTCGACGCCGATCGGGTTCTCGCAGAGCCAGGCGTGCATGGGTTCGTCCTTCGCCTTTTCGTTTGATGCGGTTGGGTGCCGTTCGATGATACGGAGGCGCTGCCTACAATTCACCGGTGCGCATCCTCATCGCCAACGACGACGGCTACCTCGCTCCCGGCCTCGCCGCACTGGTCAAGGCGTGCGAGGGCCTCGGCGAGCTCGACATCGTCGCCCCCGAGCAGAACGCCAGCGGCACTTCGAACTCGCTCACGCTCAGCCGCGGCCTGTCGGTCTACACCGCCGCCAACGGCTGGCGCTACATCAATGGAACGCCATCGGACTGCGTCCACATCGCGCTGTTCGGCCTGCTGGAGCATCGCCCCGATCTCGTCGTCTCCGGGATCAACCAGGGCGCGAACATGGGCGAGGACACGCTTTATTCCGGGACCGTAGCGGCGGCGATGGAAGGGCACCTGTTCGGCATTCCGGCCATCGCCTTCTCCCAGGTCGAGAAGGGCTGGAAGGCGCTCGACGCGGCGTCGCGCGTCGCCCGAAGCGTGATCGAGCACGTGCTCGCCGCGCCGCCGGAGCCGGCGCGCTATCTCCTCAACGTCAACATCCCGAATCGCGACGACGCCGACACGCTGCCGCGCCGGGTCACGCGGCTGGGTCGGCGGCACGCGAGCGAGGCGGTGATCCGCCAGGAGAGCCCGCGCGGCGACATGCTCTGGTGGATCGGACCGGCCGGAGATGCGCGCGAAGCCGGGCCGGGCACCGACTTCCACGCCACCGCCAATGGCGAGGTCTCGATCACGCCGTTGCACACCGACCTCACCGATCACGACGCGCTGCCGCAATGGCAGGCATGGGCGAGCCGCCTGCGATGACCGCTCCGGGCGAGCCGCGCCGCAAGTTCCCGCTCGCCCTCGATCGCGTCGCCGCGGCCGCCGCCCGGCCGCGCGACGTGCTGCGGCCGCAGCGCGCCCACGAGGACGGTGCGGCCGCACACGTCGAAGCGCGTCGGCACGGTGCTCCACAGGGCAACGGCCTCGACTCCGCCGACGTCCGTCGACGCATGGTGCAGCGGCTTGCTGCGGGTGGCATCGGCGATGCGCGCATCCTCGCCGCGTTCGCCGTCGTCCCCCGCCACACGTTCGTCGACGCCGGCCTCGCGACGCAGGCCTACGAAGACACAAGCCTTCCGATCGGTCACGGGCAGACGATCTCGAAGCCGTCGGTCATCGCCCGCATGCTCGAGCTCGCAATCGGTGGCGCCAATGCGCTGCGCGACGGCAACCTCGGTGCCGTACTCGAGATCGGGACCGGGTGTGGATACCAGGCCGCCGTCGTCGCCGAGCTGTCGCGTCGTGTGCTCTCGGTCGAGCGACTGAAGCCGCTGCACGAGAAGGCCCGGGACAGGCTCGCGCCGATGCGCGCGGACCGGATCCGCCTCGTCTGGGGCGACGGCATGCTCGGCCACCCGCCTGGCGCCCCATACGACACGATCGTCTCGGCAGCGGGCGGCAAGGACGTACCGCATGCCTGGCTCGAGCAGCTCGCGATCGGCGGCCGGCTCGTCGCGCCGGTCGAACTCGACGCCGGACGGCAGGCGCTCGTCGTCGTCGACCGGACCGAGTCCGGTCATACCCGCCGCCTGTACGAGACGGTGAAGTTCGTTCCCCTAAAATCGGGCCTTGCCCATTGATGGCTTCTCCTTGATCGCCTCTCCATGCGCTTGAACGTTTGCTGGCGGCGGACGTTCCGCTTCGCCGCCCTGGCCCTCGCGCCCCTCGTCTTCTTCGGCTGTTCCACGCCGGCGCACCGCGCCCCTGTCGAGGAACGTGTCGGCACGCCGCGGGCCACCGTCTCGGCAGCCACGCCGGTGTCGAGCGCCGCTTCCGGCGCTGCGTCCGCGGCGCCTGCGGTCGATTCAGCCTCCAGGCCCGGCTACTACGCGGTCAAGCCCGGCGACACGCTGATCCGCATCGGTCTGGACACCGGCCAGAACTGGAAAGACCTGGTTCGCTGGAACAACCTCGAGAACCCGAACCTGATCGAGGTCGGCCAGGTGCTGCGCGTGTACCCGCCGGGCGCCGATCCGACCGTCGCAGCGTCTCGCCCGGTCGGCACCAATCGCGTCGAGGCGCGGCCGCTGGAGGCGCGACCGCTGCCGTCGACCGGAGCGTCGGCGCCGGTCGTCGCGGCGGCTGCCGCACCCGTGGCCGCGCCCGCTCCGGCGCCTGCCCCCGCAACGATCCCCCGAGACGGCGACGACGACGTCAGCTGGGGCTGGCCAGCATCGGCAAGCGTGTCGGCTCCCTTCGACGAGAGTCGCAACAAGGGCCTCGTCTTCAAGGGCAAGGCCGGCGACCCGATCTACGCGGCGGCCGACGGGCGCGTCGTCTACGCCGGCAGCGGCCTTCGCGGCTACGGAAACCTCATCATCCTGAAGCACAACGCGACCTACCTCACCGCCTACGCGCACAACCAGACGCTGCTGGTGAAGGACGACCAGACGGTGCGGAAGGGCCAGAAGATCGCCGAGATGGGATCGTCCGACGCCGACGGCGTGCAGCTGCACTTCGAGGTCCGCCGGCAAGGCAAGCCGATCGATCCGTCCCGGCTGCTGCCGGCACGCTGAGCGCGCCCCGGTTCGAGCGCGCCCTCGCATGTTCGCCTCGCCGGTCCTCGCGTTCGACATCGAGACGATCCCCGACGTGGCGGGGCTGCGCCGGTTGCGAGGTGCCGACCCTGCACTGAGCGACGCCGAGGTCTACGAAGCCGAGATCGCCGACCGCGCCGCGCGGTCGAAGGGCGATTTCATGCCGCACCACCTGCAGCGCGTGCTCGTCGTCTCCTGTGTCTTCCGCAGCGCACGCGGGTTGCGCGTGCGTTCGTTCGTCGACACGGAGGAGGGTGGCAGGAGCCAGGAGCGCGACGTGATCCAGTCGTTCTTCGACCGCGTCGACGACCACGCGCCGCAACTCGTGAGCTGGAACGGGGGCGGCTTCGATTTGCCGGTGCTGCAGCAGCGAGGCCTGCAGAAGGGTGTCGTCGCGCCGCGCTACTGGGACATGGGAGACGCAGACCGCGAGCATCGGTACAACAACTACATCAGTCGCTATCACCTGCGCCACCTCGACCTGATGGACCTCCTGGCGATGTATCAGGCTCGTGCCAATGCGCCGCTCGACACCATGGCCAAGCTGTGCGGCTTCCCGGGCAAGCTCGGCATGGACGGGTCGCAGGTATGGACCGCGTATCGCGAAGGCCGCGTCGACGAGGTCCGTCGCTACTGCGAGACCGATGCGATGAACACCTGGCTGCTCTATTGCCGCTTCGAGCTGATGCGCGGGCGCCTGTCGCCCGCCGCGTACGATGCCGAGATGGCGCTGGCGCGGGAGTCGATCGCCGTCATCGGCGAGCCGCACTGGGCCGAATACGCGGCCGCCTGGCCGGAGGCGGCCACGATGTCGTCGGGCGAGCTGGCGCCCGCGCAGTCGACGGTGTCGGTCGAGGTCGAGACGACCTCCGTCTACATCGAGTCCTCGAGCATCCGCACGTAGTCGTCTCGCGTCGCGAGGCGTGGGCCGGTCTTGTGGCAGTGATCGGCCATCGCGCCGTCGATCACCCGATCGAAATCGTCGCGCCTGACGCCCATCGCCGCCAGGCCCGAGGGCAATCCGAGCCGGGCACACTTGTCGCGGATTGCGTCGGCGACGACGTCCGCCGGCGAGCCGCTAGACGCAGGCAATCCCATCGCGCGGGCCATCCGTTCGAGGCGACGCTCGCGCACGATGCTCTCCGCCGAGCCGTTGAAGCGCACCACCGCCGGCAGGAACATCGCGTTGAGCGTGCCGTGGTGCAGGCGCGGGTCGACGCCGCCGAGGCTGTGGCTCAGGCTGTGCACGCAACCCAGCCCTTTCTGAAACGCCATGGCGCCCTGCATGCTCGCGCTCATCATGTTCCAGCGCGCCTCGCGGTCCGAGCCGTTCGACGTGGCGCGCTCGATGTGCGACCAGGCCCGCTCGAGCCCGTCGAGTGCGATGCCGTCGGCAGGCGGGTTCACCGCGGGTGCCATGAAGGTCTCCATGCAGTGCGCGATCGCGTCCATCCCGGTGGCGGCGGTGAGCATCGGCGGCAGGCCGAACGTCAGTGCAGGGTCGAGGAGGGCGGCCTTCGGAATGAGCGACAGGCTGTGGAAGCCGAGCTTGCGGCCGTCGTCGACGATGACGATGGCGCCGCGCGCCACCTCGCTGCCGGTTCCGGCGGTCGTCGGAACGGCGATCAGAGGCGCCACGGCCGCGCCGATCTTCGCGCTGCCGCCTTCGATCGTGGCGTAGGTCTTCAGCGGCCCCTCGTGCGTGGCCGCGATCGCCACGCCCTTGGCCAGGTCGATGCTCGAGCCGCCGCCGACCGCGATCAGGCCGTCGCAGCCTTCGCTGTGGCACAGCGCCACCGCCTGGCGCACGGCGGATTCGGTAGGGTTCGAC
>JBBSPY010000003.1:0-46144 GCA_038258415.1 Burkholderiales bacterium
CCGGGGTGGCTTCCGCGCAGCACGTGGAAGAAGGTCGAGCCCGAGTCGAACCAGACGTCGAGGATGTCGTTCGACTTCACGTAGTCGGCCGCGTCGCTTCCGTTGTGGCCGCCCAGCACGTCGGCGGCGGTGAGGCGCGCCCACGCCTCGACGCCGCCTTCCCCGACGATCTGCGCCGCCCGATCGACCAGCGCAAGCGTGTCGGGGTGCAGCTCGCCGGTGCGCTTGTGCAGGAAGAACGGCAGCGGCACACCCCAGTTGCGTTGCCGGCTGATGCACCAGTCAGGCCGGTTCTCGATCATGTCGTGCAGACGCGCACGGCCGTTCTCGGGGAAGAAGTCGGTCTCGGCGATGGCGGCGAGCGCGATCTTGCGCAGCGGCTCGGCGACCGGCTCGGTCGCGCAGACGCCGGCGGTCGAGGCGTCGGGCGCGTCCATGCGCACGAACCACTGTGCCGCGGCGCGGTAGATCACCGGCGTCTTGTGCCGCCAGCAGTGCGGGTAGCTGTGCAGCAGCGTCGAGCTGTCGAGCAGTCGGTCGGCGTTGCGCAGCGCCTCGACGATCCGCGGCGTCGCATCCCAGATGGCCTGCCCGCCGAACAACGGCAGGGTCTCGACATAGACGCCGTTGCCCTGCACCGGATTGAGCACGTCGTCGACCGAGAGGCCATGGGCACGGCAGGAGTTGAAGTCCTCGATCCCGTAGGCGGGCGCGGAGTGGACGATGCCGGTGCCGTCGTCGGCGGTCGCATAGTCGGCGAGGTACACCGGCGAGAGGCGGTCGTAGCCGGGGTCGACCGCAGCGAGCGGATGGCGGAAGTTCAGTCCGCCGAGGCTCTCGCCGAGCGTCGTCGCGACCACGGTGCCTTCGAGGCCGAACCGCGCGAGGCACCTCTCGACGAGGGCGCTCGCCAGCACGAGCAGGCCGCGCGGCGTGTCGACGAGCGCGTACTCGAGCTGCGGGTTGAGGTTGAGTGCCTGGTTCGCGGGGATCGTCCACGGCGTCGTTGTCCAGATGACGGCGAACGCGTCCTTGTCGATCGACGCCAGGCCGAACGCGGCGGCGAGCTTGTGCGGTTCAGCCGCGAGGAAGGCGACGTCGATCGTCGTCGACTTGCGGTCGGCGTACTCGATCTCGAACTCCGCGAGCGACGAGCCGCAGTCGAAGCACCAGTACACGGGCTTGAGGCCGCGATAGACGAAGCCGCGTTCGATCAGCCGCTTGAGCACGCGAATCTCGTTCGCCTCGTTGCCGAAGTCCATCGTGCGATACGGGTGCTGCCAGTCGCCGAGCACGCCGACGCGCTGGAAGTCGGCCATCTGCTGCGCGATCTGCTCGGTGGCGTAGGCGCGGCTCTTCGCCTGCACCTCGTCGCGCGGAAGGCCGCGGCCGTACGTCTTCTCGATCTGGTTCTCGATCGGCAGGCCGTGACAGTCCCAGCCGGGCGTGTAGCGTGCGTCGAAGCCGGCGAGCTGGCGCGACTTGACGATCATGTCCTTCAGGATCTTGTTCGCGGCGTGGCCGATGTGGAGCTGGCCGTTGGCGTAGGGCGGCCCGTCGTGCAGCACGAAGCGCGGCTTGCCGTGGCGTGCGTCGCGCAGGCGCTGGTAGACGCCTTCGTCGTTCCACTGCTTCACCCAGCCCGGTTCGCGCTTCGGCAGGTCGCCGCGCATCGGAAACGGCGTGTCGGGCAGGTTCAGCGTGCTGCGGTAATCGGTGGCGGTGTCGGGGTCGGCCATGACGGCGCTTCCTCGTGGACGATTCGGTGGGAAACCGGCGCTGCGTGACGGTGCGGCATCAGGCGCGGCGGGCATCGGCGACGCGCGGCTGATGCCGCGGCCGGCACGCGCGGTCGGTCAAATTCGGTCGCGCGTCGTCTGCCGGCCGGTCGACGCGTGCGGTGCCGCGTCGTCGACATTCGCGAACCAGGAACGGGCAGCGCTGACGTCGCCCGCGATCGCATCGCCGAGCTCGGCGAGCGTGTCGTAGCGCACTTCGTCGCGCAATCTGGCCAGCAGTTCCACCCGGACGAGTCTACCGTAGGCCCCCTCGTCGCCGAGCGACGCGGGCCAGTCGAAGACGTGCGTTTCGAGGAGCACGCGTCCGCTGTCGTCGACGGTTGGACGGCGGCCGAGGCTGGCCACGCCGTCGAGCGGAACATCCGACAGGCCGTGCACGCGGGCGACGAAGATGCCGATCGCCGCAGGCCGCGGGTGCGGGAAGCGGACGTTGAGTGTGCGAAAACCGTCGCCGGCGCCGCCGCTCGACTCGCCGAGCGCGCGGCCGAGCTTCGCCCCGTGGACGACGTGGCCGCTGACGGCATACGGCCGGCCGAGCAGCGCCTCGGTCGTCGCCATGTCGCCCGCCGCGAGCGCGGCCCGAACGGCCGAGCTCGACACCCGGACGCCGTGCACTTCGTAGCTCATCATCCGCGCCACGTCGAAGCCGTGCCGGGCGCCGGCAACGTCGAGGAAGGCGTAGTCGCCGGCGCGCTTCGCGCCGAAGCGGAAATCGTCGCCGACGAGCAGGTAGCGCGCGTGCAGCCCGGAGGTGATGACGTCGTCGACGAAGCGCTCGGGCGACTGCGCCGCGAAGCGCGCGTCGAAGCGCAGCACCACCGCCTGCTCGATGCCGCAGCGTTCGAGCTCGGCGAGCTTGTCGCGCAGCGTGGCGATGCGGGGCGGCGCGAGCTCGGGTCTGCCGGCCAGCGCGGCGAAGAAGTCGCGCGGGTTCGGCTCGAAGGTGAGAACCGTTGGCGCGACACCGCGGTGCGCCGCCTCCGACACGAGCAACGCGAGCATCGCCTGATGCCCACGATGT
Organism: Burkholderiales bacterium; assembly: GCA_038258415.1. GTDB lineage: Bacteria > Pseudomonadota > Gammaproteobacteria > Burkholderiales > Burkholderiaceae_C > Schlegelella_A. The sequence goes on from JBBSPY010000003.1 coordinate 2,821, forward strand.
ACGCCGTCGAAGTTGCCGATCGTCAGCGCGGCGTGCGCGGCCAGACCGGGGTGGCGAAAGCCGCGGAAGACGCGCATCCACCGATTATCTCGGCGACCGGGCGCGCGTCGCTGCGCGCGCCCGCGACCGTTGGCGCGTCAGGCCGTGAGCTGGAACTCCGGCTCGTTGCTGAGGCCGACGAAGCCCGAGTGACGCGGGTCCACGGGAAGGACCTCGATCGGTTGGACCGCGGCGCGATCGACTGTGGCGTACGGCGGCATGTGCTCGCTCCACACGGGCTTGCGCGAGACGTTGCGGATGGCTTCGACCATCACGCCGAGGACGACGGCGCACACGCCGATGAAAGCGACGAAATAGAGAGTGGACAAGGGAAAGCTCCGGTTGGGACACGAGCGAGAGACGCCCGGGACCGTCCGGCCGTCGAGGCGCGCCGATGTCATCGACCAGGCGCGGTGTTTCTGAAGCGGCGCTTCACCGGCACCGGGCACGGCCGCGCACGAATGCACGATCGGCGATGGCCGCCGGCCGGAGGGCGCACCGGCTATCGTGCGTCAGCCCCCTGTTTCACGCCGCCCGATCGGTACCCGGACCATGCTGTTCCTTCCGCCTGAACATCCGCAGCGTCGCCTGCTTTCGGACGAGGTTCATTCACGGCCTCCGACCGCCCTTTCGACGCCCTCGAGGGTGACCCACGTCGCGGTCCTGATCGCCGCCGACGAACGCGGCGACGAGTCCCGGCACATCGCCGACCTGTGCAGCGCGTTCGACGTCGAATGGCCCGACCCCGCGCCGAGCCAGTTCAGGGCCCGTCTCGGACTGCTTTCCTTCACATGGGAGCGGCACGGCGAGTTCTCGGGATTCACGTTCGCCCTGGAAGGCATCGGCGACGAACCCGCGGCCGGCCGCCTTCCGAAGGGCTGGCTGTCGGCATTGCCAGGCCTGACCCTCGTTGCCGTCCACGCCACCCTGCTGCGCTGGACCGACGCCGACGTCCTGTCCGCCGAATTTCTCGCGAGACACTTCGCCGCCAACACGGCCATCGGCGCGGACGTCGCGGGCGGCAGCGGGGTGGCGCTGACCGACTTCCGCATCCACGACGGTGCCTACTCGCGCATCGTCCTGCTCGACCGCGGCCTGACGCGGCTGCAGGCGGGCAGAACGCTGCAACGGCTGTTCGAGATCGAGGTCTACCGGATGCTGGCGTTGCTCGCCCTGCCCATTGCGCAGCGGCAACTCGCGACGGTCACGTCGATCGAGACGGAACTCGCCCTCCTGACGGCCGACCTGGCCAAGGGGGCCGGCGACCTGTCGACGGGATCGGTGGACGACGAGATGCTGCTGCGGCACATCACCGATCTCGCGGGCCGCGTCGAAGGCGAGCTCGTCGCCAGCCAGTTCCGCTTCGGCGCCTGTCGGGCCTATGGCGATCTCGTCACCACCCGGGTCGCGGAGCTGCGCGAGCAGCGCCTCCCGGGCACCCAGACGATCGGCGAGTTCATGGACCGCCGGTTCAAGCCGGCGGTGGCGACGGTGGCGATCGCGTCGCAGCGTCTGCGCGAGCTCTCGGAACGCGTGGCGCGAACGAGCACGCTGCTCCTGACGCGGGTCGACGTCGCCCGCGAGCGCCAGAACCAGGCGTTGCTGGCCTCGATGGACCGTCGCGTGAAGACGCAGCTGCGGCTGCAGCAGGCGGTCGAAGGTCTGTCCGTCGCCGCCATCGTGTACTACGCGGCCGGGCTGGTCGGCTACCTCGCGAAGGGTCTCAGCCATGGCGGAGTGCCGATCGATCCCGATGTCGCGGTCGCAATCGCGATACCCGTGCTGATCCTGCTCGTGCTGTTCGCCACGACCCGAGCGCGCCGCCGCGCCCTGGCCGACGAACGGCACTGACGCGGCCGGAGCCGATGCCGGCTAGTAGGTCAGTTCCAGGACGACGAGTTGGTTGTCCGCCGCGGGCCACGCCAGACCGGCGATCCGCTCGCCGTCGAACTCGCCGACCACCGTGCGCATCGTTGCGTCGGTCACCCTGAGTCGCGCTGCCGAGACGCCGGCGACGCCGACCGGGATGCCGACGGGCGGACTCGTGCCGTCGAGCGAGATGCGGTTGCGCGGCAGTCCGAAGTAGCCGCGTGGTCGTGTCAGCACGACGACCGCCAGGGCACCGCGGTCGGCCGTGGCGAGACGGTCGGGGCGCAGGCTCACGACCTTCGACGAGCGCGGGAACGGCGACCGGTAGATGTGCGTCGTGGCGTAGCCGTCGGCAAGGACCACGAATTCGAGGTGCGCCGTCGGCGTCGTCGTGAAAGGGCCCCAGTGACCGTCCCGGCCGATGGTCTTCGCGTACGGCACGGCGCCGGTGCGCTCGCCAGTCGCGCCGTCGACGACGTGGACCTCGACCCGTGCGCCGGCCAGCGGCAGGTTGGTGGCGAAGCTGCCCTGCCGGTTGTCGAGACCGAGCCCGCTGACGATTCCGTCGAGCACGACCGGCGACTCGGCGACAACCTCGAGCGTGGCGGGCTCCGCGCCGGTCAGGAAGCGCCAGGTCTCGGCGAACGACTGGCGCGAGAACGACGTTTCGCGGTGGTCGATGCCGCCGATCGCGACGTTGGTCGCGCCCTTCAGCGCCGGACCCTCGAAGGTGACGTTCGTCGGTGTTCCGCGCCGCCCGATCCACACGCCGTCGGGCTGTGCGTACTTGTCGTTTCGATCGGAGCGGATGGTGAGGAAACGCACGCCGTCGGGCACCTCGTTGCCGTTCGGTCCCTGAGGCGCGTTGAGGCCTGCGAGGAACGGGCCGGCGCCGTTGAACTCCGCGTTGGGAGAGCGGCCGGCGTCAGAGAAGACGCCGTGGTTGGGCGTTCCGCCGAGCACCGCCGCCGAGACCATCGGCGCACCGCCCGATGCAATGAAGCTGCGGATCGCGTTGCCGCCGCGTGAGTTGCCGACGAGGACGACCTTCGCGGCGCCGGTGGCGGCGAGCACGCGCCGGACCTCGGCGGCGAGCGCGTCGCGCTGCTCGGCGGTCGAGGTGCGGCCGGGTTGCGGCACCGTGTCGTCGTCGCGGGCGAGCGGGTAGCGGACGTCGAGCGCGAAGAGGCGGTCGCGCGGCCAGCCGTTCGACTCGAAACGCCAGATCGTCGTCGTCCACAGGGCCGCCGTGTCGCCGTTGCCGTGGACGAAGACGATCGGCTCGCGGACGCGGCGTTGCCGGTCGTGGCACAGCCGGTGAACGGCAGCGCGGCGGCAGCCGTACCGGCGATGACGATCTGCCGGCGGGTCATCCGGAATTCGGTCTGGCGCATGAGCGTCTCCTGGTGTCGTGTGCTGTCATGTCCTGCCGCTCCGCGGCGTTTCGCTGACGCTCGGCAACGTAGGGAATCCCGGCCGGTCGAGCGGCGCCGCGGCGCGCACCGCGCGCAGCACCGCTTCGGCCAGCACGTCGGCCGCGAGCGCGCCGACGACGCTCGGATGGGCGGGTCGCCCGCTCGCGCCCGTGGCGAGCGCGAACACCGTGTCGCCGTCGCCGGCGGTGTGGATCGGCACGATGCTGCGCGCGAGGCCGTCGTGCGCCATCTGCGCGACCTTGGCGCAGGTGGCCTTGTCGAGCACGGCGTCGGTGGCGACGACGGCGATCGTCGTCGCGGCGCCGTCGGCCTCGGCGAGCTGCCACGGTGCCGGCCAATCGCCGCGCCGCAGGCACGCTGCCTGGTCGCGGAAGCCTCGCCCGTCGTCGTCGAGCGCGCCGGCGACGATGGCGCCGTTGGAGGGATCGACGACGTCGCCGAGCGCGTTCACGGCGACGAGCGCGGCGACCGTGATGCCGCCGACGCTCATCGATGCGCTGCCCAGTCCCCCGCGCATCGCATGGCCGATGCCGTAGAGCTTGCCGACCGACGCGCCGGCGCCGGCGCCGACGTTGCCCTCGACGACGCCCCCGGTCGACGCGGCCTCGCACGCGGCGTATCCGGAGTCGGCGTCGGGGCGGATGCGCGGGTCGCCGACCCAGAGGTCGAAGAGGATCGCGGCGGGCACGATGGGCACCGTCGCCTGCCGGCCGTCGGGCAGGCGCGGTCCGACGGCGATGCCGATGCCGCGCTCGTCGAGCCAGCGAACGACACCCGATGCCGCATCGAGCCCGAACGCGCTGCCGCCCGCCAGCACGATCGCGTGCACGAACGGCGCCGAGGCGGCCGGATCGAGCAGATCGGTTTCGCGCGTTCCGGGTGCGCCACCGCGAACGTCGACGCCGCAGACGGCGCCGTCTCCGCACAGCACCACGGTGCAGCCCGTCGGCCGTCGTGGGTCGGTGTGATGCCCGACCGAAAGCCCCGCGACGTCGGTGAGGCCCTTCATCCGAAGGTGCGGTTATGCAAACACGCCCGCGGTCTCCTGCATCTGGTCGGCGACCTTGCCGAGGTGATGCAGGGTGTCGCCATACGTCATCTCGATGACGGTGAGGCGCTTGAAGTAATGGCCGGCCGCGTACTCGTCGGTCACGCCGATGCCGCCATGCAACTGGATGCACTCCTGCCCGACGAAGCGCATCGACCGGCCGAGCTGCACCTTGGCCTGCGAGACCGCGCGCCGCCGCGCGTCGGCCGGCTCGCCGAGCTTGAGCGTCGCGAAGTAGCTCATCGAACGGGCCAGCTCGAGCTGCATCTTCACGTCGGCGATGCGGTGGCGCAGCGCCTGGAACGTCGCGATCGGCACGCCGAACTGCTTGCGCGTGTTCATGTACTCGACCGTGAGCGCGATGAGTGCTTCCATCGCGCCGACGGCCTCGGCGCACAGCGCGGCGATGCCGGTGTCGACGGCACGCTCGAGCACATCCATCGCGGCGCCTGGCGCGTGCAGGCAACTGGCGGCGGCGCCGTCGAGCACGAGATCGGCGGCCGCGCTGCCGTCCTGCGCGGTGTAGGCGCGCAAGCTCGCGCCGGCGGCGCCCTTCTCGACGAGGAACAGGGCGACGCCGCCGTCCGCCCTGGCGCTGACGACGAACGCGTCGGCGTGGCCACCGGCGGGCACGACGATCTTGGTTCCGGTGAGGGTGCACGCATCGCCGCTGCCTTCGGCACGCGTCTCGACCGCGTCGAGCCGGTAGCGCGTGTGCCGCTCTTCCTGGGCGAGGACGACGATCGCGTCGCCCGCGGCGATCTTGCCGAGCCACGGCGCGCCGGCGTCGGTGCCGGCGAGCAGCACCGGCGCGACGAGTGCCGTCGCCGCGTAGGGTTCGACGACCAGGCCGCGCCCGAGCGCCTCCATCACGACCATCGCCTCGACCGGGCCGAAGCCGAGACCGCCGGCGCCTTCGCCCACGGTCAGCCCCATCACGCCCAGTCCGGCGAGCCCGTTCCAGGCGTCGCGTGAAAAGCCGCCGGCCGCGACGATCCGCTGCCGCTTCTCGAGGCCGTAGTCCTTCTCGACCCACCTGCGGATCGAGTCGCGCAGCATTTCCTGGTCGTCGCTGAAATCGAAGTCCATGTCGTCTCCTGCTCAGCCGAGCACCGTCTGGGCGACGATGTTGCGCTGCACTTCGTTCGAACCGCCGTAGATCGTCGTCTTGCGCATGTTGAGATAGGTGCCCATGAGCGGCGCGACGAAGGCAGCGCCGTTCGCGTCGGGCTGCCACCCGGCCGCCATGGCCTCGCTGTCGAGCGGAATCGCCGCCGGGCCAGCGGCGAGCATCATCAGTTCGCTGTAGCGCTGCTGGATCTCGCTGCCGCGGATCTTCAGCAGCCCGGCCACGTCGAGGCTCTGCTTGCCGCCGCTCTTCTCCGACCGTTCCGCCGACAGCACACGCAGCACCATCATCTCGAGCGCCACGATGTCGACCTCGAGCTGCGCGATCTGGTCGCGAAAGCGCCCGTCGCCGTACACGCCTTCGGCCCTGGCGAGCTTCTTCAGCCGCTCGAGCTCGCGCTTGGAGCGGTTCACGTCGGCGATGTTGGTGCGTTCGTGGGCGAGCAGGTGCTTGGCATACGTCCAGCCCTTGTTCTCCTCGCCGATGAGCTGGTCGGCCGGCACCTCGACGTTGTCGAACCAGACCTCGTTGACCTCGTGCGCGCCGTCCATCGTGATGATCGGCCGCACCGTCACGCCCTTGCTCTGCATGTCGATCAGCAGGAAAGAGATGCCGGTCTGCGGCTTGCCGTCGCTCGACGTGCGAACGAGGCAGAAGATCCAGTCGCCGTACTGGCCGAGCGTCGTCCAGGTCTTCTGACCGTTGACGACGAAATGGTCACCCCTGCGCTCCGCCTTCGTCTTCAGCGACGCGAGGTCCGAGCCCGAGCCCGGCTCGCTGTAGCCCTGGCTCCACCACACCTCACCGGAAGCGATGCCCGGCAGGAAGCGCTGCTGCTGCTCGGGTGAGCCGAACGCCATGATCACGGGCGCCACCATCACCGGGCCGAACGGGATCACGCGCGGAGCGCCGGCTAGCGCCGTCTCCTCCTCGAACAGGTGCTTCTGGATCGCGTTCCAGCCCGGTCCGCCGAACTCCTTCGCCCAGCCCGAGCCGAGCCAACCCTTCTGACCGAGGATCCTGGCCCAGCGCTGCATCTCGTCGCGCGACAGGTGCACGGAGTTGCGCACCTTGTCGCTGATCTCCTTCGGCAGGTTCTGCGCGACCCAGGTGCGCACCTGTTCGCGAAATGCCTGCTCGTCGGGCGTGAAGTTCAAGTCCATCGGGATCTCTCCGTCGCCCATCGTGTCGAGGGCGTCCTGTCGCGTTGTAGCACGACCGTTCCGCCCGGATCGGGAGCCGGTTCAGTACCGCCGCTCGAGGGTGAGGCGGTCGCTGTCGCGCCGCATCTGGAACCGCGCGAGGAAGCTGTTGCCGAGCAGCACGTGGCTCATTTCGCCCGGAACGACGGTGCCGGTGACGTTGTAGACCTGCACGTCGCCGACGCGGACGGATGCGAGTGACACGCGGTAGACCGGCACGATGCCGTTGGCGGTGCTGGTGTAGCCGCGCTCGCCCTTGCGAAAGTCGATGCCGATCCGCTGCGCGTCGGCCTGGCTCATCGACACGTTGGTCGCGCCGGTGTCGACGATGAAGCGGACCGAAGTGCCGTTGATCGTTCCGGAGGTGAAGAAGTGGCCACCGACGTCGGCACTGATGACGATGCTGTCGCCGATTCCTTCGCTCGCCGTTCCGCCGAGGTTGACCTGCGCGCCGCCGAGCGCGAGCGCCACCCGCTTGCCCTTGACCTCGACAACGGCGCCGTTGCCGTTCACGCTGACGAGGCGCACCCCGTCGACCGTCTCGCCGACGGCGACGTTCTTCGCCTTGCCGTCGATCACCAGCAGTGCCCGGCTGCCGAGGCTGCCACCGAGCGAAACCGTCTGCGCCGCAGTGGGCCCTGCAGCCGACAGTGCCGCCGTTGCGGCGATGGCCCAGACGGCGGCCGACGCGGTGCCGGCCACGTCAGTCGCGGAAATTGCTGAACGAAAGCGGCAGTTCGACGATTTCCTTCTTGAGCATCGCGATCGCGCCCTGCAGGTCGTCGCGCTTGCCGCCCGACACGCGCACAGTGTCGCCCTGGATGGAAGCCTGCACCTTCATCTTGCTCTGCTTGACGAGCGTCTGGATCTTCTTCGCCGACTCGGCGTCGATGCCGCTCTTGACCACCACGAGCTGCTTGACCTTGTCGCCGCCGATCTTCTCGATCTTGGCGCTGCGGTCGAGGAAGCGCGCGTCGACGCCGCGCTTGGCGAGCTTGGCCATGAGGATGTCGGCGACCTGCTGGATCTGGAAGTCGCTGTCGCCGAAGAGGGTGATCTCCTTCTCCTTCAGTTCGACCTTGGCAGACGACCCCTTGAAGTCGAACCGGGTGCCGATCTCCTTCGACGCCTGGTCCACGGCGTTGCGCACCTCGACCAGGTCGGGTTCGATAACTGCGTCGAAACTCGGCATCGAGACACACTCCGCGTTGTGAAGACCGGCTCCTAAAATTCTCCCATGCTTATCGAGCGCGGTGTGAGCCTTCGGGCCTACAACACCTTCGGCCTGCCCGCGGTGGCGGGCACGCTCGTGCGCGTGTCGAGCGACGCCGACGTGCGCCGTGTCGTCGACGACGCCGAGCTCGGCCTGGCGCCGAAGTTCATCCTCGGTGGCGGCAGCAACATCGTGCTGACGAAGGACATGCCGCAGGTCGTCGTCAAGGTCGAGGTGACCGGCATCCGCCTCGTCGAGTCCCGGGCCGATGCGTGGGTCGTCGAGGCGGGCGCTGGTGTCGGCTGGCACGACCTCGTCGCCTGGACGCTCGACCACGACCTTCCGGGGCTCGAGAACATGGCGCTGATTCCCGGGACGGTCGGTGCGGCGCCGGTGCAGAACATCGGCGCCTACGGTGTCGAGCTGAAAGACCGCTTCGAAAGCCTCGATGCGGTCGACCTCGTGACCGGCCGCAGCGTCGTCATCGGCCCCGAGATGTGTGCCTTCGGCTACCGCGACAGCGTCTTCAAGCACGCGCTCGCCGGAAAGAGCGTCATCACGCGGGTGCGCTTCCGGCTGCCGCGGCCCTGGCGGCCGGTGCTCGGCTATCTCGAGTTGCAGAAGAAGATCGCCGAGACCGGCATCTTGCAGCCGACGCCGCGCGACGTCTTCGACTGGGTCTGTGCGATCCGCCGCGCCAAGTTGCCCGACCCGGCAACGATCGGCAATGCGGGCAGCTTCTTCAAGAATCCGGTCGTCACGCCGGAGCAGTGCCGCGACATCATCGGCCGCGACCCCGAGGTCGTGCACTACCCGATGCCCGACGGCAGCATGAAGCTCGCCGCCGCGTGGCTGATCGACGCTTGCGGCTGGAGGGGCAAGACGGTCGGCCAGGCGGGTGTCTACGAGAAGCAGGCGCTGGTACTGGTCAACCGCGGCGACGCGATTGGCTCGGAGGTCATGACGCTGGCCCTGGCCATCCAGGAGAGCGTCTACGGCCGCTTCGGCATCCGCCTCGAGCACGAGCCGGTGGTGATGTGACGCGGTCGCGCCAGTTCCTGCTGCAGCATGTGCGCATGCATCGTCCGGCTGGCGGTCGGCGGCGGGGACGGGGGAGGATGCGGAGGCGACTGAACACGAGGCCCGGTTCAATGGGCCGACGGTTGCCTCGCCACAGTCAACGCCGCGCCCCTGGTTGATGCTTGGCCAGAAAGTCGAGGGTCCGTCTCCACGCGTCGTCGGCGTCGGCTTGCCTGTACTCGAACGGCGCCGGGACCCGCTTCAGATTGAACGCATGATTGGCCTCCGGATACACGACGAGCTCGAACGGGACCGACTTGGGCGCGGCTTCGAACGCCTTCATCGTTTCTATCGTGCAGCAGCCTCTGTAGTTGTCACGACCGCCCGCGAGGACGAGAGCGGGAACCTGCATGGCCGATGACAGCGTCGTCAGATCGGAACCGAGACGCGTGAGCGCGGGATAGAACAGGATCAGCGCGGAGACCTGTTCCTTGAGCGGCGCCCCGTTGGCGAGAACGCCGATGCCGCCAAGCGACAGCCCGATCAGCGCGACCTTCCCTGGTGTCGCGCGCGGCGAAGCTGTCGCGTCGCGAATCACGCTTTGCATGTTGGCAGGTCCGTTCCGGCTTCGATCGTTCGGCCGTATCGACATGTCCTTGCCATCCACCAGGACGACGTAGTAACCCTGAGCCGCCAGGTCAGTGCTGAATTCGCGGTAGAGATCCGGACCGGAATTGCCCGACACCACGATGACAACCGGTCCGCGCTCCGTCGGGGGCGCAAACGCTTCCTGCGCAATCGAGGGCGTTTGCGCGAGGGTCGAACCGCCGGCAAGAAGGAGGACAAGACACGCCAACGCGCTCACGGCATGACCTGATGTGGGCCGCCTCATCGAGCGCGGAACCGTGTCTTGACGACGTAGTCGGTGACGCTGCTGCCAAGCGCCGCGCCATCGACGATCGCGCTGCGGAAATGCATGCCGCCGGCGATCCGCGCGATGGTGATGTCGTCGATCAGAGCGTCGACGCTCGCATAGTGCTGCGTACTCGCGCTGACGGTGCTCGTGAAGTCGTACGAGACATCGCTCGTGCCGTAGAAGACCCGCATCACCTGAGCCATCGCGCCGCCGATGCATGCATGCGCAGCCGGATACTCCGGATGCGGCGGGGTCGGCAGGAACGGCGTCCACGTTGTATCCACCGCAGTCGCCGCGTTGCCGTCGGTGTCGGCGAGGTTGATGGCGCTGAACGGCCGCCAGGCCAGGATCGAATACTTCGACTCGAAGCAGGCGATCGTCGCGTCCGAGTGCGCGACCCAGAGCAACGCGCCGAGCCGGGCCTGGTCGGCGAGGCTGCGGTTCGTCATCGTGAACGGCCGCAGGTTGCGCGGCCAGAACACCGGCGGGCCTTCGGAATGGAAGCGCGCGCTGGTCGCCTGCGCGGCGGTTCGAGTCGTGCTGGCAGAGCCGCCGAGCGATTTGGTCTCGTTGAAGTCGGCGGCGTACGCCGCGCTGGTCAGCGCCGGAGGCCCTGGCGCGTGGAACTGGTTCGCCGCGGTGAGCGCGAACGGCCGCACGTACGGGTAGACGCGGCCGACGATCGCCGGCCCGCGGAACTCGCCGGGTCCGGTTCCGGCGACGAACGCGGGCAGGGGGAGCGCACGGCCATCGTTGGCGCGTGCGGCGAGTACCGTCGCCGCGACCTCCGCGCCGAGCGCGACCCCTTTGCTCTTCGCGCTCGCGTCGCTGATCGCCGCGAGCGAACTGTCGTACAGCGGCTGATACGTCGCGATGCGGCTCGGGAACAGGCCTTTCAGCACGCCGTACGCCGCCGCTGTGGCGGCAGCGTCCTGAGAGGCGCCTGCGGCCGGCGCCGCCGGCGTTGCATAGAACGGTGAGTGGCCACCGGCGATCGCGATCACCGCGTCGTACATCGCGACGTGAACCGTCGCGAGGTCGAACGCGTAGTTCGACTGCATCTCCTCGGGCGTTCCGCTCGCCGCGTTGGGCTGGTTGATCGTCGCCGTCGCGGTTTCGTCCCAGCTCGAGATCGCGTTCGGCGTTCCGGTGCCGATCGTCACGGGGGCCGCCGGGGCCGCCGGGGCCTCGTCGTTGCCGCCGCACGCGCCGAGCAAGCCGGCCGCCAACGCCGCAGCGGCGGCCGCCATGAGCAGGTGTCGTGAGCGCTTCATTGCGTTTTCTCCTGGGTCCGAATGGGTCGACTTGCGATGCGCCGCTAAGATAGGTGCCCGAGGGGACCGCGTCACGATGGACACCCGAAGCCGCGCCGAAATTTGGCCGACGCCAGGCCGAGAGTCGACCGGAACCTGGCGTTTCGCCGATTTCGAGTTCGACCTGCGGCGCGCCGAGTTGCGCCGCCGAAGCGACGGCGCCATCCTGCCGCTGCGGCCGAAGACCGAGCTGCTGCTGCGCCGCTTCCTGGCCGAGCCGGGGCGGCTCCTGACCAAGCAGGAATTGATGGATGCGCTCTGGCCTGAATCCGTCGTCACCGACGATTCGCTCGTGCAGTGCATCGGCGAGTTGCGGCAGGTGCTCGGCGATGTCGGACAGCTCCTGATCCGAACGGTTCTGCGGCGCGGCTATCGACTGGAGTGCCCGGTCACGCGCGTCGACGAGCCGTCGTGCGCAGCGCCTGCCATCGAGCTCCCGGTGGTGCACCCGCCCACGCCGACCGCGAGAGCGGCGCCGAGGTCGAAGCATCGGTTCACGCCTGTGCTCGCGCTGCTCGCGGTGCTGGCGCTCGGGCTCGTCATCTTGCTGCAGCGCCAGGCCCGAACCCCACACGAGCCTTTCCACATCGACCAGGTGATCGCCGCCCGCTCGACGGTCGCGATCATGCCGTTCGACGCCGCAGGCAGCGACGCGGCCCTGCGCCGCCTCGGCGACGCGATCGCCGACGGCATCGCCGGCGAGTTCTCGAATCGCCCCGGCATGCGCGGAATAGGACGGGCCACGACTGCTGCTCATGCCGCGAGCGGGGCGGCGGCGTCGCAGGTCGCGGCGGCGCTGAAGGCGCAGCTCGTCGTCACCGGACACGTCCAGCCCGGCGAGCCACCGGACGAAGGCGCGACCGTCGACGTGCAGATGCAACGTGTGCCCGGCGGGGAGATCTTCTGGGCGCAGAAGTACAGGTCGGTCGCACCACAAGGAAACGCCGCGATCGAACTCATCGGCAGGCAGGTCGTCAATGCGGTACGCGCCGGTGTCGGCAAGCACGACGTCGCTCGCTCCGAGGCCGACGACGCCAGCGTCGATCCGGCGGTGTTGACGTTGCGCGCCTGGACCGACCTCGATCGGCGCACCTCGGCCGAAGACGTGCAGCGCGCGCGGCGCCGCTTCACCGCCGCCTTGCGCGCCGACCCGGACTCGCTGATCGCCAGCTACGGATACGCGATCGCGCTCAGGCATCTCTCCAGCGGCCATCCTGGCTCGGACGACGCTGCCGAATTCGAGAAAGCGGTCAAGCGACTCCGGGAGCTTGCGCCCGAGGAACCCAACACACTGATGTTGTGGAGCTCATGGCAACTGAGGGCGGGCCGCGCGGAACTCGCGCTTGCCGCGATCGACAAGGCGATCCGGATCGCACCGAGCTACGCCAACGGCCATGTTCTGCGAGCGAAGGCGCTGCTGATGCTCGGTCGGGCCGGTGAGGTGCAGGCGGAGGCGGAGCGTGCAGTCGCGCTGTCGCAGGGCGACCCCAGACGCGCAAGTGACGCATACACCGTGGCCGCCGAAGCGGCCCTGCGCCTGGGCGACAACGAGCGCGCTCACCAGCTCGCAAGCCAGGCGGTCGCCCAGCACGCGGACAACCAAGCCGCGCAGGCCGCGCTGCGCGCGGCCGACGCGCAGAAGGGGCGCGATGCGGGTGTGCGCTCGATGAACTGAATCGACTGCAGTCGACGGCGATCCACGCTGCCGGCGATCAGGGCGCCCCGCCCTGGGGCCCGTCGGCGTCGTCACGGGCGATCTGCGGCAGCCCGCCACGGTGCGACGTCAGCAGCCCCACCTTCGCATAGGTCTGCAGCTTCTCGCGCGTATCGGCGATGTCGAGGTTCCTCATCGTCAGCTGGCCGATCCGGTCCTGCGGCGAGAAGGACGATTCGCCTTTCTCCATCGTCAGCCGCTCGGGCTGGTAGGTGAGGTTGGGTGACTCGGTGTTCAGGATCGAGTAGTCGTTGCCGCGGCGCAGCTCGATCGTCACCTCGCCCGTGACGGCGCGCGCCACCCAGCGCTCGGCCGTCTCGCGCAGCATGATCGCCTGCGGGTCGAACCAGCGGCCCTGATAGAGGAGCCGGCCGAGCTTCCTGCCGTTGTCGCGGTAGAGCTCGATCGTGTCCTCGTTGTGGATGCCGGTCACGAGCCGCTCGTAGGCGATGAAGAGCAGCGCCATGCCCGGCGCCTCGTAGATGCCGCGGCTCTTGGCCTCGATGATCCGGTTCTCGATCTGGTCGCTCATGCCGAGGCCGTGGCGGCCGCCGATGCGGTTGGCCTCGAGCAGCAGCGCGACGCGGTCGCCGTACGCCGTGCCGTTGAGCGCGACGGGCCGTCCCTCGTCGAAGCGCACCGTGACGCGCTCGCGCTTCACCTCCACGTCGTCTTTCCAGAACGCGCTGCCCATGATCGGCTGGACGATCGTCACGCCGCTGTCGAGCAACTCGAGGTCCTTGGCCTCGTGCGTGGCGCCGAGCATGTTGGAGTCGGTCGAGTAGGCCTTCTCGGCCGACATGCGGTAGGCAAAGCCGGCCGCGGTCATGAATGCCGACATCTCGGCGCGACCGCCGAGCTCGTCGATGAACTGCTGGTCGAGCCAAGGCTTGTAGATGCGGAGCGCCGGGTTCACGAGCAGGCCGTAGCGGTAGAAGCGCTCGATGTCGTTGCCCTTGAAGGTCGACCCGTCGCCCCAGATGTCGACCCCGTCTTCCTTCATCGCCTGCACGAGCATCGTGCCGGTGACGGCACGGCCGAGCGGCGTGGTGTTGAAGTACGTGATCCCGGCGGTCGAGATGTGGAAGGCGCCGCATTGCAGCGCGGCGATGCCTTCGGCGGCGAGCTGCTGGCGGCAGTCGATCAGGCGGGCCTTCTCCGCCCCGTACTGCATCGCGCGGCGCGGGATGTCGTCGTAGTCCGGCTCGTCGGGCTGGCCGAGGTCGGCGGTGTAGGCGTAGGGAATCGCGCCCTTGAGCTTCATCCAGTGCAAGGCGGCGCTGGTGTCGAGGCCGCCGGAAAAGGCGATGCCGACCTTCTGGCCGACGGGAAGCGAGGGGAGGATGGTCCGCATGGTGTTCGAAGGTCGACGTGTCGACCGTATTGTCGGGGCGTTGCCCGCGCCGGAGCCTCACCGTGGGCCGGGTCCGACCGCTCGGCCATACACGGCCCGGTTCGCCCGGGCGAGGGTGTCGCCCGGGGGTTGCGCTGCGGTAAGCTCGCGGGCCGCCGGCGGCGATGTCGGTTTTCGGCCTCGTTTCTCGTCTTTCCCTTCGATGAGCACGCTTCCGCCCGAATCCGTTCCCCCGCCGGCCCCCTTCGCGGGCGTCGAGCACGACGCCCTGCCCGCGGGAACCCGCTTCGGCGAGTTCGAGATCCTGCGCGTGCTCGGCGTCGGCGGCTTCGGCATCGTCTACCTGGCGTACGACCATTCGCTCGAACGCGAGGTGGCGCTCAAGGAGTACATGCCGGCGTCGCTGGCCGCGCGCGGTGCCGGGCCGCAGATCACCGTGCGGTCGAGCTCGTTTGCCGAGACCTATGCGATCGGCCTGCGCTCGTTCATCAACGAGGCGAGGCTGCTGGCGCGGTTCGACCACCCGTCGCTGGTCAAGGTCTACCGGTTCTGGGAAGACAACGCGACCGCCTACATGGTCATGCCCTTCCTGCAGGGCACGACGCTGCGCGACACCCGGCGTCGCATGCCGCACCCGCCCGACGAGGCCTGGATCCGCAGCGTCGTCACGCCGATCCTTGCCGCGCTCGAGCTGCTGCACCGCGAGGGGGTGTTCCACCGCGACATCGCGCCCGACAACATCCTCCTGCAGGAAGAGGGGCCGCCGATCCTGCTCGACTTCGGCGCCGCGCGCCGCGTCATCAGCGACCGCACGCAGTCGCTCACCGCGATTCTCAAGCCGAGCTACGCGCCGATCGAGCAGTACGCCGAGATGGCGCAGATGCGACAGGGGCCGTGGACCGACCTGTACGCGCTCGGCGCCGTCATCCACTACCTGCTCTTCGGTGCGCCGCCGCCGCCGGCGACGGCGCGCGCCGTGCAGGACGGCGGCGATGCATTCGAGAACCGGATCGTCCCCGGCGTGTCGCCGCAGTTCCTCGAGGCGATGGGATGGATGCTGACGGTTCGACCGAACCAGCGACCGCAAAGCGGCGAGGAACTGCGCGCGGTGCTCGACGGTGGGGCCAGCGTGCCGCCGCGCGGCCGGCCGGGCATCACGATCCCGCCGCACGTCGCCAATCCGCCGACGGCGGCACCGGCGGTGCAAGGGCTGCCGGGCGGCATCGAGCCGGCGCACGACGCGACGCGCATCAGCACCGGCTACGTCCCGACCCACCTGCCGACGGCACATGTGCTCCCGCCGGGCCAGCAACCCACGCGCGGCCCGCTGCCGCCTGCCGCGCCGCCCACGTTCAACCCCGCCGAGCCGATGCCGACGGCGCGACCGGCAGGAGCCGCGTCGACGGATCCGGCGGCGAGCGTCGCGCCGCCCGGCAACGCGACGCGCACCATCCCGCCGCCGCGGACGCAGCCGCCGCCGGCTACCCGGGCCGTGCCGCCCGGTCACGTCACCCGGCCGCCTTCGGGCGCGCAGCAGACGGTCCCGCCTCCCGCCGCAGGCGCGCATCCGTCGCGAACGCAGCCACCGGGCTACGCGGCACCGCCGCCGTCGGGGCGAACCCAGGGCCCGACCAGTGCAGCCGTTCCCCGGCAGACGCGCCCGGCGCCGCTTGCCGGCGCCGTCGCGCCACCGCCGGCGATGCCCGCCAAGGGTTCGTCGAAAGCCGCCAGCGTGATTGCCGCCGTCGCGGTCGTGCTCGTCATCGGCGCCGTGCTGGCGTGGCAACTGGCGGGCAACCGCGGCGGTGCGGCGGCGGTCGACGCGGCGGCGAGCGCGGCATCCGAGAACGCTGCGGTTGCCGACAACGCCGCCGCATCGTCGGTGCCAGCGTCTGTCATCGAGACACCGCCGACGCCGCCCGTTGCCGTCGCGGTCCCGCAGGCGCCAGCGCCGGCGTCGTCGCCCTTGGCCGCAGCGACGCCAGCCCCGGACGCCACCGTGTCGACAAGCGCGGCGCAGGTGGACACCACGGCCAGCGCGGCCCTCGCGTCGACGCCGCGCGTCGAGGTCCGCGAGCGGCCGAACGCGGCGGCCGCTGCCCTGGCGGCGAGCGCGGCAGCCGCGTCGAGCGGCGCCCGCACCCGGGTCGCCCGCGACGGGGCATCCGCTCCGACCGTCAGTCGCCAGCCCGACGGCTCGATCGGCCCGATCGCCGGCAGCGCTTCGCGACCCTTGGGCCAGCCCTCGGTCCGGGATGCGTACACCAGCGCGACGCCGGGCACCGGCGCGCGGCCGCCGGTCACGACGCCGGCCGTGCCCGTGGCCGAGGCGCCGGCGCCCGCGTCGGCGCGCGACGCGTGTGGCGGTCGCGTCTTCATCGCCCTGGCGATCTGCATGGAAGAGAAATGCGACGAGGCGCGCTGGCGCAACACCGGCGAGTGCCAGCGCATCCTCACCGCCAGACGGCAGCGCGAGAACCGCTGACCGCAACGCCGACAGCGGCTCAGCCTGTCGAGCGCGGCGACGCTCTGGAACGTCGTGCTTCGTCGGGCAATCCGGGTAGACGCCGTGGGCGCCGACGCCCGGCTCGGCTATACCGGCAGACCTTCCTTCCGACCGGCTCGACCGGACCGACGTGGCGACCGAATCCGACGACTACACCGTTCCTGACGACCGCCCTCACTTCGCCGTCTGGCCGCGCCGGTTGCCGCGACGTCTCGCGGTGCCCGAGACCACGCTGTGGTTCAACCTTGAGGTGACGGCGGCGCGGTGGCCGAGCAAGGCGGCCTACGTCTTCGTCGGCCGAGAGCTCTCCTACCGCGATTTCAAGGCGCAGGCGGAGGCGCTCGCGGGCTGGCTGCAGCAGCAGGGCGTGTCGCGCGGTGACCGCGTCGGCATCTTCCTGCAGAACTGTCCGCAGTTCCCGATCGCGGTGTACGCGGCGCTGCGCGCCGGTGCGGCGGTGGTGCCCGTCAACCCGATGAACCGCGCCGCGGAGGTCCGGCACTGCCTGGTCGACGCCGGCATCCGCATCCTCGTCTGCAGCGCCGACCTGGCGGCGATCGTCGAGGAGGCGCAGTCGACGCTTCCGGCCGACACGAAGCCGGCCCGGGTTCTCGTCACGCGCTATGCCGACGCGATGCCGGCGCCTGCCGATGTGCCCGCCGCCGACGCGCTGCCGCCCCCGATGGACGCGTGGTTGCGTGCCGATCCGCCGCTGCCCGACGGCGCCGTCCGCTGGGTCGACGCGCTGGCCGCCGGGAATTCCCCCCGGCCGTACGAAGGCGAACCCGACGACCTGGCGCTGCTCCCGTACACATCGGGAACGACCGGTATGCCCAAGGGCTGCATCCACACGCACCGCACGCTGATGGCCAACACGCTCGGCGGCGCCTGGAGCTACGGCAGCACCGAGTCGGTGTCGCTCGGCGTGGTGCCGATGTTCCACATCACCGGCATGCTGTACGGTGTGCTCGGGTCGGTGGCCGTGGGGTCGACGGTGGTCGTGCTGCCGCGCTGGGACCGCGAGACGGCCGGCAGGATCATCTCCGGCCGCGGCATCACGCACTGGGTCTGCATCCCGACCATGATCATCGACCTGTTCGCCAGCCCGAACTACAAGTCGTTCGACCTGTCGAGCCTGCGCTCGCTCTCGGGCGGCGGCGCGGCGATGCCGCACGCGGTGGCCGAGCGCGTGCAGAAGGAGTTCGGGATCGACTTCGCCGAAGGCTACGGTCTCACCGAAACCGCTGCCCCGAGCCACGCCAACCCGCCCGAGCGCGCCAAGCTGCAGTGTCTCGGCATTCCGATCTTCGGCGTCGACTCGCGGGTGGTCGACCCGGTGACGCTGGTGGAACTTCAACCGGGCGAGATCGGCGAGATCATCACCCGCGGGCCGATGGTCTTCAAGGGCTACTGGAACCACCCGGAGGCCACCGCCGACGCCTTCGTCGAATTCGACGGCCGCACCTTCTTCCGCACCGGCGACCTCGGCCGGATGGACGAGGAGGGCTACTTCTTCATCACCGACCGACTCAAGCGGATGATCAACGCCAGTGGCTACAAGGTCTGGCCGGCCGAGGTGGAGATGCTGCTCTACAAGCACCCGGCGGTGCAGGAAGCCTGCATCATCGCCGCGAAGGACGCCTATCGCGGCGAGACGGTCAAGGCCGTGGTCGTGCTGCGCGCCGACGCCAAGGGCAAGACCACCGCCGACGACATCGTGTCGTGGTCGCGCGAGCACATGGCCGCGTACAAGGTGCCGCGGCTCGTCGAGTTCGTCGAGACGCTGCCGAAGTCGGGGTCGGGGAAGGTGATGTGGCGGTTGCTGCAGGAGCAGGAAGCGTCGGGCGGTTGATCTTCTCTCGCGCAATCGAAGCGGCGGGGTGCCCTGCTCCGCTCATGTCCCCCGCCGAGGGCCAGGTATGGCCCTCGCCTCCTCCTCTACTTCGCTGCGCAGGGCACCCCACCGCTTCGATCGGGGCCAGACGCGCGGTCGAGCGCCTCCTTTCGGAGGCGGGCGTCGGGTGGCCGACGCAGTGAAGCAAAGGAGGAGAGGAGGGCCATACCTGGCCCTCATCGGGGGACATGAACGGAGTCGGCCATCCGGCGCCCGCTTCCGCGAACGAACCAGAACGACCTCAGTACGTAGCCCGCCCCCCGGAGAGATCGAACACGCCGCCGGTGGTGAACGAGCAGTCTTCCGACGCCAGCCACGCGACCATCGCGGCCGCTTCGCCGACCTCCAGGAAGCGCCCCATCGGGATCTTCGACAGCATGAAGTCGATGTGCTGTTGCGTCATCGACGCGAACATCGCGGTCTTCGCCGCCGCCGGCGTCACGCAGTTGACGTTGATGCCCTTGCCGGCGAGCTCCTTGCCGAGCGACTTGGTGAGCGCGATGAGGCCGGCCTTCGACGCGCTGTAGTGCGACGCGTTGGGGTTGCCTTCCTTGCCCGCCACCGAGGCGATGTTGACGATGCGGCCGTAGCCGGACTTCAGCATGTGCGGCACGACGGCGCGGCAGACGAGGTAGGGCGCGACGAGGTTGACCTCGATCACGCGGCGCCACACGTCGGGCGCGAGCTCCCAAGTCGCACCGTTGCCGCCGGTGATGCCGGCGTTGTTGACGAGGATGTCGATCGCGCGACCGTCGGCCGCTCGTGAGGCCGATGCGGTGACGGCACGTTCATCGGTCAGCTCTACGGCGTCGATGTCGACCTGGCCCTTGCCCTTGCCCTTCCCGCCGAGCGATGCCTTCGCTTCGTCGAGCTTTGCGCGGTCGGCGTCCCAGAGCGTGACCGACGCGCCCGAGGCGAGCATGCGTTCGGCGATGGCGTAGCCGATGCCCTGGGCGCCGCCGGTGACGACGGCGTGACGGCCGGCGAGGTCGATCTGGTTCATGCTGGGACGTTCCGCTTCGAAGGGGTCAGGAGAGGCCGGCGAGCGCCGCAGCGCCGTTCGGGTCGGCGCGGCAGTCGGCGATGTACTGGCGGATGATGTCGGAGAAGCTCGGGTCGGGGGCGAGGCCGAGTGCCGCCGCGCGATGGGCAGTCGAGCCCCGGGGCCAATTGGCGACGATGGCGGCGATGGTGTCGTCGCGAACGAAGCGCACGCGCTCGCGCACCCGCGAACCGGCGACGGCCTCCAGCGCGTCGAGCATCTCGCCCACCGTCACGTTGACCGCCGGCAGGTTGAGCGCGAGGCGGCCCTGCAGCTGCTCGACGCTCGCGTCGTACACGGCGATCAGCCCTTCGACCGTTCGCGCCACCGACGTGAGCGGGTGCGACACGTCGGCCGAGACCGGGCAGACCGCTTCCTGCCCGGCGAGCGGCTCGCGGATGATCCCGGAGAAGAACGACGACGCGGCGCCGTTGGGCCTGCCGGGTCGCACGGTGACGGTCATGAGGCGGGCGCTGCGGCCGTCGACGTAGCCCTTGCGCGAGTAGTCGGCGATCAGGTGCTCGCACATCAGCTTGTGCGTGCCGTACGAGGTCTTCGGCGCGGGCAGGGTGTCGTCGCCGACGCGATCGGGCAACGACTTCGACGGGTCGGGTCCGAACACCGCCACCGAGCTGGAGAACACCAGCCGTGCCGGCTTCGCGGCGGCACGCAGCGAGTCGAGCAAGGCGCGCGTGCTGTCGAGATTGGAGCGCAGGCCGAGGTCGAAGTCGGCCTCGCATTCGCCCGACACGGCCGACGCCAGGTGGAAGACGCCGTCGAATGCGTCGGCGCGGAACGCAGCGCATTGCTCGAGCAGCGGCCCGACGCGCGACTCGACCCGCGGATCGGCGGCGATCGGCGGGCGCGGCGCGACCTGGTCGGCGACGACGACGCGGTCGATCGCTGTCGCGCCCAGCGTGCCGCGCGCGAGCAGCGCCGAGATCAGCCGCGAACCGATGAAGCCGGCGCCGCCGGTGACGAGCAGTTTCATCGCGCGGCCGCCCTGCCGGCCGCGCCCGGGGCCATCGTCTTCGGGTGTGGCGCGGCATGCCGCATCCGCCGGTCGCCGCCTCGCATGTGGACGATCGCCCGGCGACGCGCCAGCGGCGCATCGCCGGCCGCCACCGCCTCGACGATCGCAAGGTGCTCGCGGCGGACCGCGTCGATGAACTCGGGTCGCGTCGCGTCGTTGCGGCGCGTCACCCGCATCGACTCGCGCGTGTACTGTTCGAGAAAGCCGAGCAGTCGGGCGAAATGCGGGTTGCCTGCGGCCTCGGCGAGCAGGCGGTGGAAGGCGAGGTCTTCGGCGACGCCGTCGCGGCCGTCGGAGACGCTGCGGTCGAGCGCGCGGAGGGCTCGCCGCAGCTCGGCGACCTGGGTGCGCGTGGCGCGCGAGGCGGCGAGCGCCGCCGTCTCGGCCTCGAGCGCACGCCTCACTTCGCGCACCTGCAGCACCTCCTCGACCGAGCCGATGAGGGCCAGGTCGAGCATGAGCGGCTCGCCCGCCTTCGGCTCGGCGACGTAGACGCCGGAACCCTGCCGCGATCGGAGCAGGCCGCGCGAGCGCAACTGGTGGACCGCTTCACGAACGACCGTTCGCGACACGCCATGCGCCGCAGCGAGTCGCTGCTCCGTGGGCAGGCGGTCGCCCGGGCGCAATCGCCCGGCGCCGATCTCGCCGTCGAGCCGGGCGGCGAGCCGGTCTGACAGTCGCTCCGCGACCAGGGGCAGGGCCGTCGGTTGCGAAGCCGGGTCGAGTGGGTGGAACAGCATGGTTGTCGGGTCATCATACGAATCCGGCGATGTCCGCGACTTGCGGTTTGCCCTCATGCGCAGCGGCCACCGGGTGTGAATACTCGCGCGGTCGGCATCGTTCGCCGCTCGTCTTCCGTTCGCGTCCCCATGGCAAGCGTCTCCATCCGTTCAGTGAAGAAGCGTTTCGGCGAGACCGAGGTGCTGCACGGCGTCTCCGTCGACATCGAGGACGGGTCCTTCACCGTGCTGGTCGGCCCGTCGGGCTGCGGCAAGTCGACGCTGCTGCGCATGATCGCCGGGCTCGAGGAGATCTCGGGCGGCGAGATCCTGATCGGCGATCGCACCGTCAACGACGTGCCGCCGAAAGAACGCGACATCGCGATGGTGTTCCAGAACTACGCGCTCTACCCGCACATGACGGTGCGCCAGAACCTCGCGTTCTCGCTCATGCTCGCCAAGCAGGATCGCAAGACGATCGACCAGAAGGTCGGCCGCGCCGCCGAGATCCTGGCCCTCTCGGAGCTGCTCGA
This sequence comes from Burkholderiales bacterium, assembly GCA_038258415.1. Lineage (GTDB taxonomy): Bacteria > Pseudomonadota > Gammaproteobacteria > Burkholderiales > Burkholderiaceae_C > Schlegelella_A. The sequence goes on from JBBSPY010000003.1 coordinate 24,801, forward strand.
CCGCTACCCGCGCCAGCTCTCGGGCGGCCAGCGGCAGCGCGTGGCGATGGGCCGCGCGATCGTCCGCGACCCGCAGGTCTTCCTCTACGACGAGCCGCTCTCCAACCTCGACGCCAAGCTGCGCGTGGCGATGCGCGGCGAGCTGAAGGAGCTGCACCAGCGCCTGAGCACGACCTCGGTCTACGTCACCCACGACCAGATCGAGGCGATGACGATGGGCGACCGCATCGTCGTCATGAAAGACGGCCGCATCGAGCAGATCGGCTCGCCGCTCGAGCTCTACGACCAGCCGTCCAACGTCTTCGTCGCCGGCTTCATCGGCTCGCCGGCGATGAACTTCGTTCCTGCGGTGTTGCGCCGGGAGAACGGTTCCGCCCGCCTCGAACTCGAGGACGGCACCCGGCTCGACGCGCCGCGCGAGGCCGGCGGAAGCGACGGACAGAGCGTCGTGCTCGGCACGCGCCCCGAGCACTTGCGCCTGGTGAGCGAAGGTGGCATCGCATCGCGAGTCGTCGTGCTCGAGCCGACCGGCGCCGACACCTTCGTGTCGTGCCGTCATGGTGCGGGCGAGGTCGCGGCGGTATTCCGCGAGCGCCATGCCTTCGCGCCGGGCAGCACCATCCACCTCGCCCCCGACCTCGACAAGGCGCACCTGTTCGACGCCGCGAGCGGCCAGCGCCTGGCCGCGTGACACGATTTCGTTCCCGACCCGCAAACCAGACGGAGACTTTGACCATGACCGATCGCAACCCCAACCGCCGCCGCTTCCTCGAAGGCTCGGCCGGCATCGCCGCGACCGCCGGCCTCGGCGCCGGCTCGCTCTTCGCTCCGGCCGTGCAGGCGCAGACACTGGCGTTCAAGCCGGAGAAAGGTGCCAAGCTGCGCGTGCTGCGCTGGAGCCGCTTCGTGCAGGGCGACATCGACGCCTACATGGTCAACGTCAAGAAGTTCATCGACAAGACCGGCATCGAGGTCCGCGTCGACAACGAGGGCTGGGAAGATGTGCGGCCGAAGGCCGCGGTCGCCGCCAATACGGGCGCCGGCCCCGACATCATCCTGTCGACCAACGACGACGCCAATCTCTACCCCGACAAGCTGCTCGACGTGACCGACCTCGCCGAGTATCTCGGCAAGAAGTACGGCGGCTGGTACCCGGCCGGACAGGCGTTCCTGAAGCCGGACGGCAAGAAGTGGATCGGGCTGCCGCTCGGCGCCGCCGGCGCGATGATGGTCTACCGCGAGAGCATGCTGAAGGCCGTCGGCTTCGACGCCTTCCCAAAGACCACGGACGACTTCCTGAAGATGATGAAGGCCCTGCACGACAAGGGCACACCCGGCGGCATGGCGCTCGGCCACGCCACCGGCGACGGCCTGTGGTGCAACTGGCTGATCTGGACCTTCGGCGGCAAGCTCGTCGACCAGAACAACAAGGTCGTCATCGACAGCCCGGAGACGATGAAAGCGCTCGAGTACGGCAAGGAGCTCTACGCGACCTTCATCCCCGGTACGCTGTCGTGGCTCGACTCGAACAACAACAAGGCCTTCCTCGACGGTCAGATCTCGGTCACCAACAACGGCATCTCGATCTATGTCGCCGCGAAAAACTCTACTGATCCGAAGCTCCAGGCGATCGCCGCCGACATCCAGCACGCCGTCTACCCCATCGGCCCTGTCGGCGTACCGACCGAGTCAACGATCTTCTTCAATCAGATGATCATGAAGTACACGAAGTACCCGCAGGCGGCGAAGGCGTTCCTGCAGTTCATGATGGAACGGGAGCAATTCGCGCCTTGGCTGACCGGTGCCCAGGCCTACGTCGCGACGCCGCTCGACGGCTACTCGAAGCTGCCGGTGTGGACCGACGATCCGAAGCGCGTTCCGTACCGCGATGCTGTCAAGAACCTGCGGCCGGCAGGCTACGCCGGAAAGCTGGGCTACGCATCGGCGGGTGCGGCGGCCGATTTCATCGTCATCGACATGGTCGCCGAGGCGATCAGCGGCTCGAAGACGCCGAAGGAGGCGATGGAGCGGGCCCAGAAGCGCGCCGAGCGCTATTACAAAGTCTGACGACGCAAGGCGCTCGTGACCGTCCTGGAGCGGCTGCAGAACAGCCGCAACGCCCTCGGGCTGCTGTTCATGCTGCCCGCGGCGGTGTTGCTGCTGCTCTTTCTCACCTACCCACTCGGGCTCGGCGTGTGGCTGGGTTTCACCGATGCCAAGGTCGGGCGCCCCGGCGAGTGGATCGGCCTCGAGAACTACGAGTTCCTGTGGGGCGACGAGGTCACCCGGCTCGCCCTCTTCAACACGCTGCTGTACACCTCGGTGGCGTCGGTGTTGAAGTTCGTCCTCGGCCTGTGGCTGGCGCTGCTCCTCAACCGCAACATCCGCTTCAAGTCGTTCTTCCGCGCCGTCATCCTGCTGCCCTACATCGTGCCGACGGCGCTCTCGGCGATCGCGTTCTGGTGGCTGTACGACGCGCAGTTCTCGATCATCTCGTGGGCGCTCATGAAGCTCGGCCTGATCGACCGCTACATCGACTTCCTCGGTGATCCCTGGAACGCGCGCTGGTCGGTGATCGCGGCCAACGTCTGGCGCGGCATCCCGTTCGTCGCGATCACGCTGCTCGCCGGGCTCCAGACCATCTCACCTTCGTACTACGAAGCGTCGGCCATCGACGGCGCGAGCCGCTGGCAGCAGTTCCGCCACGTCACGCTGCCGCTGCTCACGCCGATCATCGCCGTCGTGATGACGTTCTCGGTGCTCTTCACCTTCACCGATTTCCAGCTCATCTACGTCATCACGCGCGGCGGCCCGCTCAACGCCACCCATCTGATGGCCACGCTCGCGTTCCAACGGGCCATCAACGGCGGCGCGCTGGGCGAGGGCGCGGCGATCTCGATCGCGATGGTGCCCTTCCTCCTGGCGTCGATCCTGGTGAGCTACTACGGCCTGCAGCGGCGGCGATGGCAGCAGGGCGGGGCGGACAAGTGAGCGACCCCAACGCCGCCGACAGCGTCGGCATGTCCTACCTGGACACGCCGTCGCGCAAGTTCGTGACGGTGTATGCGCCGTTGCTCGTCTTCCTCTTCGTCCTGCTGTTTCCGTTCTACTGGATGGGCACGACATCGTTCAAGCCGGACAGCGAGCTGCTGTCGCGCGAGGGCAACCCGTTCTGGGTCCACGCGCCGACGCTCGATCACTTTCACCACCTGTTGTTCGAGACGTCGTTCCCGCAGTGGGCGTGGAACACCATCCTCGTCTCCGTCGTCGCGACGTTCATCTCGCTTGCCGCCTCGGTGTTCGCCGCCTACGCGATCGAGCGGCTGCGCTTCCGTGGCTCGCGGCAGTCGGGGCTGGCGATCTTCCTGGCGTACCTGGTGCCGCCCTCGATCCTCTTCATCCCGCTGGCGGCGATCGTCTTCAAGCTCGGCCTGTTCGACACGCGCTGGGCGCTCATCCTCACCTATCCGACGTTCCTGATCCCGTTCTGCACCTGGCTGCTGATGGGCTACTTCCGCTCGATCCCCTACGAGCTCGAGGAATGCGCGCTGATCGACGGTGCGAATCGCTGGCAGATCCTCACCAAGATCGTGCTGCCGCTGGCGGTGCCGGGGCTCATCTCGGCCGGCATCTTCGCCTTCACGCTGAGCTGGAACGAGTTCATCTACGCGCTGACGTTCATCTCGTCATCGGAGTCGAAGACGCTGCCGGTCGGCGTCGTCACGGAACTGGTCGAGGGCGACATCTACCACTGGGGGCCGTTGATGGCCGGGGCATTGCTCGGGTCGCTGCCGGTGGCGTTCGTGTACTCGTTTTTCGTCGAGTACTACGTTTCCGGCATGACGGGGTCGGTGAAGGAGTAGATGGGTGGCAGCAAGCGGGATCGGGGCAGCGGCGGGCCCTGCCCAGCTCCATGTCCCCCGGCGACCGCCAGACTACTGGCGCTCGCCTCCTCCTTAACTTCCGCTGGGCAGGGCCCGCGACTGCCCCGATCCTGAACCAGCGCATCGCATGAAGCGGCTCGTGCTGCTAACCGCGACCGCGAGCAGCACCCATTCAGAGGCCAGAGATGACACAGAGCAAGAAGCGCGACCCCAAGACCCTCCGCAGCCAGCAGTGGTTCGGCCGCCAGGACCGCGACGGCTTCGCCTATCGCAGCTGGGTCAAGGGCAAGGGCGTGCCGCACGACCAGTTCGACGGCCGGCCCGTGATCGGGATCTGCAACACCTTCTCGGAGCTTACGCCGTGCAACTCGCACTTCCGCACCATCGCGGAGGAGGTGAAGAAGGGCGTCTACGAAGCGGGCGGATTTCCGCTTGAGTTCCCGGTGATGTCACTCGGCGAGACGCTGCTCCGGCCGACGGCGATGCTCTACCGCAACCTCGCGTCGATGGATGTCGAGGAGTCGATCCGCGGCAACCCGATCGACGGTGTCGTGCTGCTGATGGGGTGCGACAAGACGACGCCGGCGCTGGTGATGGGCGCCTCGAGCGTCGACCTGCCGACGATCGGCGTCTCCGGCGGGCCGATGCTCAACGGCAAGTGGCGCGGGCAGGAACTGGGGTCGGGTACGGGCGTGTGGAGCATGAGCGAGCAGGTGCGTGCCGGCACGCTCAAGCTCGCCGATTTCTTCGACGCCGAGAGCTGCATGCACCGCAGCCACGGCCACTGCATGACGATGGGCACGGCGAGCACGATGGCGTCGATGGTCGAGGCGCTCGGACTCGGCCTGCCGGGCAACGCCGCGTACCCCGCGGTCGACGGCCGGCGCAACGTGCTGGCGCGCATGGCGGGGCGGCGCATCGTCGACATGGTCCACGAGGACCAGGTGCTGTCGACGATCCTCACCCGTCAGGCCTTCGAGAACGCGATCGTCGCGCTCGCCGGCATCGGCGGCTCGACCAACGCGGTGATCCACCTGATCGCGATCGCCGGGCGCATCGGCGTACAGCTCGGCATCGACGACTTCGAGACGATCGCAAGCCAGCTGCCGTGCCTGCTGAACCTGCAGCCGTCGGGCCAGCACCTGATGGAGGACTTCTGCTACGCCGGCGGCCTGTCGGTGGTGCTCAAGGAGCTCTCGCGCCACCTGCACCTCGACGCGCGGACCGCCAACGGCAGGACGATCGGCGAGAACATCGCTGGCGCCGAGAACTACAACAGCGAGGTCATCAAGACCTACGACGCGCCGTTCAAGGCACACGCCGGCATCGCCGTGCTGCGCGGCAACATCGCGCCGCGCGGCGCCATCATCAAGCCGAGCGCGGCAACGCCGGCGCTGATGCAGCACCGGGGCCGCGCCGTCGTCTTCGAGGACTCCGACGACTTCCACCGCCGCATCGACGACGAGGCGCTCGACGTCGACGAGACCTGCATCCTGGTGCTGAAGAACTGCGGGCCGAAGGGCTATCCCGGCATGGCCGAGGTCGGCAACATGCCGCTGCCGCCGAAGGTGCTGAAGAAGGGCATCACCGACATGGTCCGCATCAGCGACGCGCGCATGAGCGGAACGGCCTACGGCACGGTCGTGCTGCACACGGCCCCCGAGGCTGCCGCCGGCGGGCCGCTCGCCGCCGTGAGGAACGGCGACATGATCGAGCTCGACGTCGCTGGCCGTCGCCTGCACCTCGACATCGGCGACGCCGAGCTCGCGGCACGGATGCAGGACTGGAAGCCGCCGGAGCCGCCGCTCAAGAGCGGCTACTGGAAGCTCTACATCGACCACGTGCTGCAGGCCGACCAGGGCGCCGACCTCGACTTTCTCGTCGGCAAGCGCGGCGCGTTCGTGCCGAAGGACAACCACTGAGGCCGAGCGGCGCGGTCAGTCCGGCCGTGCCAGCTTGCTCCACGCCCACGCCAGCCGCATCGCCGCGATGCGGGCGCGCTGCTCGTTGTCGGCCGCGCCAGCGTGGCCGCCTTCGATGTTCTCGTAGATCAGCACGTCGTCGCCGAACGCGAGCATCCTGGCGGCCATCTTGCGTGCGTGACCGGGGTGGACGCGGTCGTCGCGCGTCGAGGTGGTGAAGAAGACAGGCGGGTAGTGCTTGCCGGCCTGGACGTTCTGGTACGGGCTGTAGCGCGAGATCCAGGCCCATTGCTCGGGGATGTCGGGGTCGCCGTATTCGCCCATCCACGACGCGCCGGCGAGCAGCTTCGAATAGCGCTTCATGTCGAGCAGCGGCTGCTCGACGATGACGGCGCCGAACAGTTCGGGCCGCTGCACCATCACCGCGCCGACGAGCAGTCCGCCGTTGCTGCCGCCCTGTATGCCGAGGTGCGCCGGGCTGGTGACGCGGCGTGCGATCAGGTCTTCGGCGACGGCGATGAAGTCGTCGTAGCTCCTCTGCCTGTGCTCGCGGATGGCCGCGTCGTGCCAGGCTGGCCCGAACTCACCGCCGCCGCGGATGTTGGCCAGCACGAACGCGCCACCGCGCTCGATCCAGCCGGCGCCGAACGAATTCGGGTAGAACGGCTGGACCGAGACCTCGAAGCCGCCGTACCCGTAGAGCAGCGTCGGCAGCTTGCCGTCGCCGTGGGCCGGATCGGCACCCTTTGGAAAGACGATGAAGTAGGGAATCTTCGTGCCGTCCTTCGAGGTGGCGAAGCGCTGCTCGACGTGCGTTCCGGTCGCATCGAAGAGGGGCTTGCGGGCTTTCATCGGCGTGATGCGACCGGTTGTCGCGTCGAGCAGCGAGAGCGTGTCCGGCTGCGTGAAGCCGACGTACTGCATGAGCAGCGATTCGCCGAGGTCGACGGCCGCGCCGTCGAGCACCGGGTCGTAGAGCGATCGCAGGCCGATCGTGCCCGCAGATGGCGTGCGGATGTCGCGCTGCGCGAAGGCCGGGTCGTCGCGCTTCCATTCGACCAGCCGGCTCGACACGTTGTCGAGCACATGGCCGACGATGCGGCTGCGCGTCAGCGTCCAGCCGTCGAGGGCGCGTGATGGCGTCGGCTCGAACAGCACGTGCGCTCGCACCGCACCATCTTCGAGGAAGGCGGCCGCGTCGAGGGCGAGCAGGGTTCCGGGCCCGTAGGTCGTTGAGCCGAGCGCCAGCGGCTCGCGCGGCTTGACGAGCAGCTTGTCGCCGGCGAAGCCGAGGTCGACGCTGTCGGGGAGCGCGATCGGCACGAAGGTGTCGCCGCGAAGCAGGAAGCGTTGCGTCCTGCGCGTCGAGACTTCGCGTTCGGCGATGACGCGTGGTCGGCCGGCGGTCCGATCGACGGCGATGCCGGCGCCGATGTCGGCCCGTCCGACCTCGAAGACGACAGGCGCGTCGGTCAGCGGCGTCCCGCGCTTCCAGCGCCTGACCTGGCGTGGGTATCCGGATTCGGTGAGCGAGCCGGGGCCGGTGTCGGTGAGCACGTAGATCGTGTCGGCGTCGATCCACGCGACCTGCGACTTCGCTTCGGGCAGCGTGAACCCGTTGCCGACGACAAAGCGCTTCGCATCGACGTCGAACTCGCGCACGACGGCGGCATCGGCGCCGCCACGAGAGAGCGACAGCAGGCAGCGCCGCTGCGTCGGAGGCAGGCACTCGGTGCCCTTCAACACCCAGTTCTCGTGTTCCGCAGCACCGAGCGCGTCGAGGTCGAGCACCGTTTCCCAAGGCGGATCGGCCTCGCGATAGCGCGCGAGCGTCGTGCGGCGAAGCAGCCCGCGCGGGTTGAGCGGGTCCTGCCAGAGGTTGTAGAGCCAGGCGCCGTGGCGTGTCACGGCCGGGATGCGATCGGTGGCGTCGAAGACGGCGAGCATGCGACGGTGCAGCGTCTCGTAGCCGGGGAGCGAGGTGATGGCGTGTTCGGCGTCGGCGTTGCGTGCCTTGACCCAGTCGAGCGCTCGTTCGCCGGCCACGTCCTCCAGCCAGAGGTAGGGATCGCCTGCGGCCGCGGGCGCGCCGGCGGCCGCGCTGCCGATGGAAAGACTCATGAGTGCGAGGGCTGCCTGGGTGAAGAAGCGTGAAGTCATGGTGCGTGGGTGTTTCGGTGCGGTGGCCGAAGGCAAAGGAGTGCAGGACGACGCCCACCCGGGCCGGCGTCGTCGGCCGATGCCACCGCTCCGTGCGTTGAGCATCATGTCAGGGTGACTGACTCCACCGGAGAAACATGATGATCCGAATCCACCACAAGGCGGGCGTTCTCGCCGCCATCGTCCTTGCTGCCAGTGCGGCCACCTCCGCCCTGGCCGCGCCACTCAGCGTTGACGTTCGCATCGGCCCGCCGCCGGTGCGCTACGAGGCTGTTCCAGCGCCGCGTGCGGGCCACGTCTGGACCCCTGGCTACTGGGACTGGCAGCGCAATCGCCACCACTGGGTGGCGGGAACGTGGGTTTCAGCACGCCCCGGCTATGTCTACGCCCAGCCGACCTGGGTGAACAGCGGCGGACGATGGCACCTCTACCGCGGCGCATGGGCCCGCGGTGGCGGCGATCGCGACCACGACGGCATCCCGAACCGCTACGACCGTCACGATGACCGTGGCCGCGTTCGAGGCCGCCCCGGACGGGACCGTGACCACGACGGCATCCCGAACCGCTACGACCGTGATCGTGACGGAGACGGGATCCGCAACGGGCGCGACCGACATCCCAACAATCCGAATCGCCGCTGATCGTCGACGCTGAGTCCGGCGCCGACTTCCATCAGAAGCCGGCGCCGGGTCGTCTCAGGTACTCGATTTCCTCTGCGGTCGACTGCCTGCCGAGCACGATGTTTCGGTGCGGGAAGCGGCCGAACCGCTCGATGACGGCGCGATGGCGCCCGGCGTAGTCGAGCATCTCGCCGAAGCGCGGGTCGGCCTCGGCCAGCTGCGCGAACAGGCGCACCCCCTCGTCCTGCGTCTCGAGACCTTCGGCGTGCTCGAACGGGACGTAGACGAACGAGCGACGAACCGGGTCGAGCGTCTGGTCCTGCCGCTGGCCGACCATCGCCCTCGATGCCGCGATGGCCTGGGCGTCGCCGGCGAACGCGCGCGGCGTGCCGCGAAACACGTTGCGCGTGAACTGGTCGAGCAGGAGGATGCGGGCGAGCGCGGATGGCGGCTCGGCGGACCATGAGTCGAGTTCGCTGCGCAGCGCCGACTCGATCGTGCTGCCGAAGGTCCGCGCGATCTCCTCATCGAATTCCGGATCCTTGACGAACCAGTTCTTGCGCAGCGTGCCGGCTTCCGCGCTGCCGGCGGCGCCGAACCAGAAATCGAGGATGTCGTCGGGTGATGTCATGTCGGTGGGAGGCGCGGGGTCGTGGCCGCCGGCCGCAGTCTGCCTCCGGCCGGAATGCGGCGCAACGGGTATCGTGCGGCCATGTCCGGAAACGCTCCGTTCGACCTCTTCATCATCGGCGCCGGCAGTGGCGGCGTCCGTGCGGCGCGGACGGCCGGCCAGCGCGGGCTGCGGGTCGCGGTCGCGGAGGCCGGGGCGCTGGGCGGGACCTGCGTCAACGTCGGCTGCATCCCGAAAAAGCTCTACAGCTTCGCCTCGCACTTTGCCGAGGCGTTCGACGAGGCGGTCGGATTCGGCTGGTCGCACCAGTCGCCACGGTTCGACTGGGCCGTGCTCAAGGCCAACCGCGCGCGCGAGATCACGCGGCTCAACGGCGTCTATGAAGGGCTGCTCGAAGGCGTCGGCGTGGCCGTCCTGCGCGGTCGGGCGAGGCTCGTCGGCGCGCGCGAGGTCGAGGTCGAGGGCCGCGCGTATCGTGCCGAGCGCGTCGTCGTCGCCACCGGCGGCTGGCCGGTCGCGCCCGACGTGCCGGGCAAGGAACTGGCGATCTCCTCGAACGAGATCTTCGACCTGCCCGAGTTCCCGAAGCGGCTCGTCGTCGTCGGCGGTGGCTACATCGCCAGCGAGTTCGCGTCGATCTTCCAGGGTCTCGGCAGCACGGTCGTGCAGAGCTATCGGGGCGAGCAGATCCTGCGCGGCTTCGACGACGACGTGCGCCATTTCGTCGCCGCCGAGATGGTGAAGAAGGGCGTCGACATCCGCACCGGCAGCAGCGTGGCGTCGCTGGTGCGCCGCGTCGATGGCGCGATCGACGTTGCCTTCGCCGATGGCAGCTCGAGCGTGGCCGACGCCGTGCTCTACGCCACCGGGCGCATGCCCAACACCGGCGGCATCGGCCTCGAGGCGGCGGGTGTCGTTCTCGATCCGAACGGCGCCGTCACCGTCGACGACGAGTACCGCACGAGCGTGCCCGGCATCTACGCCATCGGCGACGTGATCGACCGCGTCCAGCTCACGCCCGTGGCGCTTGCCGAGGCGATGTCGCTCGTCGATTCGATCACCGGCAAGGCGGGCCGTGGCGTCGACTACATGCACATCCCGACCGCCGTCTTCACCCACCCCAACATCGGCACGATCGGCCTGTCGGAAACCGCAGCGCGCGGCCGCTACGACAAGGTCCGTGTCTACCGCGCCGATTTCAAGCCGCTCAAGCACACGCTCTCCGGCAGCGCCGAGCGCACGCTCATGAAGCTCGTCGTCGACGACGCGAGCGACAAGGTGATCGGCCTGCACATGGTCGGCGCCGACGCCGGCGAGACCATCCAGGGCTTTGCCGTGGCGATGAAGGCCGGAGCCACCAAGGCCGTGTTCGACGCCACGATCGGCATCCACCCGACCGCGGCGGAGGAGTTCGTGACGATGCGAATGGCGGTGGCGTGATGACCGGATCCTCGCGCAACCGCCGCCGCACGCCGATGTCTCCTGCGATCCGCTTCGCGGCCGTGCGCGTGCCCCTCGCCGTCGTTGCCATCGCGGCTTCTCTCCTCGTCGTCGACGCCGACGCGGCCACGCAGAGCGCGCGTCGCGATCCCTCGCGCGCCGATGGCGACCGCATCCTCACGCCGGCACAGATCAAGGCTTGCCTGGCCAAGAAGGACAGCCTGCACCTCCAGGTCGACCAGGCGCTCGGGCACAAGGCGCAGATCGAGGCCGAGAAGGCGGAGATCACGCGCACCGGCGCCAGCCTCGCCGACGAGGTCGCGACGCTGGACCGGACCCAGGTGGAGGCGGTCGCCGCCTACAACGCGAAGGTCGTCCGGCGCGACGAGATGATCGATGCCTACGAAGCCAGGGTCACGGTCTACAACACCGAGGCCGAAGGCGTGAAGTCGACGCAGGACGACTACCAGAAGTCCTGCGAGAACCGTCGCTACGACGAACGCGATTTGATAGACGTCAAGAGGAAGAAGAAGTGAACCCATCGGACAACCCGCTTCTGCGGCCGTGGACGGGCCCGTTCGGGCTCGCGCCTTTCGCGGCCGTCAGGCCCGAGCAGTTCGCGCCGGCGTTCGAGCGCGGCATGGCAGAACAGCTCGCCGAGATCGACGCGATCGCTGCGTCTCCCGACGCGCCGACGTTCGCCAACACCGTCGCCGCGTTCGACCGCTCGGGACGGCTGCTCGATCGCGTCGGCAGCCTGTTCTACAACCTTGCCGCGAGCGAAACCTCGCCGGCGCTGCAAGCCGTCGAGCGCGACATCGCGCCGAAGGCGGCGGCGCACGGCAGCGCCGTCTACATGCACAAGGGGTTGTTTGCCCGCATCGAGGCGCTGCACGAGCAGCGCGAAGCGCTCGGCCTCGCGGCGGAGGAAAGGCGCGTTCTCGAGCGCTTCCACATGGACTTCGTTCGCTCCGGCGCGCGTCTCGAGCCCGCGGCACAGCAGCGCTACGCCGAGGTCATGCAGCGGCTGGCCGACCTGACGACGCGCTTCGGCCAGAACGTGCTGGCCGACGAAGCATCGTTCCGGCTCGTGCTCGAAGGCGAGTCCGACTTCGCCGGTCTGCCTGACTTCGTCCGCGCCGCGGCGCGGCAGGCCGCTGCGCAGCAAGGGCTGCCCGACGGCGCCCACGTGATCACCTTGTCGCGCTCGCATCTGGTGCCGTTCCTGACATTCTCCGAGCGGCGCGACCTGCGCGAGGCGTTGTGGAAGGCCGGCGCGACGCGCGGCGAGCACGAGGGCGAGCACGACAATCGGCCGGTCGCCGCCGAGATCCTGCAGCTGCGGCTCGAGCAGGCGAAAGCGCACGGCCATGCGTCGTACGCCGACTACGCGCTCGCCGACACGATGGCCGCAAGCCAGGAGGCGGTGACTTCTCTGCTGATGCAGGTGTGGACGCCAGCAAAGGCGCGCGCGCTCGCCGAGCGCGACGACCTGCTCGCCGTTTCGCTCGCCACGGGCGGCCCCGACCTCATCGAGCCGTGGGACTGGCGGTACTACGCCGAGAAGGTGCGACAGGAGCGGTTCGACCTCGACGAGGCACAGGTCAAGCCCTATCTGCCGCTCGAGCGCGTCACCGAAGCGGCGTTCGACGTCGCGTCGCGGTTGTTCGGCATCCACTTCGTGGCTCGGCCGGACATCGCCGCCTACCACCCCGACGTCAGGACCTACGAGGTGCATGCCGCCGACGGGCACACCATCGGCCTCTTCCTGCACGACAACTTCGCCCGGCCAACCAAGCGCAGCGGCGCCTGGATGAGCGCGTATCGAACGCAGTCGCGACACATCGCCGGCGGCGAGCCGGTGCTGCCGATCGTCGTCAACAACAACAATTTCGCGCGCAGCGCCCCGGGAGAGCCAGCGCTGCTCAGCGTCGACGACGCGCGCACGCTGTTCCACGAATTCGGCCACGGCCTGCACGGGCTGCTGTCCGACGTGACCTACGAGCGCGTCTCGGGCACCAACGTCCTGCGCGACTTCGTCGAGCTGCCGTCGCAGCTGTTCGAGCACTGGCTCGAGCAGCGCGACGTGCTCAAGCGCCACGCCCGGCACCACCGGACCGGCGAGCCGATGCCCGACGCGCTGATCGACAAGCTCGAGCGCGCCCGCCTGTTCAACCAGGGCTTCGAGTCGGTGCGCTACGTGTCGTCGGCGCTGGTCGACATGGCCGCGCACGCCCGCACCAGCCCGGAGCCCATCGACGTCGTCGCCTTCGAGCGCGCCGAGCTCGAGCGCATCGGCCTGCCGCACGGCGTCGGCATGAACCATCGCCTCACCCATTTCCAGCACCTGTTCTCGGGCTCCGGCTACGCAGCGGGCTACTACGTCTACATGTGGGCCGAGGTGCTCGACGCCGATGGCTTCGAGGCTTTCGTGGAGGCTGGCAACCCGTTCGACCCGGCTGTCGCCGAGCGGCTCCTGCGCTACGTGTACTCGGCCGGTGACTCGATCGAGCCGGGCCACGCGTACCGGTCGTTCCGCGGTCGTGAGCCGACGCCGCTGCCGATGCTGCGCGGCCGCGGCCTCGTCGAGGCCGAGTCGACCCTCACTTAGCGCCCGCCTGCGCGAGCGCCGCGTTCCCGGCCGGGAACAGACGCTGCAGCGAGGCGACGAAGGCGGCGAAGTCGATCGGCTTGGTCCAGTACTCGTCGAAGCCGGCGTCGAGCCCGCGCTGCCGATCGTCGGGCATGGCGTTGGCCGACAGCGCGATGCAGCGGGTCGTCGCCGTCTCGGGAAGCTCGCGGAGGCGCCGCAACACCTCGTACCCGTCGATGTCGGGGAGCTGCAGGTCGATGAGGACGAGGTCGGGCGACGTGCGGCGCGCCCGCTCCACGCCGGCGCCGCCGGTCGTCTCCGACACGATCTCGAAGCCACCCGCCACCTGCACCAGCTCCTCGACGAGCAGCACGTTGACGGGGTTGTCCTCGATGTAGAGCAACCGGCCGCGCAGCCCGCCTTCGACCAGCGGCGCCGCTGCCGTGACGAGGCCCGGCGCCTCCTCCTCGGTCGCGGGCTCGTCAGAGGCCGCAGCGGCGGGAAGCCGCAGCGTGACGGTCGTTCCCTGGCCGATCGCGCTGTCGATGTCGACCGTGCCCTGCATGCCCTCCACGAGGGCCTTGACGATCACCAGCCCGATGCCGGTCCCTTCGATGCCCTCGTGCTCGGCGCCGAAGCGGTTGAAGGGCTCGAACAGGCACGCGAGCTGGGTCCGCGTGAGCCCGCGCCCGGTGTCGCGGATGCGCAGCGTCGCCCCGTCGGGGTCGACGCGGCTGTCGACGAAGACGCGGCCGCCGCGACGGTTGTACTTGATGGCGTTCGACAGGAGGTTGATGAGCACCTGGCGCAGCCGGGTCGGGTCGGCGCGGGCGTTGCCGGTGCCGGCGGCGTGGCTGTCGATGGTGACCTCGTGCTGCGCGGCGAGCGATTCGACCAGCGGCACCGCCTCGCGCACGCTTGCCGCCAGGTCGATCGTCTTCGGCGCCAGCCTGAGCTCTCCCGACTCGAGCCCCGACAGGTCGAGCACGTCGTTGATGAGCGAGAGCAGGTGCTCGCCGGCGGACCTGACGTGGCCGAGCTTGGCCACCTGCGCCGCGTCGCCGGCGCGGCCCGCCTCGAGCTGCAGCAGCTGGGTGAAGCCGAGCACGGCGTTGAGCGGCGTGCGCAGCTCGTGGCTCATCCGCGACAGGAACTGCGACTTGGCCTGGATCTCGCGACCCGCGATGGCTGCCAGCCGCCGCGCGCCCTCGGCCTCGTTGACCTCGGTCACGTCCCAGTTGACGCCGACGCGGCGCGCCGGCCTGCCCGCGTCGTCGACGACGAGCGCCGAGCGCGAGGCGAGCCAGCGCCAGCGCCCGTCCGGCAGCTGGACCCGGAACTCGTAGGCCGACGGGCCATTCGTGACCACCCCGGGGTCGGCGTCCAGCACCTTTTCGCGGTCATCGGGATGGACGATCGACAACCGGTCTTCGCGGCCGGGCGCGCGAGGCTGGGGCGCGAGACCACGCAGCCGGAACATCTGCTCGTCCCACGTCTCGATGCCGCCGTCGATGCGCAGCTCCCAGGTGCCGATGCCGGCGTAGCGCGTGATGAGGCGGGTCCTTTCGCCGGCATCGCGCAGCGCCTCCAGCGCGAGGTGGTGTTCGGTCACGTCGATCGCCACCCCAAGCAGGCGCCGTCGGGTGCCGCTCGCCTGGTCGACGGTGGCGCGCAAGACGATCCAGCGCGCCGCACCGGTTCGGGTACGGGCACGAAACTCGATCTCGAACGGAGCGTCGCCATCGATGACGATCGCGCGGGTCGCCTTCTCGACGCGTTCGACGTCTTCGGGGTGCACGCCACCGGCCAGCCACTGGCGCAGCGTCGGCGGCGTCGGTGGCGCGAAACGATCGAACAGGGCATACATCTGTGCCGACCAGTCGGTCTCCGGCGGATCGATCGCCGTCGACCAGACGCCCACGCCGGACTCCCGCGACGCGATCTCGAGCCGCCGAGCCAGTTCCTCGGCGCGCCGCCTCTGCTCGACCGCCTCGGTGACGTCGAGGGCGACACCGACGAAGGCGACGGGGCGGCCCTCGCGGTCGCGCTCGACAACCCGGCGAGTCAGCACCGTGCGCCAGCTGCCGTCCGAACGCAGGTAGCGCGCCTCCATGTCGGTCGGCACGTCGCTTTGCAGCGCGTGTTGCGCCGATTCGAGGACCCGCGGCACGTCGTCGGGGTGGATGAACGCGCGTATCTCGTCGATCGGGATGCCCTCGTGCCGCACCGGCATGTCGAGGACCGCGAAGGCGCGCTCGTTGTAATACATGAGCTGCGTCTCGAGCTCGTGACGCCAGATCGCGATGTTGCCGAGCTCGACGGCGAGGCGCAGCTGGTCGCCGATGTCGCCGAGGTTG
Source organism: Burkholderiales bacterium (assembly GCA_038258415.1). Lineage (GTDB taxonomy): Bacteria > Pseudomonadota > Gammaproteobacteria > Burkholderiales > Burkholderiaceae_C > Schlegelella_A. Next base: position 40,408 of record JBBSPY010000003.1, read on the forward strand.
CTCGCCTCGTTGTAGACCTCGGTGTCGTCCATCATCATGCCGACGGCGCGGTCGGGCGTGCCGTCCGGGCCGTTCTTGACTTCCCACTGCGAGTGGATGCGGACGACGCGGCCGTCGGGATGGACGACCCGGAAATGCTGTGCGTAGCGGCCGGCGACGCGAGTCGACTCGCGGTACGACATCATGGCCCGGTCGTGCGGGTGCATGCGCTCGATGGCTTCTTCGAAACTGGGCGTTCCGCCGCGTGGTTCAAGCCCCCAGAAGCGGAACACGTGACGGTCCCAGTGGCCCTCGCCAGAGGGAATCCTGCGTTCCCACAAACCGAGCCGGCCGAACTCCTGCGCCGTGTCGATCAACTCGCCCTGGCGGCGCGCCTGCTCCGCCAGGAACCGTTCGGCGGTGGCGTCGCGGAAGGTCCACAGCAACAGCGCGTCGAGCCGGCTGACCCGGGCGTCGAGCCACAGCGTCGTTTCGTCGGCGGCGGTGACGGCCAGACCGGTCGCTTCGAGGCTGCCGCCGGCGATCGCGTCGTCGAACGTCTGGCGGGCAGCGTCGCCGTCGGCGCCAGGGCGCGCGAGGTCGCGCAGCGGTGTCGACCGCCCGGCGCCCGTGCCGTCGCGAAAGCGCGCATTCGACCAGATGATGAACCCGTGGCGATCGGTCGCGCACACCAGATCCTGGCTCTGCGCTGCCATGGCTTCCCATGCGCCCGAGGGGAGCACGCTGGAATCCGTGGGGAGTTCGTCGTCCATGCGTCGGACGGCGAGTCTAGGGGCCTTGGCTCCGCCCGCCCGATGCGGCTGTCAGTCGGCCGCGACCTGCAGCACGAGCTTGCCGAAGTTCTCGCCGCGGAACAGCCGGAGCAGCGTGTCGGGAAAGGTGTCGAGACCGGAGACGATGTCCTCGCGACTCTTCATGCGGCCCTCGCGCAGGTACCCGGCGAGCTCGGCGATCGCCTGGGGGAAGCGATCGGCGTAGTCGAACACGACCATGCCTTCCATGCGCGCGCGATTGACGAGCAGCGACAGGTAGTTAGCCGGGCCCTTGACGGGGCCCTCGTTGTTGTACTGGCTGATGGCGCCACAGACGACGATGCGCGCCTTGCGGTTGATGCGGGCGAGCACGGCATCGAGGATCTCACCGCCGACGTTGTCGAAGTAGATGTCGACGCCTTTCGGGCAATGCTGCTTCAGTCCGTCCTTGACCGGGCCCGACTTGTAGTCGATGCAGCCGTCGAAGCCGAGCTCGTCGACGACGAAGCGGCATTTGTCGGGGCCGCCTGCGATGCCGACGGCGCGCAGCCCCAGGACCTTGGCGAGCTGGCCGACGGTCTGGCCGACCGCGCCGGCGGCGCCTGAGACGACCAGCGTCTCGCCCGCCTTTGGCAGTCCGACGTCCATCAGCCCGAAGTAGGCCGTCATGCCGGGCATGCCGAGCACGTTGAGCCACTGCGACAGGGTGCCGAGCGAGAGGTCGACCTTCGACAGTGCCCCGCGCGAGATCGCGTTGGCATCGAAGCCCGCGTACTCCTGGACGCCGAGCGCGCCGGCGACCATGTCGCCGACGACGAAGGCGCCGTTGTTCGATTCGATCACGCGGCCGATACCACCCGCGCGCATCACCTCGCCGATGCCGACGGGTGGGATGTAGCTCTTGCCCTCGTTCATCCAGCCGCGCATGGCGGGGTCGAGCGAGAGCGACAGCGTCTTCACCGTGACACCGTCGTCGCCGGCTGGCTCGACGGGCTCGGTGGAGTCGCTCCAGTCGGCCCTCACCGGCAGGCCGGTGGGGCGACGAGCGAGGCGGATCTGATGGTTGATCATGCCGCCTGCGCTCGAGCTTGCGAACGGGTCAGAGGACCTTGATGTTCGCCGCTTGCAGGCCCTTCTGGCCCTGCTTGACTTCAAATTCGACGCGCTGGTTCTCGGCGAGCGTCTTGAAGCCGTTGCCCTGGATGTCGCGGAAGTGGGCGAAGAGGTCGGCGCCGCCGCCGTCCTGGGCGATGAAGCCGAAGCCCTTGGCCTCGTTGAACCACTTCACGGTTCCGGTCTGAGTCGTCATGAGGAATGTCCTGTCTTGCAAAGGTTGAACACGAAACGAAATCCGCGCACGACGACGCCGTGCGCGCAGCGACACTCAAGAAACGATCCGGGGTTTTTCAAGCGTCCGCCGCGAGGACCGCGACGGGTGGAACGAGAATCACGAACAACGAAGGTCTTGCGTATAACTGTGCCGCGACTGTACACGAGACTCGACGAATGACCGAACGACACCCCCAAGACGACCCCTCCGAACCGCGCTGGAAGCACGACGGCGTGCGCGTGATTGCGCACGATCGGCTTGATGCGAACACCGCGCAGACGCCCGGCATGGACCGCAAGGCCGCCATCACCTTCGCTCGCACCGGCGCGCAGAAGCTGTGGGCGGGCACGGTTCACATCCACGCCGACGCGAAGACCGGCGCGCACCATCACGGCCATCTGGAAAGCGTCATCTATGTCGTCAAGGGGCGCGCGCGCATGCGCTGGGGGGAGCAGCTCGAATTCACCGCCGAGGCCGGCCCGGGCGACTTCATCTACGTGCCACCCTACGTGCCGCACCAGGAGATCAACGCCAGCCCGACCGAGACGCTCGAGTGCGTGCTCTGCCGCAGCGACGGCGAGGCGGTGGCGGTGAACCTCGACATCGAGCCGGTGGAAAAACCCGACAGCGTGCGCTGGATCGATCCGACCCATCCGCATGGATGAGGCTGGCCGACCGGTGAGGCTCTCCATCCTCGATCAGTCCGTTTCCGTCGAGGGCGCGGGCGAAGACGCCGCCATCCGCGACACGCTCTCGCTCGCCGAGCATGGCGAGCGCCTCGGCTATGAGCGGTTCTGGGTCAGCGAGCACCACGGCCTGCCGACCATCGTCGGCACGGCGCCGGAGATCCTCATGGGAGCGATCGCGGCGCGCACCCGCGTCATCCGCATCGGCTCGGCCGGCGTGATGCTGCCGCACTACAGCGCCTTCAAGGTCGCCGAGCAGTTCCGCGTCCTGGAGGCGCTCGCGCCGGGCCGCATCGATCTCGGCCTCGGCCGTGCGCCCGGCAGCGACATGCGCACCGCGCGGCTGCTCAACCCGCACGCCAGCCACGGCGCCGACGACTTCCCGCTGCAGGTGCGCGACCTTCACGCATGGACGTCGATGCCGTCTTACCAGGGTGTGCCGGCGCATCCGCTGGGGCCCCACGCACCGCAGATCTGGATCCTCGGCAGCTCCGACTACGGCGCACAGCTCGCGGCGCACTTCGGCCTGCCGTACGCGTTTGCGTACTTCTTCAGCGACGGGGCCGGCGCCGCGGAGGCGATCGCGCTCTACCGCGCCCGCTTCGAGCCGAGCGGGCTCCTCGCAGCGCCGCAAGCGACGCTGTGCATCTGGGCGCTCGTCGCCGAAAGCGACGACGAAGCGCGCCACCATGCGCTGTCGCGCGACCGCTGGCGAGTCGACCGCGCCCGCGGTGTCTTCGGGCCGCTGCAGTCGCCCGATGCGATCGTCGCCCAGGGGTTCTCGCCCGAAGACGACGCCCACCTCGCGCCGATGCGCGCGAAGGCATTCGTCGGTTCGGCGAAGACGGTCGGCGAGAAGATCCGCCGCCTTGCCGCCGACTTCTCCCTCGATGAGCTGGTCGTCAACACCTGGGCGCACGATCCGGGGGTGCGCCGCCGCTCGTACACATTGCTAGCCGGCGAGTTCGGTCTCGTCGCCCGCACGTCAGGCTGACGCGCCCCACACGACCCGAAGGACCCCGCATGTTCGAGACCGCCATCGCCGGAAGCCTGCCCAAGCCCGCCTGGCTTGCCGAGACCGGAAAGCTCTGGCCCGAGTGGAGGGATTCCGGTGAAGCGCTCGACCGTGCAAAGGCCGACGCGACGCTGGTCTGGCTGAAGACGCAGGAGGACGCCGGCATCGGCACCGTCGGCGACGGCGAGCAGGCGCGCCAGCACTTCGTGCACGGCTTCCTGGCCAAGGTCGAGGGCATCGACTTCGAGCACAAGGTGAAGATGGGCATCCGCGACAACCGCTACGACGCGATGGTTCCGCAGGTGGTGGGTGAGCTCAAGCTCACCGGCCGCGTCCATGCGATGGAGGCGCAGCTTGCGCGGGCGCACACATCGCGCAAGCTCAAGTTCACGATGCCCGGCCCGATGACGATCGTCGACACCGTCGCCGACCGCCACTACGGAGGCGACCGGGACGGACGCATCCGCATGGCGATGGCATTTGCCGACCTGCTCAACCAGGAAGCTTTGGCGCTCGAGGCCGATGGCGTCGACATCGTGCAGTTCGACGAGCCGGCGTTCAACGTCTACATGGACGACGCCGCAGGCTGGGGCGTGGAGGCGCTCGAGCGCGCCACCGCCGGGCTCGCGTGCAAGACCGCGGTCCACATCTGCTACGGCTACGGAATCGATGCCAATCGCAAATGGAAAGACACGCTCGGTGCGCAGTGGCGGCAGTACGAGCAGATCTTCCCGGCGCTCGCGAAGAGCTCGATCGACCAGGTCTCGCTCGAGTGCTACCACTCGCATGTACCGCCCGAGTTGATGCGCCTGCTCGACGGCAAGGAGGTGATGGTCGGTGTGATCGACGTCGCGAGCGACGAGATCGAGACGCCGGAGCAGGTCTCGGCAACGCTCGCGCAGGCGCTGCGCTACGTGCACCGCGACAAGCTCATCGCTTGCACCAACTGCGGTATGGCGCCGATGCGCCGCGAGATCGCCGAGGCCAAGCTGAAGGCGCTCGGCGCCGGCGCACGGCTCGCCGCCGACGCCTGAGGTCGAGTTGCCACCATGATCGAGCTGGCGCCGCCGAGCGTCGCGCCGGTCGCGCTCGCGCAGGCGCTGCGGGCGCACGGTCACGCCGTGCTGTCGCCGGCCGGCTTCGCGGCGTTCGCGAACACGTCGGTCGCGGCGCTTGACGAGCTCGGGCCGTCGTGGCACGACCTCCCGCCCGACGACTACCTGAGGGACGGCGGTCGGTACCGGCGCCGCCGCCATGCCTCGTTCGTCGTGTCGGCGGCGAACGGCATCGCGCAGGTGCCGCAGCGGGCGCACTGGCAACCGGTCGAATACAACGCGCTGCACGGCGGCCTCGAGCGCTGGTTCGCGCCGATCGACCGCGAGGTCGTCGCGAATGGCGCCTGGCAAGGTGTGCTCGGCGGACTGGCGGCGCTCGCCGACGATGTGCGCGGCCGACGCGACGCCTGGTATCTCGAGGCGCACCAGTTCCGCATCGACACCGAAGGCGGCATCGGCCGGCCGACACCCGAAGGCGCGCACCGCGACGGTGTTGACTTGGTGGCGGTGGCGCTGGTGTCGCGCGTCGGCATCAAGGGCGGCGAGACGCGCGTCTTCGACGCCGACGGCCCGGCCGGCGAGCGCTTCACGATGACCGAGCCGTGGACCTGTCTCTTCCTCGACGACGCCCGCGTCATCCACGAGAGCACGCCGATCCAGCCGTTGGCTGAGCACGGCTGGCGCGACACGCTCGTCGTCACGCTGCGCGCCGGCGGCTTCCAGGGGCCCGGCGCCTGAGTGCGGGGTGCCGCATCGGCCCCGTCGTGGTTCAGCGTCTGCGGCGCAGCGCGCCGGCCCGATCGAGGTCGACGGCGTTGACCAGCGCACGCAGCGCTTCGATGTCGGCACTGCGGCTGATGGCGACGACGACGATGCCGCTGGCCATCGTGCAGGTCACG
>JBBSPY010000004.1:0-41887 GCA_038258415.1 Burkholderiales bacterium
GCATGGCGCTGGCGCCGAGGATGGTCGTGTCGCTCGACGCGTCGGCGCCGACGATCATCTGCGTGCTTTGCCCGGCCGGCGCGAACCGTGGCGCCTTCGCCCGGCGCGGCGGCAGCATCGGCTGGGCGCGCAGGGGAGTCGACTTCCTCGCGTCCTTCGCCTCGTCGATGTGGCTGCGCAGGCGCGCCATCGAGCGCCGGATCGCCGCGCCGTCCTTCTCCGGGGCGAGCGAGGCGAGCGACTGCACCGTCGGCAGCTCGACGTTGATGCTCAGCCGGTCGGCGTAACGGCCGGCCCGCGCCAGCAACTCTTCGCTCGCTTCGGGAATCGTCTTCAGGTGGATGTAGCCGCGAAAGGCGTGCTCCTCGCGCAGCACCCGCGCCACTTCGACCACCTGTTCCATCGTGTAGTCGGGCGAGCGGATGATTCCCGAGGAGAGGAACAGGCCCTCGATGCAGTTGCGGCGGTAGAAGTCGAGCGTGAGCCGGACCACCTCGTCGACGGTGAAGCGCGCACGCGGCACGTTGCTCGACACCCGGTTGACGCAGTAGAGGCAGTCGAACTGGCAGAAGTTGGTGAAGAGGATCTTCAGCAGCGAGATGCAGCGGCCATCGGGTGCGTAGCTGTGGCAGATGCCCGAGCCTTCGGTCGAGCCGATTCCGCCGGCCTTGCCGAGCGAGTGGCGCTTGTCGGTTCCGCTCGACGCGCAGGACGCGTCGTATTTCGCCGCGTCGGCGAGGATGGCTAGCTTGCGAACGAGCTCCATGGCTGTACGAATATACAGTGTCGAAGCGGCAGCGGTCGTCAGACACGGGCTTTGCGGAAGAAGATCAGGTGCTGCCACGGCAGCGTCTCGACCGAGCGTTCGAACCTCAGCCGCGGATGCTCGGCGGCTTCGCGCCGCACCTGCGCGACGCTCATCGTGTGCAGCCGCTTGATCGGCACCTTCGGGTCTTCGGCGCGGTACTCGACGAAGACGACGTGCCCGCCGGGCTTGAGTGCCCGGACGACGCTGGCCAGCGCCTCGAATGGGTAAGCGAGCTCGTGGTAGACATCGACCATGATCGCGAGGTCGACGCTTGCAGGCGCCAGCCGCACGTCGTCTTCTGCTCCGAGCGTCGCCCGGATCTGCGCCAGACCTTCGCGTGCCGAGAGCTCGCGCAGCATGCGGATCATCTCGGGCTGGACGTCGACCGCCTGGACCCGGCCTCGCGGGCCGACGATCCTGGCCAGGCGGCGGCTGACGTACCCCGTGCCGGCGCCGATGTCGGCCACCGCGTCGCCCGTCTTCAATCCGAGCGCGGCGACCATCGTCGCGGTCTGTTCCTCGACTTCGCGTTCGCTGCGTTCGAGCCATGCCGCGCCCTGCCAGCCCATCACCTGCGCGATCTCGCGGCCGAGGTAGCGGCGGCCGGTTCCGTCGGCGGCAGCAGGTCCGTCGACGTAGCGGGAGTCGCCGCGTGCGAACGCTGCCGTGATCGCCGACCGTGCCGCGACCGCGAGGCCCACGACGACGCTGCGGCGACCGATCACGTGTTGGCCGTCTGCTTCGCTGCAATCATGCCGCCAGGACGGCAAGCGTCATGCCGGCACTTCGAAGACCTGCTTCAGGTAGGCGAGGAACGTCTCGTCGTCGCACAGCAGCTTGCCCGGGCTGTCGGAGAGCTTGGCGACGGGCTGGTGGTTGGCGTGGGTGAGCTTCATGACGATGTGCAGCGTCTTCAGGCCCATGTCGTTGGTGATGTTGGTGCCGATGCCGAAGCCCACGGGGCACCGGTCGGCGAAGTGCCGGTAGAGCGCGAACGCCTTTTCGAAGTCGAGGCTGTCGGAGAACACCAGCCGCTTGGTGCGTGCGTCGATGCGCAGCTTCGCGTAGTGGGCGAGCGCCTTTTCGCCCCACACGAACGGGTCGCCCGAGTCGTGGCGCAGGCCATCGAAGAGCTTGGCGAAGTAGAGGTCGAAGTCGACAAGGAAGGCGTCCATGTTGACGACGTCGGTCAGCGCGATGCCAAGGTCGCCGCGGTACTCCTGTACCCACGCCTCGAGGGCGGCGCGCTGGAAGTCGCGCAGGCGAACGTCGAGCGTCTGGAACGTCTGCAGGTATTCGTGCGCCATCGTGCCGATCGGCACCAGGTCGAGGTCTCGGGCGAAGAGCACGTCGGACGCGCCCTTGAAGAACTGCGGCACCTCGGCCTTGAGCGTCGACAGCACCTCGCGGTGCCATTCGGAGGAGAAGCGCCGGCGCACGCCGAAGTCGAAGAACTCGAACGGCGTCGCGCGCTCGGGCTCGCGACCGAACTCGCGCAGCCGCTCGATCTTGGCGGCAAGCCGACGGCGGCCTTCGGCGATCGCCGCGGCGGCGTCGAAGCGGCGGAAGAACAGCTCGTTGACGATCGCCAGCACGAAGATCTCGAACGCCATCACGTGCACCTGCGGCCCGCTGGCGACGATCTCGATCTGCTTGCCGTCGGGCGCCGCCCGGGCGACGATGAAGTCGCGCTGGAAATGGAAGATGCGCAGGAAGTCCACGAAGTCGGAGCGGATGAAGCGCAGCGATCCGAGATAGGCGAGCTCGTCGGCCTTGAACGACAGCGTGCAGAGATGGTCGAGCTCGCGGTCGATCTCGGGCAGCAGCTCGGTCAGCGGGTACGACGGCGTGTTGCGGCACAGGAAGCTGTACTCGGCGTGCGTTTGCGGGTGGCGATGCAGCATCGCCTGCCACATCGTGAACTTGTAGAGGTCGGTGTCGAGCAGGCTGGTGATGACGGGCTTCATGCGGCAACCCTGACCCAAATGCGGTCGCCGTCGCGGCGGACGGGGAAAGTCTCGATCGCACGCTCCGCCGGCGGGCACGTCGCCTCGCCGGTGCGCACGTCGAAGCGGCCCTGGTGGCGCGGGCACTCGATCTCGTGGCCTTCGAGGAAACCTTCGCAGAGGAAGGCCTCGCCGTGGCTGCAGATGTCGTCGGTGGCGTACACATCGCCCTCGACCTGGAACAGGGTGATGCGCCGGCCGCCGACGGCGACTGCGAACGCGTCGGTCGCGTCGAAGCCGGACATCGAGGCGGCGTCGAGCCAGCCGTCGTCGCTCGTCTGCACTGGCTCGGGTGGTGTCATGCGGCGGCGCCGATCAGATGGGGTAGATGATCGAATTCGGGATCATCTCGCTGTCGTAGACGGCGGTGCGCGAGCGAAAGCGCAGGCCCTCGGGGGTGCTCACCACCTCGTCGAGGTAGCGGCCGACGTTGAAGACCGTCGACAGCTCGTTGAACTTGGTGCGGAACACGGCGTAGTTCGACTCGCAGGCGATCGTGCCGTCGGCCGACACGCCGCGCACGACCGGCGCGCCGACGACGTGGCGCTGGTAGTAAGGGTCGTGGAACAGCGTCTCGCGGATGCCATAGACGCGGTCGCGCAGCATGCCCTTGCTCTCGAACGAGAGCGTCGCCAGCGGCAGCCCGCGCTCGTGGTTCTCACGCGGCACGAGGCGGTAGCGCGCGTCGTCGGTGAAGAACTCGGGCCACAGGTCCCAGTTGCCGGAATCGACGGCGCTGGCGTAGTCGGCCTGCAGCTGCACGAGCGCGAGCCAGCGGTCGAAGTCCATCACGCTTCCATCACCTCGCGCCAGTAGCGCCACATGCCGCGGATCAGCGTCTCGGTGACCATGTGATCGGTGTTCTCCACGTCTCGCCCGCCGAGTTCGACCAGCATGCGGTGCGACGGTTTCTGCTCGAAGCCCTGCTGCGACAGCTCGATCACCTCGCCGTCGTCGGCCGACACGAAGCCGGCCGGGCCGAACAGGTTGGCCTGGCGCAGGCGGCGTTCGACCATCTCGTCGGAATCGTCGCCGAACGCGAAGTGGGTCCAGACGAAATCGAAGGCGCCATGGCCGTCGGGCTGGATGTGCCGGGTCGACACCGAGTTCACCTGCTGCTGGAAGACCACGCTCGGGAAGATCGTCGTCATCACCGCCGTCGGGCCGTTCCACCACGGCTCGGCGACGATGTCGAGAAAGCGCGGGTCCTCGAGTGCCATGTTCTCCTTGAAGCTCGACACCGAGGTGACCTGATCGGCCTTGCCGCTCGCGCCGCGGGTCGAGATCATCGCCGCGTGGCGGTGGCGCGCGTCCATCACGAGCTGCGAGCGGTTGTCGGCACGCCACAGCCCGAAGGTCACGAACCAGGTGTGCAGCAGGCCCGGGTGGTACGGGTCCTTGATGTTCTCCTGCATCAGCTTCCAGTTGCCCGGGATGCGCTGGCGGTTGTAGCCGAGGAGGCGAAGCGGCCGACCGTTGAAGAGGCGGTCGAACCAGGGCACGATCTCGGGGCCGAGGAAGTCCTCGAGCGACTCGACGTCGTGGTCGAACGATGCGAAGACGACGCCGCCGCGCGTCGCCACCTTCAGCTTGGTGAGGCCATGGTCGGCGGTCTTGAAGTCGGCCGGCATGCCGCCGACGACCTTGCCGTCCTGCTTGACGCCGCGCCGAAACGGCACGCCCTGCAGGTCACCGGCGAGCGAGTAGTTCCACTGGTGATACGGGCACGTGAAGTCGCGCGCGTTGCCCTGGCGCGCCCGGCAAAAGCTCATGCCGCGGTGCGCGCAGACGTTCTCGACAACGCGGATCGTGCCGGCGGTGTCGCGCACCATCACGACTTGTCGCTCGCCGACCACCGAACGGCGGAAGTCGCCCGGGTTCGGAATCTCGGCCTCGAGGCCGACGAAGCACCAGTGGTTGCGGTAAAAGAAACGTTCGAGCTCGATCGCGTGCAGGGCTTCGCTCGTGTAGCCCGCAAAGGGAATGCGGCTCGTTCCGTCCGTCTCCCATGCGAGGGTCGGTCGGAACGGGGCCGCCTGCGCCGGGCGATCCATGTCGGTGTCTCCTGTCGAAGGGGCTGCGCCGGTCTGCGCGGTCACGCGGATCCGAAGCGCCAGGGCCCATCGTACGACCCCGTGTGCACCACGTGGCTGGCGATGCCGCCGGTGGGCGTCCAGGCGTGGACGAGGAAGCCGGCGGGCTCGAGGTTGAACGCGAGCGGTGCGTCGGCGCCGAGGTCGAAGGCGAGCGCGTGAGCGGTCGACGGCGACGACATCGCCGTGCGCCCCGCGAAGCGCGCGGTGATGGCGCGGTGCAGGTGGCCACACACGATGCGGTCGACCTGCGGGTGCCGTTCGAGCACCGCCGCGAGCCCGGCGCCGCCGCGCTGCAGGCCGTAGTCGTCCATGCGTTCGATGTAGGTCGCGAAAGGCGGGTGGTGCATCGCGAGGATCGTCGGCACACCGGGCTTCGCAGCGAGTGTCGCGTCGAGTGAGGCGAGTTGCGCGTCGTCGATCTCGCCGTGCGGCGCGCCCGTCACCGAGGTGTCGAGCACGGCGATTCGCAGAGTGTCGAGCTCGATCGCGTAGTGAACGAAGGCGCGCTCTCCACGCAGGTAGTCGTGCTCGGGGAAAGCGTCGCGCAGCGCGTCGCGGTCGTCGTGGTTGCCCGGCAGCAGGTAGAGAGGACACCTGATCGGTTCGACGAGCTCGCGCAGATGCGCGTACTGCGCGGGCTTCCCGGAGTCGACGAGGTCGCCGGTGACGAACACCGCATCGGGTGGCTGCCGAAGGGCGAGCACCGCCTCGACGCCGCGTCGAAGGCCCGCCGCGGTGTCGACGCGGCGCTCGGCGAGCTCGCCCGGCGCGCGAATGTGCGTGTCGCTGAGCTGGACGACGAGTCGGGTCATCGCCCGCGGCCGGACGGGCTCGACCGCCCGGCGCGCTCCATCAGGTCTCGATCAGCGCCGCACGGGCCAGCGGCAGCCGACGGATGCGCGTGCCGGTGAGCCGTGCCATCGCGTTGCACACGGCAGGCGCGAGCGGCGGCACGCCTGGTTCGCCGACGCCGGTGGGCGCCACGTTGCTCTTCACGATATGCACCTCGACCTTCGGCATCTCGTGGATGCGCAGGCTGCGGTACAGGTCGAAGTTGCGCTGCACCGCGCGACCTTCCTTCAGCTCGATCTCGCTGTAATAGAGCGCGCCGAGCGCGAAGCCGATGCAGCCCTCCATCTGGGCACGGATCACGTCGGGGTTCACGGCGACGCCGCAGTCGACCGCGCAGACGACTCGCTCGACCTTGACCTTGCCGCCCTTCATCGAGACCTCCGCGACCTGCGCGACGTAGGTCTCGAACGAGTGATGCATGGCGATGCCCTGGGCAACGCCGCCGCGCACCGGCTTGCCCCAGCCTGCCTTGTCGGCGACGAGCCGGAGCACGCCGGTGGCGCGGCTGTCGTCGCCGAGGAGCGCGAGGCGAAACGCGAGCGGGTCCTGCTTCGACGCCACGGCGAGCTCGTCGAGCATCGTCTCCATCACGAAGGCCGTGTGGGTGTTGCCCACCGACCGCCACCACAGCGGCCTGACCGCGAGCGACGGCGAATGCAGGTCGCCTTTCAACATCGGCAGGACGTAGGGCGTCGGGTGCACGCCTTCGACGGAAGTCGGGTCGATCCCGTCCTTCACCATCCCTTCCATGGGCGTGCCGCTCATGATCGACTGGCCGACGATCGCATGCTCCCACGCTGCGACATGGCCGGTGGTGTCGACGCTAGCCTTGACCGCGTGCACGTACATCGGCCGGTAGAGGCCCGCGCCGGTGTCGTCTTCCCGCGTGTACTGCAGCCGCACGGGCGCCTTGCCGCCGATCGCCTTGGCGACGTTGACCGCCGCGACCGTGAAGTCGCTCCAGGCGTTGGCGCGGCGCCCGAAGCTGCCGCCCGAGACCAGCGTGTGCAGCTTCACCTTCTCCGGTGGCAGGCCGGCCGCTTTGGCCGCGAGCATGTGGTCGAAGCTGGGGAACTGGTGTCCGCCCCACGTCTCGAGCATGCCGTCGTGCAGCCACGCGACGCAGTTCATCGGCTCCATCGGCGCGTGGGCGAGGAAGGGGAATTCGTAGACGGCCTCTATGGTCCGTGCGGCAGGACCGTTCCCCTGCGTCGGCTTCGCGAACGTCTTGCCGGGCTTGCGGGACTGCTCGCGGTACTGCGCCAGCAGCTTTTCGGAGTCGAGGTCGCGGCTGCCGCTTTCGTCCCACTGCACTTTGAGCGCGCGGCGTCCCTGGAGCGCCGCCCACATGCCGGTGGCGACGACGGCGACACCCTCCGGTACGGCCACGACATCGGTCACGCCGCTGACCTGCTTCGCCGCCGCCGCGTCGAACGAGACGAACTTCGCGCCGAAGCTGGGCGGCCACGCGATCACCGCGGTGAGGAGGCCGGGGAGCTTGACGTCGATCGTGTAGAGCGCGGTGCCATCGCATTTCGACGGCGAGTCGACGCGCGGCGACGCCTTGTCGACGCCGATGTAGGTGAACTGGGCGGGCGTCTTCAGCGGCACGGCGCCTCGCAACCTGACGCTGCTCGCGGCCTGCGCCATCTGCCCGTACGTGAAGGTCTTGCCCGACGCGTGGGTCAGCGTGTTCTTCGAGGCCCGGATCTCGCTCGCCGGCACCTTCCACGCTTCGGCCGCCGCGGCGACGAGCATCGCCTTCGCGGTCGCGCCCGCCTGGCGGTACTGGACGTAGGAGTTGGCGATCGCCGACGAGCCGCCGGTGCCCTGCATGCCGCCCATGGTCAGGTTGCCGTAGCGCTTGGCGTCGGCCGGCGCGTACTCGGTGCGCACGAGCGCCCAGTCGGCATCGAGCTCGTCGGCGACGAGCGAGGCGAGGCCGGTGGTGTTGCCCTGACCCATCTCGAAGTGCTTGCAGACGACCGTGACGATGTTGTCGGTGCCGACGCGGACGAACGCGTTCGGCGCCAGCGGGCCGGCGGGCAGCTCCTCGACGCCCGCGGGGCCGGGGTAGGCGGCGTGCGCCGACGGATGGGTGCCGGCGCCGATGGCGACGACGAGGCCGCCGGCAGCGGCTTGGAGCAGCGCGCGGCGGGACAAGCCCTCGCCACGCAGCTCTGCGGCGGCGGGAAGGACGAGCGCGTCGGCCAGCGCGGCGGCGAATTGCGGATCGCGGATCAGCGGATGCATCGTGCGCGACTCCTTCAGGCGAGCGCTGCAGACGCCGCGTGGATCGCGGCACGGATGCGCTGGTAGGTCGCGCAGCGGCAGATGTTGCCGGCCATCGCGTGGTCGATGTCGGTGTCGGTCGGCTTTGTCTTCTGCTCGAGCAGTGCCGTCGCCGACATGATCTGTCCCGACTGGCAGTAGCCGCACTGCACGACGTCGAGCTCGATCCAGGCCTTCTGCACCGCCTTGGCCGTCTTCGACTTCAGGCCCTCGATCGTCGTGACCTGCTTGCCGACGACGGCCGAGACCGGCGCCGAGCAGGAGCGCACCGGTTGTCCGTCGACGTGGACGGTGCAGGCGCCGCACTGGGCGATGCCGCAGCCGTATTTGGTGCCGGTGAGGCCGAGGTCCTCGCGGATCGCCCACAGGAGCGGCATGTTCGGATCGGCGTCGACGTCGCGCGTCTGGCCGTTGACGTTGAGCGTGAGGGGCATTCGCAGATCCCGGTCGAAGCGAAAACGCGCGAGTATGCTCGCCGCTTTTCGAAAGCGGAGGCCGACGATGCAACAGGCGATGCGGGCTTGGGGGCTTGTGGTGGCGGTGGGGCTCGGCGGCATGTCTGTCGTGGCCACGGAGGCCGCCGCCGCCGACCTGAAGACGCCCGACAGTTTCGCCTCCATCGCCGACAGGACCGAGCGTTCTCGTGCCCTGTTCTCCGAGGCCGGCAAGGTGATCGAACATCCGCGGTGCCTGAACTGCCATCCCAGGGGCGAGCGCCCGACACAGGGCGACGACCTGCATCCGCACAACCCCCTGGTGGTGCGCGGGGCCGACGACAAGGGGGCCATCGGCATGCGCTGCACGGCCTGCCACCAGCAGGCCAACTTCGAGCCGTCGGGTGTGCCCGGTCATCCGCTCTGGCACGTGGCGCCGCTCGGCATGGCGTGGCAGCAGCGCTCGCTCGGCCAGATCTGCGAGCAGATCAAGGATCCCAAGCGCAACGGCGGCAGGACGCTCGCGCAGATCGAGGAGCACATGGCGCACGACTCGCTCGTCGGCTGGGGCTGGAACCCGGGTGGCGGCCGAACACCGGCACCCGGCACGCAGGCCCAGTTCGGGGCGCTGGTCTCGGCGTGGATCGCGAGCGGCGCGGCCTGCCCGGCGCGGCCCTAGGAGCCGAATCGCCCGCCGGGCGCGGTTGGGGCGAAGCTCGGCCGATGTCGCATCGCCGCGAGCGCGCGACGCAGGTTCGGCGTGTTCCCGAGCAGGCGCGGTCCGTCGGGCATGAGCTCGAGGTAGGCGATCGGCGGCATGACGAACAGATCGGCCAGCGAGAGCGAATCGCCAGCCAGCCAGGGGCTTCGCGCGTAGCCAGCTTCCCAGATCGCGAGCAGGCCGGGCAGCTCTTCAAGTGCTGGCGCGACGAGGTCGCGATCGGGTTCGCCGTCGGCTGTCTGAGGGAAGAAGATCGGGCGGATGTAGCGTCGCACGAGTGGCCCGTAGAGGTGGTCCTTGAAGGCGCTCACCCACTGCTCGCAGCGGGCACGCCCGGCCATCGAGTCGGGCAGCAGCGGCGGGCCTTCGAAGGCCTCGTCGACGTAGCGTGCGATGGCGCTCGTCTCGTGCACCACGTAGTCGCCGTCGGTGAAGGCAGGCAGGTGGCCGAAGGGGTTCAGGCGCAGGATCGCCTCGCTGTGCGGCGGGCACTCCTCGAACGCGCAGGCGACGCCCTTCTCGGCCAACGCGAGCCGCGCCGTGCGCGTGTAGCTGCTCGGCCCGACGCCGTACAGCGTCAAGACGGCAGCGCTGCCGCGGGGGTCGAGGTGCTCGATGAGCCGGTTGACCGTCGAGTTCCAGCCGCGTTGGTGCGAGTCGACCTGAGTCTTCGACGAGAAGCCGGTGTGGCGCATCTCCAGGTGCGTCGTGTCGCCTTCTGCGCGGAGCGTCACCTCGACGAGCGTCGGCGGCAGCGTCATCGTCTCGCTCTCCCACGTGAAGACGAGCCTCGACGGTCGCTCGACGACGCGGTAGACGCCCTTGACGCGGAACTCGTTGCCGTCGCGTGTCTGCATGCCGAGCCGCCAGGCACCGCCCGGCCGCGCGTCGGACTCGGCGTAGGTGACGCGCATGGCGCGCGGGCAATGCCAGATCAGCCACTCGTGCGAGTCGACGAGCGCGTCGAACACGCGCTCGCGGCCGACGCGGATGGTGCGCGTGAGGGTCAGGTCGAAGGGTTCGGTGGCGATCGCGCTCATCGGCGTCTCCGTTTCGGTGGTGGGTTCTCGGGCGGGTTCTCGAGGTGGGCGACGAGGCGGTCGAGGGTCTCGTCCCAGTGGCTTCGATAGCTGTCGAGCCAGTCGCCGGCGCCAGCGAGGCCCCCGCCTTGCAAATGGCACACGCGGCGCTGCGCATCGACGGTGCGACCGACGAGGCCGGCGCCTTCCAGCACCCGCAGGTGGCGGGAGATCGCCGGCGCCGTGATGGCGAAGGGGCGCCCGAGTTCGCCGACCGTGGCGTCGCCTTGCGCAAGACGGGCGAGCAGGGCGCGTCGCGTCGGATCGGCCAAGGCGAAGAAGGTCGTGCTCAGTGCATCCATGTTTTTATTTAACTACTTGGTTAAGTAAAGGTCAAGCGCTGTCTTGTCGAGGATTCAGGCGGGCGGTAGATACTGGTTCGCATGAAAGTCCTGCCGGCCCTGCTGGCCGCTTCGCTCATGTCGTCATCGTCAGCCGTTGAGCTTCCTGGACCGCCGAGCGCGCCGCGGACGCCGAAAGATGTCACCGTGCACGGTGACCGCCGCATCGACGACTGGTTCTGGCTGCGCCAGCGCGACGATCCGCGCACCCTCACCTACCTGAAGGCGGAGAACGCATATGCCGAGGCCTGGTTCGCGCCGCACGCGACGCTGAAGGAAACGCTCTACCAGGAGATGGTCGGCCGCATCCAGCAGGACGACAGCTCGGTGCCGATGCGCAAGGGCGACTGGTGGTACTCGCAGCGCACGCTGGTCGGTGAGCAATACGGGCATCTGATGCGACGCAAGGCGGCGGGCGCCGATCGCCGCCTCGACCCGTCGGTCGCGCAGGAGGAGATGCTCGACCTCAATGCCCTCGCCAAGGGACAGAAGTTCCTGCGCCTCGGCGTCGCGACCGTCAGCCCCGACGCCACGAAGCTCGCCTACACGACCGACCTCACCGGCGGGCGCGACTTCACGCTGCAGGTGAAGGATCTCGGCACGGGAACCCTCGACACGTGGTCGGTGCCTGAAGTCGAGAGTGCCGTGTGGGCCGCCGACAGCCGCACCGTCTGGTACGTGACGATGGACGAGGCGAAGCGATCGAACCGCCTGTGGCGCCACACGCTGGGCTCGACCGAGCGCGACGTGCTCGTGCTCGAGGAGCCCGACGAGCTGTATTCGCTCGGCGTGTCGAAGACGCGCGACGACCGCTACATCGTCGTCGGCACCGAGAGCAAGGACGAGACCGAGGTTCGCGTCGCCGACGCGTCGCAGCCCGACGCGCCGCTGCGCGTCGTCTTCCCGCGGCGTGCGGGGATCGAGTACCACGTCGAGCATCGCGCCGGGCGCTTCATCGTCCGCATCAACGACACGGGTCGCGACTTCCGGCTCGTCTCGGTCGACGCTGCAAAGCCTGATCTCGCCAAGGCGCAGGAGCTCGTTGCGGCGAAGCCCGGCCGCGCGCTCGACGACGTCGACCTCTTCGCCCGCCACCTCGTCGTCACCGAGCGGCTCGCCGGCAGGCTGCAGCTGCAGCTGTTCGACCTCGGCGCCCCGAGCGACGGCGCCCCGCTCACGCTCGGCGAAGGACATGCGATCGCCTTCGACGAGCCGGCCTACAGCGTGCACACGTCGGGAAACGCCGAGTTCGACACGACCACCCTGCGCTTCGTCTACGAGTCGATGACGACGCCGGCATCGACCTGGGACTACGACCTCGCGACGCACGAGCGCGTGCTGAGGAAGCGCCAGCCGGTGCCGACCTACGACCCGACCCTCTACGCCAGCGAGCGCGTGATGGCCAGGGCCGCCGATGGCGTCGAGATCCCGATCTCGCTGGTGTGGCGCAAGGACCAGCGTCCGGCCGGTCCGCGCCCGCTCTTGCTCTACGGCTATGGCAGCTACGGCATTCCGCTCGACCCGTGGTTCTCGTCGTCGCGCGTGTCGCTGCTCGACCGTGGCGTCGTCTTCGCGCTCGCGCACGTCCGCGGCGGCGGCGAGTTCGGCCGCAGCTGGTACGAGGCCGCCAAGATGGCGACCAAGGCCGTGACGTTCAGCGACTTCGTGAGCTGCGCCGAGGCGCTCGTCGCGCGCGGCATCACGGCGCCCGACCGGCTCGCGATCGAAGGTGGCAGCGCCGGCGGCCTGTTGATGGGTGCGGTGGTCAACGCGCGCCCCGAGCTGTTCAAGGCGGTCGTCGCCGAAGTCCCGTTCGTCGACGTCGTCAGTACGATGCTCGACGAGACGCTGCCCCTCACGACCGGCGAGTTCATCGAGTGGGGCAACCCCAAGATCGCCGAGCAGTACGCGTGGATGCGGGCCTACAGCCCCTACGACAACCTCAAGCGCGGCGCCTACCCGTCGATGCTGGTCCGAACCGGGCTGAACGACACGCAGGTGGCGTACTGGGAGCCCGCCAAGTACGTCGCGAAGCTGCGCACGCTCAAGACCGACGCCCACCCGCTGCTGTTTCGCATCAACCTCGAAGTCGGCCACGGCGGCGCGTCTGGACGTTTCGATTCGCTGCGGGAGGTTGCCGAGGACGACGTCTTCATCCTTGTCCAGCTGGGCGCGAATTGACTGTGAAGGACGTGCTCCAGGCGATGTTGGCGGGCGAGTTGCCGCCGCCGCCGATAGGCGAGACCCTGGACTTCTTGGCGGTCAGCGCGGAGTTCGGCGTTGTCGTATTCCAGGGCCGACCTCGGCGCCGTCACTACAACCCGATGGGCCGTGCATGGCGGATGGTTCGCGACGGCCGAGGGCCGGCTCGTCGGACCCGATGGGAAGCTCTGCGCGCACGCGACCACGACGTGCCTGGTCTTCGACCACGCAGCGAGAAAGCCCGCTGCGCGCAGCGCGTCGTAGTCAGGAAGTGGCGGCCGCCGGCACCGCTCGCGGCGGCAGCGGCGCCTCGCGGATGGGCAGGTGGACGAGCGCCGCGGCGACGGCCAGCGCGATGTCGACATACCAGATCCAGTCGAAGCTGCCGGTGGCCTCGAACACGCGGCCACCCAGCCATGCACCAAGGAAGCCGCCTACCTGGTGCGTCAGCATGACGAGGCCGAACAGCGTGGCCATGTGGCTCACGCCGAAGAACTTCGCCACCAGCCCGGCGGTGGCGGGGACCGTCGACAGGAACGTCAGCCCCATCACGGCAGCGAACACGAGCACCACCACGCCGGACTTCGGCGTGAACACGACCCACAGCACGGCCACTGCGCGGACGGCGTAGACCAGCGACAGCAGCGACTTCATGCGCCAGCGCCCCACGGCCCAGCCCATGCTCACGCTGCCGATGATGTTGAACAGCCCCAGGATGCCGAGTGCCCACGCCCCGTACTGCAGCGGCAGCCCGCACGACGCCACGACCCCAGGCAAATGGGTGGCCAGGAACGCGACGTGGAAGCCGCAGGTGAAGAAGCCGGTGGCGAGCAGCAGGAAGCTGCGGTCGCGCAGCGCCGTGGCGATGGCCTCGCGGGTGCCGATCGTCTTCTGGCCCGTCGGGCTCACGGGACGGCGCGCGTTGCCTTTCAGGACGAAGGCCGCCGGCAGGCACAGCAGCACCAGCAGACCCATGATCTGCAGAGCGGCGAACCAGCCCAGACCGGCGATCAGGACTCCGGCCACCGGGGCCATCACGAACTGGCCGAACGACCCGCCGGCGTTGATGATGCCGGTGGCCATGCCGCGACGCTCGACCGGGAGCAGGCGCATCGCCGTCGCCATCAGCACCGCAGGACCGGCCATGCCGGCGCCGCCCGCCGACAGAACGCCGATCGCCAGGATCAGGCCCAACGTGCTCGTCATGTAGGGCGTGATGAACGTGCCCACGGCGATCAGCACGACGCCGACGACCAGCACCCGCGCCGTGCCGAGCTGATCGGCCATGGCGCCGGCGAACGGCTGTGTCAGCCCCCACCAGAGCTGCCCGAACGCGAACGCCAGGCTGAGGTTGGCCAGACCGAGGCCGGTGGACGTGTTCAGGGAGCCGAGGAACAGCCCCATCGTCTGCCGGGTGCCCATCGTCAGCGCGAAGGTGCCCGCCGCGGCCAGGAGGACCAGCGCCACGCTCCAGGTCCGGACGACCGACTTGTCAGTCTTCACGACCGTCCGGTCCCTCCGGAGCCAGCAGGGCTAGGGAATCGTCGAGCAGGGCGTGCAGGGCTGCCACGCGCGCGACCCCGAGCGTCCGGTTCAGGTCGAGTTGTGCCGCCTTCCAGTGACGCTGCGCCTCGGCGCGCTTGGCACGTCCGGCGGCGGTGATCGAGACGGCGCGGGTGCGTCCGTCGGCACCGGGCGCCATTTCGACCCAGCCGGCAGCAATCAGCGGCTTGAGGTTGCGCGTCAGGGTCGAGGCGTCCATCTTCAGTGCCGACGCCAGGTCGGCTGGCCGGGACGGCCCGAGCTTGAGCACCGCCGACAGCAACGAGTACTGCGTTCCCTTCAACCCGGCGGCGGCCATCTGCGCGTCGTAGCGCTGCGACACCTGGCGGGTGACCTGGCGCAGACGAAGGTGGGTGCAGCCACTGGGCGCGGCTTCGATGCGCTTCATCAAACAATTGTATATGCAGTCGTTGCATATGCAATGCACAATCCGCGGCACCATGACCGCGCACGTCGCCGCCGGCCCACCGCTGAATGCATCCGTCGGGCGTCCGTCCGAAGCGTTGCTGACCGCGCCGATCGTGCCGGCACTGGTGCGGTTCGCGTTGCCGAACATGGCGGCGATGCTGGCCACCGCGCTGGCCGCGGTGGCCGAGACCGCCTATGTCGGCAGCTTCGGGATTGCCTCGCTTGCGGGCATGGCGCTCGTGTTCCCGATGGTCATGTTGCAGATGATGCTGTCGGGCGGGGCGATGGGCGGAGGCGTCTCGTCTGCGATCAGCCGTGCGCTCGGCGCGGGCGCTCCGGAGCGTGCGAACGCGCTCGCGGTGCACGCGATGTGGATCGGCCTGGCGGCCGGCGCGCTGACCTCGGCCTTGTTGCTCTGCTTCGGCCCGGCGATCTACGCCGGCCTCGGCGGACGCGGAGAGGCGCTGGCACAGGCGATCGCCTACTCGAACGTGGCCTTCGTCGGCTCGATCGGCGTGTGGCTGATGAACACGTTCGCGTCGGTGTTGCGCGGCTCGGGCAACATGGTCGTCCCGTCCGTCGCGTTCCTGTTCGTGTCGGCCGCACAGGTGCTGATCGGCGGTGCGCTCGGCCTGGGCTGGGGGCCGCTTCCGCGGCTTGGCATGCCGGGTGTCGCGGCTGGTCAGGTCATCGCCTTCGCGGCCGGCGCTGCGTTCCTGTACGGGTATCTGCGCAGCCGCCACTCGAAGGTCGGCCTTTCGGTGCGCGCCACGCCGCTGCATCGCGAGCTCCTTCGCGACATCCTCAAGGTGGGTGCGTTGGCGTGCATCTCGCCGCTGCAGACTGTGGCCACGGTTCTGGTCCTCACCTGGCTGGTGGCGCAGTTCGGCGCAACCGCGCTGGCCGGCTACGGCATCGGATCTCGCCTGGAGTTCCTGCTGGTGCCGCTGGGTTTCGCCATTGGCGTGGCCTCGGTGCCGCTGGTCGGCATGGCCGTCGGCGCGGGCCTGGTGCAGCGCGCCAAGCGCGTCGCCTGGACGGCGGCCGCGCTGGCCGCGGTGGTGCTCGGGCTGCTCGGCCTGCTACTGGCGCTCGCGCCGGACCTGTGGACGAGGCTGTTCACGCAGGAGGCAGGCGTGGTCGCGTCGGCGGCGCTGTACTTTCACTGGGCCGGCCCGCTCTACGGGTTGTACGGACTCGGGCTCTGCCTCTACTTCTCGGCCCTCGGCGCTGGCAAGGTCGGTGGCCTGGTGCTCGCCGGGACGTTGCGACTGGGTGTCGTCGCCCTTGGCGGCTGGGCGCTGGCACAAGCCCATGCGGCGCCGTGGACGATCTTCGCGCTGGTCGCCTTCGGGATGGCGGTCTTCGGACTGGCCGCTGCCGCCGCGGTGCGATACACGCATTGGGGCTGCGAGCGAGAGCTCGATCAGACGTCGAAGAACACGGTCTCCCCGTCGCCCTGAAGGCGAATGTCGAACCGATAGACGGCGACGGCGTCCTTGCCCTTCCCCCTGCCGGTCGGCTTTTGCCGTTCG
Organism: Burkholderiales bacterium; assembly: GCA_038258415.1. Taxonomy (GTDB): domain Bacteria; phylum Pseudomonadota; class Gammaproteobacteria; order Burkholderiales; family Burkholderiaceae_C; genus Schlegelella_A. Next base: position 16,338 of record JBBSPY010000004.1, read on the forward strand.
GCGACCAGAGTCTTGCGTCGCCCCTCCCACTCGATGAGGTTGAGCACCGCGTCGCTCGAGTTGGCCTTCTCTTCGTCGCTGAAGTAGATGCGCGTGTTCAGGCCGATGTTGATGCCGCGGGCGACGATCCAGACGTTGACGTGCGGCGCCATCACGCGGCCGTTGCGCCCCTCGACGGCGCCCGGCTTGATCGTCTCGAACGCGTATACGCCGCTCTCGAAGTCGGTGCAGGCGCGGCCCCAGCCGCGAAAGTGCGGGTCGATCGCCTTGCCCGGCTGGCGGTCGGCCGGGTGCGCGTACCTGCCTGCGGCGTTGGCTTGCCAGATCTCGATCAGCACGTCCTTCAGCACGGTGCCGATGCCGTCGAAAACGCGCCCTTCGATGCGGATGCGTTCGCCTTTGGTCTTCAGGTCGACGAGGACGTTGCCGAAGTCGTGCTCGAAGATGTCGAACCCCGCAGCCTGCGGCGCGAGGCCGATGTGCACGTAGGGCCCGGCCGTCTGGGAGGCCGTCTCGCGTCGAACCACCAGCTCGCTGTCGCGCGGTGCGGAGAAGGGCTTCATGCGCGCTCCTTCGTCGGCGTCTGCTGCACGTGGTTCTCGAACAGCGTCGCGCGATGGCCGCGCAGGACGATGTCGAAGCGGTAGGCGCGGCTGTCGAGTTGCACGAACGCGGAGAGGTCCTGCAGCGCGATCAGGCCGCGGATCTGCTCCTCGCTCGGCACGACGCCGAGGATCGGGCACGAGCGGATCAGCGGGTCGCCTTCGAAGTACATCTGCGTGACCAGTCGTTGCACCCAGCCGTCGCCCGAGATGGCGTAGTGGATGTGTGCCGGGCGCCAGTCGTTGATGCGGTTGCGCCACGGATAGGGGCCAGGCTTGATGGTGCGATAGGCGTAGTGGCCGTTGGCGTCGGTCAGCATGCGACCGCAGCCGCCGAAATTCGGGTCGAGGGCGCCGATGTACTGGTCGCGCTTGTGGCGGTAGCGGCCCGAGGCGTTGCATTGCCACACCTCGACCAGCGCGTTCGTCACCGGTCGGCCGAGCTGATCCTCCACATAGCCGTGGACGACGATGCGCTCGCCGACCGGCAGGCCGTCCTTCGCGTAGTTGAGGATGAGGTCGTCGTCCTTCTCGCCGAGCTTGGACGCGTCGAACACCGGCGCGGTGATCTCGGAGAGCGACTGCTGCAGCGAGATCAGCGCCAGCCTCGGGCTGCGCAGCACGCTGGTCTTGTACTGGGGCGTGTAGGCCGCGGGATGCGACGTGGTGTCGCGCATCATGAATTCGGCGTCGGGTGCGGGGGCTCGGCCCATGGCTGCTCCGTGGTTGGCGGGGATCGGCCGTCATTGTCGACCGTCGATGCGTTCGCACCGTGCGCGCAAGATATTCAGTAGAACCAGCGCGCCGGCACCAACACCAGACTCGGGAACAACACCAACGCGAGCATCACCATGGCCTGGGCGAAGACGAACGGGACGACGCCGCGCACCACCTCGTCCATCGGCATCCGGCCGGCCCCGGCGACCGTGTTGAGCACGACGCCCACAGGTGGCGTGATGAGGCCGATCGCCAGGTTCATCATGAACACGACGCCGAAGTAGACGGGATCGATACCCGCCGCCTTGACGACCGGCATGAGCACCGGCGAGAGGATGAGGATGGTGGGCGTGATGTCCATCGAAGTGCCGATCACCATCACGAGAACCATGATCGCCAGCATCAGCAGCGTCGGACTGCCGAGCAGCGGCTGCAGCATCGCGATCACCTGCCCCGGGATGTTGGCGACCGTGATGAGCCACGCGCTGACGGCCGCCGCGGCGACGAGGAACATCACCACCGAGCTCGTCTTGGCCGCCGACACGAACACCGCGTAGAGCTGGCTGATCTTGAGCTCGCGATAGACGACGGTGGCGACGAAGAGCGCGTAGACCGCGGCAACGACGGCCGCCTCGGTCGGGGTGAAGACGCCGAACTTCAGGCCGAACACGATGATGAATGGCAGCACGAGGGCCCACGCCGCGTCGCGCAATGCCTTCAGGACGACGGCTGGCGACCGGCGCGCCGGTGGCACGATGCGCTCGCGGCGGGCCACGAACCACCATGCGGCCCACAGCGACGCGCCCATCATCAGCCCCGGCACGATGCCGGCGAGGAACAGCTTCGAGATCGAGACGTTGGCGGCGACGCCGAACACCACGAAGGCGATGCTCGGCGGAATGATGGGGGCGATGATTCCGGCGGAGGCGATGAGGCCGGCCGAGCGCGCGCGGTCGTGCCCGGCGGCCACCATCATCGGCAGCAGCAGCGTGGTGAGCGCGGCGGCGTCGGCCACCGCGGAGCCGGAGAGCGCGGCGAGCAGGCAGGCGGCGACGATCGTCACGTAGCCGAGGCCGCCGCGCACGTGGCCGACCAGCGCCAGCGCGAGTGCGACGATCCGCTTCGACAGTCCGCCGACGTTCATCACCTCGCCGGCGAGGATGAACAGCGGCGCGGCGAGCAGCGGGAAACTGTCGGCGCCGTTGATGACGTTCTGGGCGAGGATCTGCGGATCGAACAGCTGCAGCTGCCACATCAGCGCCACGCCCGAGACGAGCAGTGCGAACGCGATCGGGATGCCGAGCAGCATCGCCCCGAGCAGGGCGGCGACGAAGACGAGCAGCGTCATGCGGTCACGGACCGGCCACGTCCGGCCGCTCGGGTGTCAGCCCCGCGAGCCGCAGCAGGTCGGCGATCAGCACGACCGCGGACGAGACGCTGAACACCAGGCCACTTGAATAGAAGATCGCCATCGAAAAGCCACTCGACGGCGCCGACACGTCCCAGTTGATCTTGGTCTGCTCGAGCGCGCCGCGGAACAGCAGCCAGCAGATGCCGAGCATCACGACATAGGTGAGCGCGCGGCACGCCTTGCGCAGGCGCGGGCCGAGCCGTCTCACGAGCAGTTCGGTGCCGAGGTGGGCGTGCTCTCGCAGCGCGACGACCGCGCCGAGAAAGGTGAGCCACACGAAGCACCAGCGCGACAGTTCCTCCGACACGACGATGCCGGAGTTGAAGGCGTATCGAAGCACGACGTTGCCGAATACGAGCACGACCATGGCCGCGAGGCAGGCAGCGATCACCGCCTCCAGCGCCCGGCAGTAGCCGGTCAGCAAACGGTCCACGCCGTCAGGTCGAGGCGGCTTCGCGCGCCATGTCGGCGAGTGCGCGCAAGGCCGCCGTGTACGAGCGCCAACCGAGGCCCTGGACCGTTCCGCGCACGGCCGGCGAGATGATCGAGTGCGCACGCCAAGGCTCGCGGGCCGCGATGTTGCTCATGTGCACCTCGATGACCGGAAACGGCATCGCCTTGATCGCGTCGTGCAGGGGCACGCCGTGCTGGGTCAGGCCGGCCGGGTTGACGAGTGCGCCCTGCAAGCTGTCGATCCGCTCGTGCAACTTGTCGATCAGCGCGCCTTCGTGGTTCGACTGGAAGACCTCGAGCTCGGCGCCGAGCTCGGCTGCGAGGTCGCGGAGCTTCGCGTCGATCTCGACAAGCGTGGTCGTACCGTAGATGTGGGGCTCGCGCCGGCCGAACAGGTTCAGGTTCGGTCCGTGCAGGACGAGAAGCTTCATCGACGATCCGTCATGGAGGCGCTTGGTGGCAGCGGGGCTGGGTTTGGAGTGAACCGGCTCTTGGTAGGTCAAGCCGGCCGCCAGATGATCGCCCCGGAATCATCTGTGCTGCTAAGTACTTTCCATATTGGAAAGACATTCCAAGTGATCGATGATGGCCTTGCCCGGCACCCTGCCGGAGGAGTCGCCCATGCGCCGCCGTCTTGCATTTCACGCTCTTGGCCTCGTTGCCGTGTTCGCCATGTCGGCCGCGTCCGCTCAGGACATCCAGGAGCGGACGATCCGCTTCGGCCACCTGAACAACGCCGACCACCCGACCAGCGCAGGCGTCAAGAAGTTCGCCGAGATCGTGGCCGCCAGGAGCGGCGGCAAGATCAAGGTCCAGGAATTCCCCGCCAGCGCGCTGGGCAACGAACTGCAGCAGCAGTCCGCACTCCAGGGCGGCGTGCAGGAAATGTTCGTGGCCTCCACCACGTCGCTGGCCGGCATCGTCAAGGAGTTCGGTCTCTTCGACTTCCCGTTCATCATCGCCAACGCGCGTCAGGCCGACGCCATGGTCGACGGTCCGGTCGGGAAGATGGTGGCTGCCAAGCTGCCGGAAAAGGGCATCGTCGTCCTGGGCTTCTTCGACCTGGGCTTCCGCAATGTCACCAACAGCAAGCGGCCGATCACCCGAGGCGAAGATCTGGATGGTCTGAAGCTGCGCGTGATTCCCAACCCGGTCTTTCTCGAAACGTTCAGGGCGTTCAAGGCGAATCCGGTGCCGATGCCCTTTGCGGAGCTCTACGGTGCGCTCGAAAGCCGGGCGGTGGACGGACAGGAGAACCCGTACACCGTGATCCTGTCGAGCAAGTTCTACGAGGTGCAGAAGTACGTCAGCGGCACCAACCACGTCTACGCGACCAATCCCATACAGATCAGCAAGCGGTTCTGGGACAAGCTGTCGCCGGTGGAGCAGAAACAGATCCAGGAAGCCGCGACCGAGGCCCAGAACTACCAACGCGTCGTCAGCCGCGACGGCGCCGGCAAGGCACTCGCCGAACTGAAGGTCAAGGGCATGGTGTACAACGACGTGGCACCGGCAGAACTGGCTCGCATGCGCGCCGAGGTCAAGCCCATCTATGAGAAGTTCGCGGCTTCGTACGACCCCGAGGTGGTCAAGCTTTTCAGGAGCGAACTGGAGCGGGTCTCGAAGCTCTGAGCGGCCACGGCCCTCGGCGCCTCAACCGTCGTCCTCGAGGAACTGCAGTTCGACGCCGTTTCCGGCCGGGTCCACGAACATCAGCTGCACGAGGGACGCGGCCGGTACTGTGGTCCGTCGGAAAGGGATGCCCCTTCGTTCGAGCCGCTCGACGAATTCCAGCAGCCCGGAGCACGAGTACGCGACGTGATCGACCCTGGGCCCGTGGGAGTCCGTCGACTCGCGAACACGCTCGTCCTCGACGAGATGGACGACCGGAAGATCGCCGAGATACAACCAGTGTCCCTTCGATGTGAACGGGGGCCGCCAACCAGCACGAAGCCCGATCACCTCCTCGTAGAACGCCTTGAGCTCCGCGACAAGCGCCCCGGGAGCGCGAATGTTGATGTGAGCGAGTGATCGAGCGGGCATGTGATGGGACTCGGGCGCGCTATTGTCGGGAACGGGGAGTAGATCGACTGTGTCGTTGCTGGGCAAGGCCGCGCTGGCCATGTGGTGGAACATCTCGACGGAGATGCGAGCCGAGTTCGAGGATTGGCATTCCCACGAGCATTTCCCGGAGCGCCTGAGCATCCCCGGCTTTCGGCGTGCGTCGCGCTGGGCGAGCGCCCACGACGGCGAGGGCTTCTTCGTGATGTACGAACTGGACGATCACGGCGTTCTCGCCTCGGCCCCGTATGCCGAGCGACTCAATGCGCCAACCCCGTGGTCGGTTCGCATGATGCCGCATCACCGGGACATGGTTCGCAGCCAATGCCGCGTGCTCGACAGCTGCGGCGCCGCCACCGCCAGTCATGCGCTGACCCTTCGTTTCTCTCCGGTCGAAGGGGAGGACGAGTCGCTGCGAAATGCCTTGGCGACGCTGGCACGATCGATCTGTATGCGGCCAGGACTCGTGGGCATGCACGTGTTGCGCCATGAGACGCCCGCACTCGCCCGAACCGCAGAGCAGAAGATCCGCGGCGACGCCGATCGCGTGGCCGACTGGGTCGTCGTCGTGAGCGGCTACGACGAGTCCGTGCTGCGCGAGCTCGGCGGGGAGGAGCTTTGCGACGCCCGGCTCCAAGGTCTGGGGGCCAGACCCGGCTCGGAGCAGCACCTGTATCGTCTGGCCCTTACGGCAACGCCGGCCGACGTCCGCGATGGGCCAGGTTGATGAGCAACCAGATCGAACGCGGATTCCACGTCCTGGAGCTTCTTGCGGCACACCCCGACGGCGTGACGCTTTCCGAGATCGCCGCCGCGTGCGACCTGCCGCTCAGCGCCACGCATCGCCTGCTCGCCGACCTCGTGCGCTGCGGCTATGTGCGACAGCAGCGCGGTCACGGCGACTACGAGCTCACGATCAAGCTGGTGTCGCTCGGCCTGAGCGTGCTCGGCACGTCGGGCGTGATCGACGTCGCCCAGCCGTCGCTCGATCGACTCGCCGCGGAATCCCGTGAGCTGGTCCGGCTCGCGATCGTCGACGGCGATGAGCTGGTCTTCGTCGCCAAGTCGCAGGGCGCCAGCAAGGGCCTGCGCTACGACCCGGACATGGGCCTCTCGGTGAGGCTCTCGTGCAGCGCCGCGGGACACGCGTGGCTGTCGACGATGGACGACGAGCGGGCGCTTGCGCTGTGCGGCCGCCAGGGTTTCGGCACGCCGGAGGAGTACGGCCCGAAGGCGCCCACCACCGTGAAGCAGCTGCTGGCGTTCGTCGACGCCGCGAAGAAGCGTGGCTTCTCCATGATCCGGGAGGTGTTCGCGCCGGCGATGTCGGCGATGGCCGCGCCGGTCGTGGTGCGCGGCGCGTGCATCGGCGTCGTCACCATCGCCGGCCCGGCCGTGCGGCTGACCGACGCGCGCATGACCGCGCTCGGAGCGGCGTTGGTGGAGGTTGCGGGCGAGATTGCCGGCCTGAGCCCCGGCTCGGCCCTGTTCCGCCGCCGCGCCGAAGCGGCCTGACGCTCAGGCCTCCGCCGTCCGCTCGATGGCCGGCGATCCCCGTACGCCGAAGCGCCGTTTCGTCCACTGCACCACGTCGTCGACGAAGGTGAAGACGACCGGGATCACGAGCAGGCTGAGGAAGGTCGAGGTGACGAGACCGCCGATGACGACGATCGCCATCGGCGCGCGAAAGCTCGGGTCGGTGCCGAGGCCGATCGCGATCGGCAGCATGCCGGCGCCCATCGCGATCGTCGTCATGACGATCGGCCGGGCCCGCTTGTGGCAGGCGTCGAGCAGCGCTTCCATGCGATTCATGCCGAAGTCGCGCCGGGCCATGATCGCGTACTCGACGAGCAGGATCGAGTTCTTGGTGGCGATGCCCATCAGCATGATGAGGCCGATCATCGACGGCATCGACAGGGCGGTGTGGGTGATGAAGAGCGCCAGGAAGGCGCCCGGGATCGACAGCACCAGCGCGACGAGGATGGTCACCGGCTGCACGAAGTCCTTGAACAGCAGCACCAGCACGACGTAGATGCAGGCCACGCCGGTGAGCATGGCCAGGCCGAAGCTGCCGAACAGTTCTTGCATCGCCTCCGCGTCGCCGACGGTCGTCTGCTGCACGCCCGGCGGCAGGTTCTTCAGCGACGGCAGCGCCAGCGCTGCCTTCTCGACCTGGCCGAGCGGCACCTGGTTCAGCTCGATCTCGAAGTTGATGTTGCGCAGGCGGTCGTAGCGGTCGATCTGCGCCGGACCGCTCTCGATCGTCAGGTCGGCGACGTTGCCGAGCGGCACCGGCCCGCGCGCTCCCGGCACCGACAGGCGCGACAGCAGCGCGAGGTCGCCGCGCGCTTCAGCCGGCAGCTTGACGATGATCGGCACCTGCCGCGACGACAGGTTGAGCTTGGCCAGGCCCTGGTCGTAGTCGCCGGCGGTGGCGATGCGCAGCGTGTCGGCGATCGCCGTCGCCGTCACGCCGAGGTCGGCGGCGCGTGCCGGATCGGGCCGCACGATGAGCTCGGGCCTGACCAGGCTCGACGTCGAGACGACGTTGCCGATCCCCGGGATCGAGCGCAGCTCCTGCTCCACCTTCCTCGCGTGTTCGGAGAGCACGCGACCGTCTTCCCCGGCGAGCACCAGGATGTACTTCTCCGCCCCACCGCCCAGGCCGACCTTGACGCGCGCGCCGGGGATCGCGGTGAGCGCGTCGCGCAGCTTCTGCTCGACGACCTGCTTCCTGACGCCGTGGCGCTGGTCGCGTGGCGTCATGTTGATCGTCAGCGTCGCCTTGCGCACCTCCGACGCACCGCGCGGCGCAAACGGATCGGCGCCCGTGGCACCGCCGCCGACCGCCGTGTAGACGAGCTTCACATCGGGGTTGCGCTGGACGATCGCGCGCGCCTGCTCGGCAGCGGCGAGCGTCTGCTCGTAGGTGGAACCCGGCGGCAGCTCGACCGAGACCTGCGTCTGCGACAGGTCGTCGGGCGGGATGAAACCGGTGGGCAGCGTGCCGAGCAGCATCACCGAGCCGACGAAGAAGACGACCGTCGCCAGTGTCGTCAGCACGCGATGGCGCAGCGCAGTCTTCACCCACGACATGTAGATGCCGATCCAGCGGCCCTCGACATACGGCTTTTTCGGCGGCCGCAGCACGTAGGCCGACATCATCGGCGTCAGCAGCCGCGCGACGACGAGCGACATGAAGACCGCGATCGCCGCCGTCCAGCCGAACTGCACGAAGAACTTGCCCGGAACGCCGCTCATGAACGCCGTCGGCAGGAACACCGCGATCAGCGTGAACGTGGTCGCGATGACCGCCAGGCCGATCTCGTCGGCTGCCTCCATCGACGCGCGATACGGCGTTTTTCCCATGCCGAGGTGTCGCATGATGTTCTCGATCTCGACGATCGCGTCGTCGACGAGGATGCCGACGACGAGCGAGAGCGCGAGCAGCGTCACGCCGTTGAGCGTGAAGCCGAGCAGCGACATCGCCCAGAACGCCGGGATCACCGACAGCGGCAGCGCCGTCGTCGCGACCAGCGTCGCGCGCCAGTCGCGCAGGAACAGGAACACGACCAGCACGGCCAGCGCAGCGCCTTCGAAGAGCAGCAACATCGAGCCGTCGTAGTTCTCCTGCACCGGGTCGACGAAGTTGAACGCCTCGGTGACGGTGATCTCCGGATGCTCCGACTCGAGCGTCTTCAACCTCGCCCGCACGCCGGCGGCGACCTCGGTCTCGCCAGCGCCTCGCGTGCGCACGATCTCGAAGCCGACGACGGGTTTGCCGTCGAGCAGCGCCGTCGAGCGCCGCTCGCCCACCGTGTCGCTTACCGTCGCGACCTGGTCGAGACGTACGCGCCGTCCGTCGGACAGCGCGACCTCCATCGACGCGAGCTCGCCCGCCGACTGGACGGTCGCGATCGTCCGCACCGACTGCTCGCCGCCGCCGAGGTCGGCGCGGCCGCCGGACGCCTCGCGCTGGGTCTGCCGCAGCTGGCGCGAGATGTCGGCGGCAGTGGCGCGCAGCGCCTGCAGGCGCGCCGGGTCGAGCTCGACGCGCACCTCGCGCGTGACGCCGCCGACCCGGTTGACGGCGCCGACGCCGCGCACCGACAGCATCGCCCGCGTGATCGTGTCGTCGACGAACCACGACAGCGCCTCGTCGTCCATCCGGCTCGAGGCAACGGTGTAGGTGAGGATCGGCGTCCCCGACAGCTCGACCTTCGAGACGATCGGGTCGCGCAGGTCGGTCGGCAGGTCGGAACGCACGCGCGAGACGGCGTCGCGCACGTCGTCTACCGCCTCCTGGGTCGGCTTCTCGAGCCGGAACTCGACCGTCGTCGTCGAGGTGCCGTCCTGCACTGTGGTGTAGATGTGCTTGATGCCCTGCAGCGTCGCCAGCGAGTTCTCGAGCTTGCGCGCGACCTCGGTCTCGAGCTGGCCCGGGCTCGCTCCGGGCAGCGACGCGACGACGGTGACGGTCGGCAGGTCGATGTCGGGGAAGTTCTGGATCTTCATCGCCCGAAAGCTCATCAGGCCGACGATCGTCAGCATGATGAACAGCAGCACCCCGGGAATCGGGTTGCGGATCGACCAGGCGGAAACGTTGATCGCCATGGCGGGCGTCAGGGGCGTGGCGCGCGCGCCGGTGCCGAAGCCGGCGTGGCGGCCGGAGGCGCAGCGACGACGCGGACGACGTCGCCGTCGCCGAGAAAGCCGCCGCCGGCCAGCGCCACGCGATCGGTGGGTGCGACGCCGCCGGTGACCTCGATGCGGTCGCCCGAGCGGCGGCCGATGCTCACCTTCTGCTGCCTCACCTTCGAGTCGGCGCCGACGACGAAGGCGTAGGAAAAGCCATCGCGCAGCAGCACGGCGCTCACCGGCAGCGTCAGCGCTTCGGCGCTGCCGGCCTCGAACTCGCCGCTCGCGAACATGCCGGCGCGGGCCGGGCCGGGGTGCGGCAGGTCGACGTAGACGAGACCGTTGCGCGATTCCCGGTCGACGGTCGGTGCGACGACGCGGACGACGCCACCGATCGCCTGGCCGCCGGCGACGGTCAGCGTCGCCTTCATGCCCCGCTCCACGCGCGCGAGTTCGGACGACGGCACCTCGGCGCGCCATTCGAGCCGGCCCTGCCGGATCATGCGGAACAGCTCCTGCCCGGCCGGCAGCACGGCGCCGACGGTGGCGCTGCGAGACGAGATCACGCCCGCGTCGGGCGCGACCACGCTCGCCTGGCCCACGCGCAACTGCCGGGCGCGAAACGCCGCACGCTGCGCGTCGAGCCTCGCTTTCGCGGTTCGCTCGGCCGTCTGGTACTGCGCAATGGTCGCCTCGCTGAGCGCTCCGGTCGACTGCAGGCCGCGCGCGCGCCCGGCATTGGCCGCCGCCTCGGCCAGCGTCGCCTCCGCCTCGACGACGGCGGCGCGCGCCTGCGCCATGTCGACCTCGACGGTCTCCGGCGAGAACGTCGCGAGCACCTGCCCGCGCTTGACGACGTCGCCGACGTTGACGCGAACCTCGGCCAGTCGCAGGCCGTTGGCTTCGGTGCCGATGCTCGCTTCCTGCCAGGCGGCGATGTTGCCGTTGGCCGGGATGCGCACCGCCAGCGTCGTGCGCTGCGGCTGCGTCACCTGCACCGACAGGGCAGGCTTGGCGGCGGCGGGCTTGTCGTCGGCGGCGGCCGACGCCTGCAGTGCCACGATCGACGCGACGACGGCGGTCGAGACGAACACCGCCGCGAGTGCGGCAGTCCGGCGCAACGACGGAGGTTTCGAGTTCATGGCTTCAGGAGCTCGTCGTTCGTGGAGCGCCAGCCACCGCCGAGCGCACGGTAGAGGGAGACCCACGCGGCGACGCGCTCGCGTCGCAGGTCGATCTGTGCGTTTTGCGCGACCAGCGCGCTGCGTCGCGCGTCCTCGAGTTCGAACAAGGTCGCGAAGCCGCTCTTGTAGCGCGCTTCGACGCCGCGGTAGGAGCGGTCGAAGTTGTCGGCGGCGATCGCCGCGTCGGCCTGCCGGTCGGCGGCGGATTGCAAAGCGACGAGCGCGACCTCGACTTCGCGCACCGCCGAGCGCAGCGTCGCCGCGTAGACGGCGGAGGCCTCGTCATAGCGGGCGCGGGCGGCGCGCACGTCGGCGCTGCGCCGGCCGGCGTCGAACACCGGCAGCGAGACCGACAGCGGACCCAGGCTCCAGGTCGTGCCGTCCAGCCTGGCGCCTGCGAATTCGTAGCGCGCGACGCCGACGCTGCCGGCGATCGCCACCTGCGGCAGCCGTGCCGCCTCGGCCGCCGTCACGTCGGCGCTCGCCGCCGCGAGGTCACGGTCTCGGGCGTAGACGTCGGGCCGCTGGGCCAGCGCGGCGGCCGGCACGGTCGGCACGGCGATCGTCGCCGGCTCGGGAATCGTCGAGGACCTGGTGGAGAGCCGCTCGCGCAGTTCGGGCTCGGCGATCGCGGTGAGCGCGACGAGCGACTTCACCAGCTGCTCGCACTGCTCGTTCTGCTGCGTGACCAGCGTGCGCGCCTGCGCGGCGCTGGCGAGCGCGAGTGCGGCGTTGGCGCGCGACTCGAAGCCGGCCCGCATCGACAGATCGGTGAGGTGCGCGGTCTCGGCGCGCGAGTTCGCATCGAGGCGGGACTGTGCCAGCCGCGCCTCGCAGGCACGCAGCGACACGTAGCTGTTCGCCGTCTCGGCGGCCACGGCAACCCGCGCGTCGTGCCAGCCCGCATCGGCGCCGGCGAGGCGGGCATCGGCGGCGCGCACGCCGGCACGGGCCCGGCCGAACACGTCGAGCTCCCATGACGCCTGCAGCGCCGCGCTCGCGGTGGTGGCGACGCCGGGCAGCGTCAGGTCCTGCCGGCCGCGGCTCGCGCCGGCGGACGCGTCGACCGAGGGCAGCAGCGCGGCGCCGGCGCTCGTGCGCACGGCCCGCGCCTGTTCCAGACGCGATGCGGCGCTGGCGACGGTCGGGTTCGCGCGGTCGGCGGCGCTGACGAGCTGGCCGAGCAGCGGGTCGTCGAACTGCTGCCACCAGCGCACGAGGCCGGCGCTGGAGCCGCCATGCGGCAGCGGTGCATGCCAGGCGGAGGCGAGGGTCGGGTCGGCGCGGAGCGGCGGCGCTTCGGGGAGACCGGCGCAGCCGGCCAGGATCGCGGTGGCGAGCGAAGCGAGGGGCGCGGCCTTGGAGCGGTGCGCAGTCACGGGGCGCGCACTCTAGCAGAGCGCCTTCGCTGAACGGGCGCGTCGACGTCCGTCAGCCTGGAGCGGCTTCGGCCAGCATGCGCGCGGCAGCGTGCCGGTCGAAAAAACGCAGCATCTCGGCCGACGCGTCGGGCCCGCGCGGGTCGGCGTAGCTGCCGGCTTTGTCACCGCCCGACCAGGCGTGTCCGGCGCCGTGCACGATCCAGAGCTCGATCGGCGGCGGCGCCGCCGGCGAGCCGACACGGCGGTAGTCGGTGCGCTCCCAGGAGCGGCCGGTGGAGCCGCTCTCGCGTGCGGTCGTCCACGAGTCGCCGCCGAGCGCGGCCTCGACCAGCTGGTGCCCGTTGACGACGGCGACGGTCGGGTCGGCGTCGCCGTGGAAGACGATGAGCGGCGCGTAGGACGCGCCGCCGGCCTTGACCGGCGCGCCGGAACGCATCGCCGAGAAGGCCGACGCGACGTCATGCGCCGCGCCGGGACGAACCCCCGAGTGCACGCCGGCGGCGACGAAGGCATCGGGGTACTCACGGGCGAGCGTCGCCGCCATCGCGCCGCCGGCCGACAGCCCGGCAACGAACACGCGCCGGGGGTCGAATGCGTGCGCGGCGGCGAGCTCGGCGACGAGCGCGGCGAGCAGCGCCGGCTCGCCGGCGCCGCGATGCTGATCGGCGGGCACGAACCAGTTCCAGCATTTGTTCGCGTTCGACCGCACCGGTTGGGCCACGTAGAGCACCGGCCAGCCGCGCGCGTTGGCGAGCGCGCTCATGCGCGTGCCGCGGGCGAAGTCGGCTGGATCCTGCGTGCAGCCGTGCAGCATGAGAACGAGCGGCGGCGTCTTTTCGTGGCGCGCCGGCGGCTCGCAGAGCAGCCATGAGCGCGTGCCGAGCGCGCCTTGGTAGCTGCCTTCGAGGACGCGACCCTGCCCGTCGCCGTCGGCTTGCGGCGCGGGCGTTGCAGGGCGACCGCGGACGGGCTGGGCGCGCGCAGTCGGCTGCGGCGGCGGGCGACGGGCCGTCGTCGCCGCGGCGTTCGTTGCCGTTCGCATCGCCCGCTGTATCTCCGCCGTGGCGGCGGCGAGATTGCCTCGGCGCATGAGCTTGCCCGCCGAGACGAAACGCTTGAAGAGTGGATTCATTCGGAAGTTCTGGCAAGCCACGCGCCACCGGCGCAGCAACGGCGGCCAGGCCGCGGAGACAGCCCGCTAGGATGCCCTGTTTCGCATCACGAGGAGCGCAGCCCATGAAAGCGACCTGGAACGGCACGACCATCGCCGAGAGCAACGACACCGTCGTCGTCGAAGGCAACCACTACTTTCCCGAGGCCAGCCTGAAGCGCGAGTACACGACCTTCAGCAATCACAAGACGATGTGTCCGTGGAAGGGCGAGGCGAGCTACCTGAGCCTGCTCGTCGATGGCGAGGTCAACCCCGACGCCGTCTGGTACTACGAGGAGCCGGCCGACGCGGCGCGCGAAATCAAGGGCCGCGTCGCGTTCTGGAAGGGCGTCCAGGTCCAGTAAGGGATGTGGCTTACCGCCCTGCTTTGAAATTCGTGAAGATTCTGGTCTGCACGCGGCGGATCGGTTGCGGCACGGCGTCGGGCGGCGTCATGCGGGCCTTGTCGGCGTCCGACAGGAAGATCGTCGGGTTCTCGGCGACGCTCTTCTTCACGAACTTGAGCGACGCCGCGTTCGGGTTCGCGTAGTACACCTTGTTGGTGATGGCCGCGGCGACCTCGGGCCGCAGGATGTAGTTGATGAAGGTGTGCGCGTTGTCGACATTCTTCGCGTCCTTCGGGATGGCCATGGTGTCGAAGAACAGCGTCGCGCCGCCCTTGGGAACGAGCGCCTCGATCGCCGGCGGCTGCTTGGGGCTGGCCTCGAGGGCACGGGCGCGGGCGATGTTGATGTCGCCCGAGTAGCCCATGACGGCGCAGAGCGACCCGCCGGCGAGGTCGTTGATGTAGCCCGACGACGAGAACCGCGTCACGTACGGGCGCACCGTCTTGAGCATGGTCGCGGCGGCGTCGTAGTCGGCGGCATTCTTGCTGTACGCCGGCTTGCCGACGTAGAGCATCGCCACCGGCAGCACCTCCGAAGCCGAGTCGAGGAAGTTGACGCCGCAGCCCTTGAGCTTGCTCGCATATTTCGGGTCGAAGATCAGGCTCCATGCGTTGTCGGGCATCGGCAGGGCACCGAGCGCGGCCTTCACCAACGCAGTGTTGATGCCGACGGTGACGTAGCCCCACATCCAGTCGACCAGGTACTGGTTGCCAGGGTCGACGCTGGCCAGCGCCTTCAGCAGCGCCGGGTCGAGATTTCCCCAGTGGGTGAGCTTCGACCGGTCGAGCTTCTGCAGAAGGCCGCCTTCGATCTGTGTCTTCGCGAAGTGCGAGCCCGGGACGACGACGTCGTAGCCGGTGTTGCCGGCCACGAGCTTGGCCATCAGCACCTCGTTGCTGTCGTAGTTGTCGTAGTTGACCTTGATGCCGGTCTCCTTCTCGAAGTTCCGGATCGTGTCCTCGGCGATGTAGTCGGACCAGTTGTAGACGTTGAGGACCTTCGACTGCGCCTGCGCCGAAGCAGCGGCGCCGAGTGAACAGACGGTCAAGAGCGCAGCGCGAGCGAAAGGAGCGAGGCGGCGGGACAGGTTCGACATGGGTGGAATTCCAGTTGCGGGGCTGCGAGGCAGCAGGCCGAGGCGGCAGCCCGATGCTATGGTGCAAGGCTCGAAACGCAGCACGCGCCATGCCCGACGACATGCTTTCCCGCGAGCCCGGTTCCGCGACGGGCGCGCTCGGATCGCTGAGGTCGATGGCGACCCTGGCGTCGGTGCCTGCGCTGGGGGTCGTGCACCGACGGCGGCTGCGCGACGTCTACCGATCCGCCGGCTGGCCGTCGCAGGACGCGGTCGAGGTCGAGTTGCTCGCCGCCGGATTGCTCGAGCGCGAGCGCGGCCCGTTCGGGCACGAGACGGTGCGGCTCAGCGACGCGGGAATCGCCGTGCTGGCGGAAACGCTGAACGTCAATCGCCGCCGCCGTGACGCGCACGAGGGCCTCGTCGAGCGCATCGCCCGCGAGACGACGCGCACCGGGCGTCTCGCCTGGCGCGGTCTCGCGGTGCGCGCCAGAGTCGGCGACGGCTGGTCGATCGCGATGCCCGACGTGTTCTCGGTCCGCCACACGACGGTCGAGGCCTACCTCGACCCGATCGTGCACGAGGTGAAGGTGCGCCGAAGCGACCTCATCGCCGACCTGCGCAAGCCCGCCAAGCGCGAGGCCTACCTGCAGCTCGGCGGCGCCTGCTGGTACGCGATCGCCGAGGGGATCGGCGAGCCTGACGAGATCCCGCTCGAGTGCGGCGTGCTGGTCTGCTCGCTGGATCGGCTCGTCGTCGCGCGTGCGGCGCCGCGCCACCCCGCACGCATGACGTTCGCGCTGTGGATGGCGCTGGCGAGGGCAACGCCGGTCGAGGGCTGGCACCCGGCCGACACGCAGCCGCCGCTCGGCCCGGCTGGAGACGGCGCGGGTGCCGCGGGCACGGCGCCGGCGTGAGCGCGCCACCGCGGGCCGCGTCCGACGAGCGGCAGCGTCGCCATGCGCTGTGGGCGGCGCTGGCGCTGATCGTCGCCTGGGGCGCCAACTTCAGTGTCCAGAAGGTGATCTTCGGCGCACTCACGCCCGGCGGCTTCCTGTTCATTCGCTACCTCGCGATGCCGCTCGTCGCGGCTGCGTGGCTGTGCTGGCGCCACGGCACGCACTGGCCGCGGGTCTCGCGCGCCGACCTTCTCTCGCTCGCCGTGCTGGGGCTGGTCGGCCACTTGCTGCATGTCGGCCTGGTGACTTACGGCATCTACTGGTCGACGGCCTTCTCGAGCTCGCTGATCCTCGCCAGCGGCCCGGTCTTCACGCTCCTCATCCTGCGCATGCTCGGCCACGAGCGGCTGACGCGCGGACAGGTCGCGGGCGTCGCGGTGGCGTGCGTGGGCATGCTGGTGTTCCTGTCCGACAAGCTCTCGCGCGGGCGCTGGGAGGCCGGCGGGGGCGATCTCGTGCTGCTCGTCGCGGCCTCGTTCTTCTCGTACTACACGGTCGCGTCGCGGCCGCTGATCGAACGGCTCGGCGGCGTCACCGTGATGACCTATGCCGTGCTGCTCGGCAGCGCGCCGGTGGTCGCGGTGAGCCTGCCGGCCGGGCTCGCCGTCGACTGGGCGGCGGTGTCGTGGGGCGTCTGGGCAGGTACCTTCTATGCGGTGATCGTCTCCGCGTTCATCGGCTGGATCGTCTGGGGCTGGATCAACTCGGTGCGCGGCGTGGCCCGCACCGCGCCGTTCATGTACGGCATGCCGCCGGTCGCCGGGGCGGTGGCGTGGGCCCTCGGTGGCGAGCGCTACACGGCCGTCAAGCTCGGCGGCGCGGTCATCGTGCTGGCCGGCGTGGCGCTGGCCCAGTTCGGCTCGCGCTCGGCGCGTGATCCGGTGCGCGAGACGCCGGCGCCGGTCGATTGATGCGACGATCGCGGTGCCGCGGCCCGCATCGCGGCCCCGACCGAAAGGACGTGTGATGCGCTCGTCTCGTCGACCCTCCCTCCTCGCCGCTGCGATCGTCGCCGCGTTGATCGCCTCCGGCTGCGATCGACGACCGGAAGCCACGCCGGCTGCAACGTCCCCGCCCGTCGCGTTGCCGGCGCCGGTCGCGACAGCGCCGCCGGTCGACGGCCGCGCCGCTGTCGCGCACAACGACGTCGGGATCGCCTGGCGTCGCGCCTCGAGCGATGCCGACGTCGACGCGGCGTTCGCGCTCGCCAGGCGGGCCGGCAAGCCGCTCTTCGTCTATTGGGGCGCCACCTGGTGCCCGCCGTGCAACCAGATCAAGGCGACGCTCTTCAACCGACAGGACTTCATCGAGCGCTCGCGAGCGTTCGTGCCGGTCTACGTCGACGGCGACAGCCCGGGGGCGCAGAAGCTGGGCGCGCGCTTCAGGGTCAGCGGCTATCCGACGATGGTGCTGTTCAACCCGCAGGGCGACGAGATCACGCGACTGCCCGGCGAGGTCGACGCGGCGCGCTACGGCGCGGTGCTCGACCTCGGCATGAATGCGGCGCGGCCGGTCAAGGCGCTGGTCACCGATGCGCTGGCCGGTGGTGCGTCGCGGTCGAAGCTGCGCGCCGACGACTGGCGTCTGCTCGCCTACTACTCGTGGGACACCGACCAGGAGCAGGTCGTCGGCAAGGACGCGGTCGCGCGCACGCTCGAACGGCTCTCCGCCGCCTGCCCGCCAGAGCTTGCCGAAACCGCGCTGCGCCTGCGCCTGAAGTCGCTCGCCATGGCCGATGCCAGGCCCGCGACATCGGGGCAGCCTGCCGCCGCGACGGTCGACTCGGCGACCCGGCGACAGGTCGTCGACATGCTCGGCGACGCGGCGAAGACGCGCGAGCAGGCCGACCTCGTCGTCAACGGCGCCGCTGACATCGCCAGGTCGCTCGCGCCATGGCCCGGACCGGAGCGCGCGAAGATCGTCGACGCGTTCGACGTGGCGCTGCGCCGGCTGCAGATCGATGCGTCGCTGTCGCGGGCCGACCGGATGCAGGCGCTGATCTCCCGTGTCGACCTGGCGCGGATCGACGAGCCGGAGGTGCCCAAGGGCAAGCCGGTGTCGGTGCCGACGCTGCCTGCCGGGCTCGTCGCCGACGTGCGGGCCGAGGTGTCGCGCGCCGACCGCGAGATCACCGACGGCTACGAGCGCCAGGCGGTCATCACCGCCGCGGCCTACCTGCTCGACCGCGCCGGCCTGTCCGCCGAATCCGACACCCTTCTCGAGGCCAATCTCGCGAAGAGCCATTCGCCGTACTACCTGATGTCGGAGCTTGCCGGCAACGCCAGACGACGCGGCGACGCCGCGGGCGCGCTGCAGTGGTATGCGAAGGCGTACGAGACCAGCGAGGGGCCGGCGACGCGGCTGCAGTGGGGCGCGAGCTATCTGGGCGCGCTCGTCGACCTGGCGCCGGTCGACGACGCGGCCATCGAACGGGCGACGCGCTCGATCTGGTCCGAGGCGATGAAGCAGCCCGACGCCTTTGCGCAGCGCAGCGGGCGCTCGCTGCAGCGCGTGGGTCGCAAGCTCGCGGACTGGAACCAGGACGGACGGCACGCGGTGACGATGGCGCGCCTGCGCGTCGAGCTCGACGCCCTGTGCGCCGCGCCAGACGTCGCCGACCGCGCCGGGTGCGCGCGACTGCTCGACGCCGGACCCGCCGCCGCGAAGGCCTGAGATCGGAGCGACCCGGGCGTTGCGTCGCGCATGAGCGAGGGCCATGCGGCCGAGCCGCCGTTGCTCTCGATCGAGCACCTGACCGTCCGCTTCGGCGCTCATGCGGTCGTCGACGACGTGTCGCTCACGATCGGCGCCGGCGAGAAGTTCGGCCTGGTCGGCGAGTCGGGCTCGGGCAAGTCGATCACCGCGCTGTCGGTGCTGGGCCTCGTCGACGGTGCCGAGACGACGGGCGTGATCCGCTTCGCCGGCCGCGATCTGCGCGGCCTGGCCGAGCGCGAGCTGCGCCCGGTGCGCGGCAGCGCCATCGCCATGATCTTCCAGGAGCCGATGACGGCGCTGAATCCGCTGCACACGATCGGCGCGCAGATCGGCGAGGCGATCACCCTGCACGAGCGCGTCGGCTCGGCCGAGGCGCGGCGTCGCGCTGTCGAGCTGCTCGCGAAGACCGGCATCCCGGACCCGGAACGCCGCGTCGACGCGTGGCCGCACCAGCTCTCGGGCGGCCAGCGGCAGCGGGCGATGATCGCGATGGCGCTCGCCTGCAAGCCGCGCCTGCTCATTGCCGACGAGCCGACGACGGCGCTCGACGTGACCATCCAGGCGCAGATTCTCGAGCTGCTCGACGCGCTGCAGGCCGAGATGGGCATGGCGCTGCTCTTCATCACGCACGACCTCGCCCTCGTGCGCCGCTTCACGCACCGGGTCGCCGTGATGGAGCGCGGCAGAGTCATCGAGAGCGGCGCGACCGAAGCGGTGTTCTCGTCGCCTTCGCATCCCTACACGCGCAAGCTGCTCGCCAGCCGGCCGAGCCGCGACGTGACGCCGGTCGCCGCCGGCGCGCCGTGCATCCTCGACGCGGCCGGTGTCCGCGTCACGTACGACGTACCGGAGGGCGCATTCGGCAAGCGCACGTTCGACGCCGTCCGCGGCGCGACGCTGGCGCTGGCGCGCGGCGAGACGCTCGGCATCGTCGGCGAGTCGGGTTCGGGCAAGACGACGCTCGGGCTGGCACTGCTGGCGCTGCTGCCGACGGCCGCCGGCGAGATCCGGCTCGATGGCCGGCGCATCGACGGCCTCGACCGGTCGGCGCTCAGGCCACTGCGGCGGCGGATGCAGATCGTCTTCCAGGACCCGTTCGGCTCGCTCAGTCCGCGCATGACGGTCGGCCGCATCGTCGGCGAGGGCCTGGCGCTGCACCGGCCCGAGCTGTCGCCGGCCGAGCGCGAGGCGCAGGTGCTGGCGATGCTCGACGAGGTCGGGATGGGCGCTGCGAGCGGGCTCGCCGACGTCGTTTCGCGCTACCCGCACGAGTTCTCCGGCGGGCAACGGCAGCGCATCGCGATCGCCCGCGCCGTGATCCTGAAGCCGGAGCTGCTGGTGCTCGACGAGCCGACCTCGGCGCTCGACGTGTCGGTGCAAAAGCAAGTGCTCACCTTGCTGACGGACCTGCAACGGCGCCATGGGATGAGCTACGTCTTCATCAGCCACGACCTCGCCGTGGTGCGCGCGATGGCGCACCGGGGTCTCGTGATGAAGGACGGCGCGGTGGTCGAGGAAGGCGACGCCGACGCGGTCTTCACGGCGCCCCAGGCCGACTACACACGCGCGCTGCTCGCCGCGGCGCAGCTCGCGCCGGGCGATGCGGTCAGCGCGGCTTCGCCTCGGGCCTGATCGCGTAGCGCACGTTTTTCTGCGCGTCGACGAACAGCAGCGCGCCGTCTCGCCAGGCGTAGTCGGCGCTGAACTCGTCGATCTGCACGTTGCCCTGCGTCAGCGTCACGTCGAGCTGCGAGCGACGCAGCCGGAAGCGGTAGACGATGTCGAACACCTGCAGCGTCGCCCGACCGGGCCCGTGGACGGTGAACGCCGCGGCGCCGCACGAGGGCGGCGCGCTTGCCGGGTTGGCGACGCACAGGCTGGCCTCGTAGATTCCCGGCTGTGTGACCTGCGCTACCGCGCCGGCGGTCGCGAAGGCGCCAGCCGAGGCCAAAGCAGCGAGCCGCGCGACGATCACGCCGCGAGCCCCGCGCCAGTCACTTGCCGAGTCCCTCGGCCTTCAGCGCATCCTGAACGGCGGGCCGCTCGGACATGCGCTTCATGAACGCGCCGACGTTCTTGAACGCGGCGAGATCGAGCCCGAGATGCCCGGCCCAGTTGGTGACGGTGAACAGATAGGCGTCGGCGACGCTGAACGTCTTGCCCATCAGATAGTCGTGGCCTTCGAGCTGGGCGTCGACCCATTTGTAGCGCTCGGTCAGCTTCGTCTTCGCCATCGCCTTGTAGTCGTCCGGCGTGGCCGGGTTGAAGAGTGGCCCGTAGCCCTTGTGCAGCTCGCTGGTGATGAAGTTGAGCCACTCCTGGACGCGGTAGCGCTCCATCGTGCCGTTGGCCGGGGCGAGCTTCTTGTCGGGCACCTGGTCGGCGATGTACTGGACGATCGCCGGCCCTTCGGTGAGGCGCGACCCGTCGTCGAGCTCGAGCACCGGCACATAGCCCTTGGCGTTGATGGCGTAGTAGTCGCCGCCATCCTTCAGCTCGTGCTTCTTGAGATCGGCCTGGATCGGCGTGAACGGCAGTCCCGCCTCGCGCAGGACGATGTGCGGTGACAGCGAGCAGGCGCCGGGGGAAAAGTAGAGTTTCATGGTGTGTCGTCGTCGTGGTCTGGGGGCCGTCATTACAGCGCGAGCTGGATCGCCCTGCATTCACCCAGCCCGAACGCTGCGTGCATCGCGGCCGCGTTGACACCGCCGGCAGCACGCCCAAGATGCGTTGCATGCACAACACCACCATCACCGCCGGTCCCACCACATCCGCCGAGTCCTTCGTTTCGCGCAGCGTCGAGCGGCTCGTCCGCGGCCAGGCGACGTCCGACGGCGACGGCGTTCGCCTCACGCGCGTTCTCGGCCAGCCGTTGCAGAAGCGCCTCGACCCGTTCCTGATGCTCGACGCCTTCGGCAGCGACGCAGCCGCCGACTACATCGGCGGCTTTCCGAGCCACCCGCATCGCGGCTTCGAGACCGTCACGATCATGACCGAGGGCCGCATGCGGCACCGCGACAGCGTCGGCAACGTCGGCCTGCTCGAACCGGGCAGCGTGCAGTGGATGACGGCCGGCCGCGGCATCGTCCATTCCGAGATGCCCGAGCAGACCGAGGGCCGGATGTCGGGCTTTCAACTGTGGGTCAACCTCGCCGCGCGCGACAAGATGCAGCCGCCCGCCTATCGCGACGTCCCGCCCGATGCAGTGCCGACCTACACGACCGATGCCGGCGTGAAGGTGCGCGTCATCGCCGGGGCGAGCGGCGGCGTCACGGGCGCGGTGACACGGCCGACCACCGAGCCGGTCGTCCTCGACCTGGAGATGCCGGCCGGCAGTTCCTTCGAGGCCGCATTTCCGGCGGGGCACAACGCGTTCGCCTACGTTGATCGCGGCACTGCGTCGATCGGCTCGGCCGCGACGACGGTCGATGCCGGCCATCTGGCCGTGATCGGCAACGAGCCGGGCGCGTCTGGCGTGCGAATCGCGGCGGCGGCACCGAGCCGCGTCCTGCTCGTCGCCGGCAAGCCGCTCGGCGAGCCGATCGCGCAGCACGGGCCGTTCGTCATGAACACGACGGCCGAGTTGCAGCAGGCGGTGGCCGACTTCCAGCGAGGTGCGCTCGCCAGGACGCCCTGAAGGGGACAGGGCGCGGTGGTAACGTGCCGCGTCCCTGCGAACCGCGTCGCGAACCATGCCCAGAGCCATCCTCGACGAAGCGAGACTGCACCCCGCGATCCGCGAGAAGGTCGCCAACCTCGGCGCCGACATCGTCCACAACGTGCAGGCGGCCGCGGGCACGAACCCGGTGCTCGTCGTCGGCATGGCGGGCAATCCGTTCTGCCGGCGGGCGCGCAAGGCGCTCGACGCCGCTGCCGTCGCCCACCACTACCTCGAGTACGGGAGCTACTTCAGCGGCTGGCGACTGCGCAACGCGCTGAAGATGTGGACAGGCTGGCCGACCTTTCCGCTGGTCTTCGTCAAGGGCAGCCTCGTCGGCGGCGCCGACGAACTCGCCCGACTGATCGACAGCGGTGAACTGAAGCGCACGCTCGGCGAATGAGCGCGCGCTTCGGCAGCGCCGTTCGCGCCCTGACGTGGGCGACGGTGTTTGCTGCCGGTTCCGTGACCGGGGCCGTGCCCGGCGACGCGACTGCGGCCGCCGGCCTGCACGATTGCCGCGTCGCCGGTGTTCGCGGCGGCGTCCTGTGCGGCTCGGTCGAGCGAGCGCTCGACCCGGATCGACCGGACCACGGACGCATCACCGTCGAGTACGTCGTCGTTCCCGCGCTCGCCCGCAACAAGCTGGCGGACCCGGTGTTCATGCTTGCCGGCGGGCCCGGGCAGAGCGCGATCGACCTGATCCCGCAGGTGATGCCGCTGTTCTCGCGACTGCAGAACCGGCGCGACATCGTCTTCGTCGACCAGCGCGGCACCGGCCGGTCGGCGTCGCTCGCGTGCAAGGACCCGCGAGACGAGACCCTGGCCGAGCAATCCGAGCCCGATCGCCAGCTGCGGCTGGTGGCGGCTTGCAGGCAGGAGCTGCTGAAGCGACCCTTCATCCGGGACCCCTCCGACCTCGGCTTCTTCTCGACCTGGATCGCGGTGCGCGATCTCGACGCGGTGCGCGCCGCGCTCGGCGCCGAAGCGATCGACCTCGTCGGCGGCTCGTACGGCACGCGCGTCGGCCTCGAATACCTGCGTCAGTTCCCGACGCGGGTGCGGCGGGCCGTGCTCGACGGCGTCGCGCCGCCCGACATGGTGCTGCCGGCCAGTTTCTCGATCGACAACGAGGCGGCCTGGCAGGCGTTGGTCGCTTCGTGCGCGGCCGAGCTCGCGTGCGCTGCCGCGCATCCGCGCCTGGGCGACCGGCTGGCGTCGCTGCTCTCGAGCCTGCCGCGCGAGGTCACGGCGCGTCACCCGCTCACAGGTCGCGAGGAGCGCTTCACGCTGACCCGCGACCTGGTGACCGGTGCCGTGCTCGGCGCGCTGTACGCACCGGCGCTCGCGGCAGCGCTGCCCGAGGCGATCGACGCCGCCGCACACGGCGAGCTGGGCCCGCTGATCGGCTTGTCGGCGACGCTGACGGCACGCAAGTCGAGCCGGCTGTCGCTCGGCATGCACCTGTCGGTGATTTGCGCCGAGGACCTGCCGGGTCTCGACGCGGCGGCCGCCGCCAGCGCGAGCGCCACGTTCGGCGACACCACCGCACGCCAGTACCGACGCCAGTGCGCGATCTGGCCACGCGGGCCCGTGCCGCCGGCCTTCTACACGCTGCCGACGAGCCCTGCACCGGTGCTGCTGCTGAGCGGCGGCATCGACCCGGTGACGCCACCGCGCCATGCCGAGCGCGTGGCGCGCGCGCTCGGCGCGAAGGCCCGCAGCGTGGTCGTGGCCCATGCCGGCCATGGCGTCATGACGCTCGGCTGTCTGCGCGATGTCGTCTTCCGATTCATCGACGCGAAGACCGCCGCCGACGCGGTCGCCGTCGACGCCGGGTGCGCGGCCGGCGTGCCGCGGCCTCCCGCGTTCGTCTCGGTCGGCAGCGCGCACGGTGCGTCATCGGCGGCCTCGGGAACCTCGCGATGATCGAGGTCCGTGGCGTGTCCAAGTCCTTCGCAGGTCGCGCCGTGAAGCGCTCGGGGGGCTCGCTGCTGCGCTGGCCGCTTGCCGGTGGCAAGGAACGGCCGCATCGCGTGCATGCCGTCCGCGACGTGTCGTTCACCGCGGAGTCCGGTCGCATCACCGGCTTGCTCGGTCCCAACGGTGCCGGCAAGACGACGACGCTGCGCATGCTCGGCGGCCTCATCTTTCCCGATGCCGGCACGCTCTCGGTCGACGGCATCGACGTCGCGACTCGGCCGCGCGAGGTGCTCGCCCGCATGGGCATGCTGTCCGACGCGCGCGGCCTCTACGTGCGCCTCACCGCGCGCGAGAACATCGTCTACTACGGCATGCTGAACGGCCTGTCGCGCAACGCCGCCACGGCACGCGCGGAGCATCTCGCGCGCCTGTTCGACCTGACGCCGCTGCTCGACCGCCGCACCGACGGCTTCAGCCAGGGCGAGCGCATGAAGACCGCGCTGGTGCGCGCGTTGGTGCACGACCCGGCGAACATCGTCCTCGACGAGCCGACCAACGGCCTCGACGTGCTGGCCACCCGCGCCCTGCGGGAGAACCTGCGCTTCCTGCGCACGCCCGAGGGCGGCGGCAAGTGCATCGTCTTCTCCACACACATCATGCAGGAGGTCGAGCGGCTCTGCGACCACGTCGTCGTCGTCGCCGGCGGGCGCTCGATTGCCTCGGGAACGGTCGACGAGTTGCTAGCGCGCACCGGCGAGCGCGACTTCGAGGAGGCGTTCGTCAAGCTCGCGTTCGAAGCCGGGTCACACCACCAGGAGTTCGGGGCGTGAGTGGAAGTGCATCGCGCGTCCTGTGTGTGCTGCGCAAGGAACTGGGCGACGCGCTGCGCGACCGCAGGACGCTGCTGACGGTCTTCCTCTCCTCGGTGCTCATGGGGCCGCTGCTGCTGGTCGCCATTTCCGGGCTCACCGCGTCGCTCGAGGCGCGCGCCGAGAGGCGTGAGGTGTATGTCGCCGGGGTCGAGCATGCGCCCAGCCTCGTCAACTTCCTCGAGCGCCAGACCTACACCGTCAAGCCTGCACCGGAGGGGTGGGAGGCGGCGCTGCGCAAGGGCAGCTTCAGCGACCCCGTGATCGTGGCCGGCAAGGACTTCGAGCGCGAACTCGCCGCGGGCGACGCTCCGGTGGTCGAGGTCGTCTCAGACAGCGGCAACCA
>JBBSPY010000005.1:0-36889 GCA_038258415.1 Burkholderiales bacterium
GCGAGCCAGGCGGCGGGCGCGAACAGCACGAAGCCGGCGAGCAGCCCGAAGACGGTGCCGACGACCGCCCAGCGCGTCGCCCGGCCGCGCTCGACCTGCCACGCCTGCTCGGCGAGCGTCGACTCGCTCCAGCCGCTCGATGCGACCGTCGCGTTCCAGATCGGGCCCTTGCGCCTGCGCTTGATCGCCATCACGACGAGCTTCCGAGCAGCACCGCGACGTTGCCGCTGTAGCCGTCGCCGGCCTTGACCCACTGCGCCTCGACCGGTCGGGCCCGCGCGCCGCTGCGCGCCTCGCCTAGCCACGCGCGCAGCGCCTCGGCCGGCGTGGAGGTGAAGGTCAGCGTCGCGCGGTCGCCCTGCACCACGAGCTTCGACTTGCCGCCGAGCCGCTCGGTCGCCGCCTGCAGGGCGGACACCGCCTGGGTCGGCGGAATCGGCGATGCCGACCGCAGGCCCTTGGCTTCTTCGGCCGCGAGCTGCATTTGCTGCAGCTGGCGGTCGAGCCGGTCGATCTCGATCGGCGCCTCGCGCAGGGTGCGCAGCGCCGGCTGGATCGCCAGCAGCCAGACGACGAGGATGCCGACGGTGATCGCCGCGAGGGCCACGAGCAGGCGCTCGCGCGGCGCCATCGTCTGCCAGAAGCGGCTCGCCTGCTGGCGCGCGTCGCCGATGGCGGGCGGCAAGGTGACGGCGTTGGCGGGGGCGGACATCATGGCTGCGTGGCGCTCTCAGACGCTGCCTGCCAGGCGCGCCCGGGTGACGACGAGGCGACCCTCGGTCGCGTCGACCTGCCAGCCGGCTGGCCGCAGCACGCTGCGGAACTGTTCGACCTGGGCGTCGCTCCAGCCGGCGGCCGCGAGCGTCAGCTTGCCGGTCTCGAAACGCAGGTTCTCGACTGGCGGACGCTCGGGCGGCCAGGCCGCGGCGGCGGCTTGCAGCATCGGCTCGAAGTCGGTGTCGGCGGCCTTGCCTGCGAGCGTGCGCAGCGCCTGGGTCTCGCGCAGCAGCACGGCCGGCGCGTCGCGCTGGATGTCGGCCTCGCTCACCTTCGGGAAGGTCTGCTTCACCAGCGCCTGGATCGACGCCTTGCGTGCCTCGACGACGTTGCGCTCGTGCCAGGCCCAGAGGTTGAGGCCGATGACGTTGGCCGCGGCGAACGCCAGCACACCGACCCGCATCGGCCGCCACGCCGGGCTCATCGCCTGACGCAGCCAGTCGCCGGCGGCGCGTGCACCGCGGGTGCGGCGGGCGAGCTCGAACTGGCGCAGGTTCCACAGGCTCCGGCCGGCCTGAAGCATGCGCTGCTCGAGCGGCATCACCGTGACGGGCGCGCCCAGCCACTGCTCGGCAGCGACCGCGGCGGTCGGCGACGCGCTCCACCGCGTCGTCGGCGGGGCCGGATTCGGGACGATGGCGCGGGCGAGGCCGCCGTCGACACGCAGCGTCGCGACGCCGTCGGCGTGCGCCCACGTCAGCGTCACGCCGGCGCTGCTGCCGTGCTCGCCGAGCGCCGGCGCGTTGAAGTGGCCGACCGGTGGGTCGTCGGGCCAGGCGGCCGGCACGACGCGGTCGACGAAGACGCCGGCCTTCTCGAGTCGCCCCAGTTCTTCCTGAAGCCACGCCTTGTCGATCGCGGCGACCCACGTCGGCTGCCCGGCGACCGCCAGCGGCGCGACGGCGAGGTGCACGCCGTCGGCGTCGTCGAGCAGCGCTTCTTCGAGGACGCCGGACAGCGCCGCGCGCAGGCGGGCGGCTGGCGCCTTCGGCAGCGTGATGCGGTGCCAGGCGACGTCGGCGTCGCGCACCACGGCGATGATCTCGGAGCGCTTGGGCAGCAAGGCCGCCGCAGCCTCCCCCTGAGCCTCGAACTCGATCCCGTCCGCGCTGGTGACGTACGGATACTCCCGGCGCCGGTCGGTCTCCGGCGCGGCTGCGCCGCCGCTCAGCGCGCGCTGGCGTTGGTGCTCGGGCAGCAACAGGACGAGGGTCGACATCGATGGGCGCGCAAGGCGTCGTTCATTCTAGGAGCCAGCCGGGCGAAAACCTTCGCAATCAAAGACTTACAGGATGCACTTGTAGCGTCTTGGCAGAACTGTTTCTCGTTTGGACGCCCTTCGAGCGGTCGCGAAGCCTGGCGGTGGGTGGTGCGCCGTCAGCGGTCTCGCGTGTCGCGGCCCGGGATGCGCTCGCGTCGAACCACCACGACCTGGTTGTTGCCGGGATTGCGCTGCACGATCGAGCGCTGCTCGAGGACCACCTGGCCGAGCCGGAGGCGGCCTTTCACCTCGAAGTACTGCGATGAAACCGAGGCGCGGCTGGTCGCTGCCTTCGACACGCCGGCAAGCGACTCCAGCTCCGATACCTTGGTCAGCGGCGCCCGCTGTCGAGCCTGGACGACGCGTTCGGCGGTTCCGGCGTCCATCCCTTCGATCGCGGCGGCGAGCACCTCGCGCGACGCCGTGTTGACGTTCGGATAGGTGAGCACCGGCAAGATCACGACGTAGGGCTCGAGCGCTCGCACCGACTCGGCGTCGATGCCGAGCCAGCCGAGGTCGTGGACCCATTGCGGCAGCAGTGGCGGGTTGGCCGGGCGTGCAACGACGGCGCTCACGGCCGACGCACCGGGCGCCGGTGGCGTCGCGTCGCGCAGCCCCGTGGCGATGCGGTCGGCGACCTCGACGTTGACACCCACGCTCTGGCAGAGGTTGCGCAGCGACTCGAGCTCGATGTTCACGACCTGCCCGCCCTGCACCAGGTTGGTGAGGTTGTAGCGGGCGGTCGCGTCGCTGATCTCGCCGGAGAGGAAGGCGTCGGGCGCGTCTTCGATCGGGCCCTTGTCGGAGGCCAGGAAGCTCGACAGCCGCGCCTCTTCGAGCGGCACCGCCCACGGTTCGCCGAGGTGGTCGACCGGGTTGCCGCGCGACGCCTTGCCGTCCTCGCGAAGGATCAGCCGCGCCCAGTCGAGCGCGCCGGCGAGGATCCATGCCGATTGCGTGCGCTCGCGCTCGGCCGCCTCGACCTGAACCGCCCGCCATTGTTGCCAAAGCATCGACGATGCGAGCGTGGCGATCAGGGCGACGATGATCATCGCCGTGAGCAGCGCGGCGCCGCGTTGCCGAAGCGGCCGGAGCGACCGCGTCATGGCGTCAGCAGCACGTCGCGCACGAGCGTTCCCGTGAGCCCGCTCTGCGGCCCGAAGTCGAGCGTGAGGCGGACGGCAGACGGCAGGCCGTTGCCGCTCGACTGGCAGTTGCTCCAGCTGTTGCCGCGCCAGAAGTAGATCTGCCACTGCTGCACGCCGTCGATGGTGGCGAGCTGCCCCGGTTCGTTGCCCTGGAACTGCAGCGTCTGGAACCAGCTCTCGCGCAGCGCGTTCTGGGTCGTCGTCGGCACGCTCGCCCAGCGCTTCCAGACCATGCCGTTCGCCGACGGCCACAGCGCCCACTCGACGACCTGCATCCCCGCGTCGGTGCGGCGCGTCATCCGCAGCGCCTGGCCGTCGCAGCTGAGCGCGTCGACCACGCCGACGTTCTCCTGCACCTGCGCCAGGTCCTGCTCCCACTGCGCGATGACGGTCTCCAGGCGAAGCGTCTGCTCCATCTTCGACTGGCTGATCTCGCGCGTGCGGACGATGCCGTCGACGCCCTGCCAGGCCATCAGCGACATCACGGCCATGACGACGATCGCCACCAGCACCTCGACGAGGGTGAAGCCGCGCGCTGGTCGTTGTGTGGCGGTCATCACCGCCTCGCGATCGTCGACAGGATGATGATCGGCGTGCCCTGCTCGTCGAGCACCTGAGCGTCGACGCGGCGGAAATTCGGATTCGGTGTTGTTCGCACCACGAGCTTGCCGGCGTAGGTGCGGCCGAGCTGGTCGCATGCGAAGTCGCCGGTGCCGATGTCGGGGAACGGGTTGGCGAGCTTGAGGACGGTGAGCTGGTTGTCGGCGCACCACTGCGCCGCCGTCACCTCGGCCAGGCGAGCCGTGTTGTTGGTGAGCGCGCCGGCGGCGCGGACGCCGGCGCCGAGCGTCACCGCCACGATCGCCAGCGCCACCAGCACCTCGACGAGGGTGAAGCCGCCGGCGGGACTCCGTGCGTGCGGGTTCACGGCTTGGCCGGCTCGGCGTTGTTCTCGACCGTGAATGGCCCGATGCCGTCGGTCGCCAGCGCCAGACGCCGGTCGCCGAGCCGCAGCAGGATCCGCTGCTCGCCGATCAGCGGCTCCGGCCCGAGGATCACCGCCCGCGCGCCGATCACCTGAGCGCCGGTCTCCGGGTCGAGCCAGTTGCGCGGCATCGGCGGGTCGTCGGCTGTGCCGACGAAGCGAAAGCCCGCGTGGTCGGGCTGATCGGAGAGCGGCTCCCAGCTCGCCGCGATGCCCGACGAGCGAGCCTGCGCCCGCGCTGCCTCGAGCAGCGCCACCAGCCGTGCAGCCTCCTGCTCGAGCCGCGCCTCCGCCGGATCGCGCAGCGACAGCGTCAGCACGCCCGTCGCGATCGCGATCAACGCCACCACCACCAGCAATTCGACCAGCGTGAACCCCCGCACTCGCATCGAACGACGCGGGGGGGGCGCGATCCCGTCCATGGCCCGGCTACTGCCAGGACCCGATATCCGCATCGCGGGCTTCGCCACCGACGACGCCGTCGGCGCCGAAGCTGTAGACGTCGATCTCGCCCTTGAGCCCCGGGTTCGCGTACTGGTAGGGATGCGCCCACGGGTCGCTCGGCAGCTTGTCGAGGTAGGGGCGCCAGCTTGGCGGGATCGTGCCGGCGGTGGGCTTGACGACGAGCGCCTGCAGCCCCTGATCGCTGCTCGGATAGCGCAGGTTGTCGAGTTTGTAGAGCTTGAGCGCCTGCATCAGGTTGTTGACGTCGGTGCGCGCCGCGGTGACGCGGGCGTCGTCGGCGCGGTCGAGCATGTTCGGCACGATCAGCGCGGCGAGCACGCCGATGATGACGAGCACGACCATGAGCTCGATCAGCGTGAAGCCTCGCCGGATCGCGTGCCGCACCCGGCGCGCGGAGACGTTTCGAAACGTTTGCAATGGCATCGTGGAGTCCTGCCGGGCGAGCCCCGGCGGTGCGTCGCCCTCGTGTGGCGCTCGATGATAATCGGCGCATGTACGCACGCCTGTCAGCGTTCGTGATCTGGTCGATCGTCGCCGCCACGGCCGTGTTCTGGGCGCTGCGCCTGGGCGTCTCAGGCTCGACGATGCCGCCCTACGCCGTCGCCGTCGACCGCTCGGCGCCGTTGCGCGGCGATCTGGCGAGGCTGTTCGGGGCGCCGCCGATCGTCGTCGCGGCGGCCGAAACGCCGTCCGAGGCACCGTCGCGCTACCGGCTGGTCGGCGTCATGGCGCCCAAGGGGGCGCAGCAGGGGGAAGGCCGCTACGGTCTGGCCCTCATCGCCGTCGACGGCAAGCCGGCCAAGGCCTATCCCGTCGGCGCGCGCATCGACGGCGACATGGTGATCCAGGCGGTCAGCCTGCGCACGGCGTCGGTCGGACCGGCCGGCGGCGGGAACAGCACGCTGCTGGAGCTCCCCGCGTTGCCGCCGCCGGCCACCGGCACGCTGCCGCCGCCCGGGGCGTCGTTCAACCCACCGCCAGGCGGGTCGTTCACTCCACCGCCGCTTCCCGGCGCCCTTCCGACTCCGTTCGTGCCCAAGCCGCTGCCGCCCGCGATGCAGGCCGCCCCGCCGCCAGCCGCGATCTCGCAGGGAACGATGACCGCCCCCGGCGTTCAACCCGCACCGCCCGGAACCGCCGTGCCTGCGAACCCGACCGCACCCCCCACCGACAATTTCCGCACCCAGTGACGTTGCCCCGAGCGGCAACCGGCCCGCCCCGGGCAAGGTGTCAGCGCAGGAACAGGCGGTACGCCGGGTTCGCGCTTTCGTCGGCGTAGGGATAGCCGAGCGAATCGAGGAAGGCCTGCAAGGCCTTCTCGCCGGCCGGCGGCACCTGCATGCCGACCAGGATCCGGCCGTGGTCGGCGCCCTGGTTGCGGTAGTGGAACAGGCTGATGTTCCACGCCTTGGGCATGCTGGACAGGAAGCGCATCAGCGCGCCGGGTCGCTCCGGAAAAACGAAGCGGAACAGTCGCTCGTCTTCGGCGAGCGCGCTGCGACCGCCGACGAGATGGCGGAGGTGCTCCTTGGCGAGCTCGTCGGCGGTGAGGTCGAGGGTGGGAAAGCCATTCGCCTCGAACCGCGCCGCCAGGCGGGCCGACTCGGCCCGTTCGACGGTCGCGATGCCGACGAACACGTGTGCCTTCAGCGCGTCGGAGATTCGGTAGTTGAACTCGGTCACGGCGCGCGGCCCGATCAGCTCGCAGAAGCGCCTGAAGCTGCCGCGTGCTTCGGGGATCGTCACCGCGAAAAGGGCTTCGCGCTCCTCGCCGACCTCGGCCCGCTCGGCGACGAAGCGGAGCCGATCGAAATTCATGTTGGCGCCGCACGTGATCGCGATCCAGGTGCGCCCGCTCGACGCGTGCGCCTGCGCATACTGCTTGATCGCGGCGACGCCGAGCGCGCCGGCCGGCTCGAGGATGCTGCGCGTGTCCTCGAAGACGTCCTTGATGGCGGCGCAGGCGGCGTCGGTGTCGACGACGACCCAGTCGTCGACCAGCGCCCGGGCGAGCCTGAACGTCTCCCGGCCGACCCGCTTCACGGCCGTGCCATCGGAGAACAGCCCGACATCGTCCAGCGTGACGCGCCGGCCGGTGCGCACCGAGCGCAGCATCGCGTCGGAGTCGGCGGTCTGCACGCCGATCACCCGAATCGCCGGTCGCACCGCCTTCAGATAGGCGGCGATCCCGGCGATCAGGCCGCCACCGCCGACGGGAACGAACACGGCGTCGATCGGGCCGGGGTGCTGGCGCAGCAGCTCCATGGCGATCGTCCCCTGGCCGGCGATCACGTACGGGTCGTCGAACGGATGAACGAAGGTGAGGCCGCGCTCGGCCTGCAGCCGGTCGGCATGCGCCTGTGCATCGCTGTAGCTGTCGCCGTGCAGGACGACCTCGGCGCCGAGGGCGCGGACGGCGTCGACCTTGAGCGCCGGCGTCGTCGTCGGCATCACCACGAGCGCCCGGCAGCCGAGTCGCCGCGCCGACAGTGCCACGCCCTGGGCGTGGTTCCCGGCCGAGGCACAGATCACGCCGCGCGCGAGCGCCTCGGGCGGCAGGTGCGCCATCTTGTTGTAGGCGCCGCGCAGCTTGAAGCTGAACACCTGCTGCGTGTCCTCGCGCTTGAGCAGCACCCGGTTGCCAACGCGGGCCGACAGCTTCGGCGCGTCTTCCAGGGCCGTCTCGACGGCGACGTCGTAGACACGAGCCGTCAGGATCTTCTGCAGGTAGCCGTCGAGCGGAGGCCGGGCGACACGGCGTTTCGGCGGGGTGCGACGGGCAACGGTCGCCGGGCGGGAAGGTACGGCCATGCGAGGTCGTTCGAAGCCGCGGAGTGCGGCGGCGCATGATAGGACGCTCCGGCAGTGCCACCGCCGCGTAAAAAAGCCCAAGGCATTGCTGCCTTGGGCTGAATCCACCCATGAAGGCGGTGGAGGAGACAATCGGCGCGACGGTCGCCGTTCAACGGGGCGACGGGTCGTTCGTGGGGCAGTTTAGGGCCAATTTTGCTGCGGTGCAACAAAGGCGCCGAGAGGATCCTCGTCACATGGAGTGCACGATCGACTGGCTCGCCGCCAATGGCATGGCCTTTTCCGCCGAGACCGGCAGCGGCCACCTGCTGACGATGGACGGCGCCCCCGACGGCGGCGGTCGCAACCTGGCGCCCCGGCCGATGGAGACCGTGCTCGCCGGCACCGGCGCTTGCATGGCCTACGACGTGGTGCACATCCTCCGACGCGGCCGACACGACGTGCGCGGCTGCCGCGTCTCGGTACAGGCCGACCGAGCCGAAACCGATCCCAAGGTCTTCACCCGGATCGCCTTCCACTTCACCGTCACGGGGCGGCTGGCCGATGCCGCCGTCGAGCGAGCGATCGCGCTGTCGCACGAGCGCTACTGCTCGGCGACAGCGATGCTGGCGAGCACGGCCGAGATCGTGACCAGCCACGTCGTCGTCGTCTCCGACGACCCGGGCCGCCCCGACGACGCTCAGACGTAGCGGGCGGTGGTCGTCATCACGCGCGCGGTGGCCTTCATGGCCATGCGCACCGGCCAAGGCACGCGCGCGGCGCCGGCCGCTTCGGCGGCGAGCGCGTGCTCGGCCTCGTCGTCCTTCATCTGCGAAACGATCGCGCGTGAGGCGAGGTCGTCCGCCGGCAGGCGCTCGAGGTGCTCGGCGAGGTGCCGCTCGACCTGGCGCTCCGTTTCGACGACGAAGCCCAGGCTGGCGGCGTCGCCGATCCGCCCGGCCACCAGCCCGATCGCGAAAGAGCCGGCATACCAGAGCGGATTGAGCAGGCTCGGCCGGGAACCCAGCTCGCGCAGGCGCTCCTCGGTCCAGGCAAGGTGGTCGGTCTCCTCGGCGGCGGCCTGCTCGAAGCGCCTTCGCAGTGGCGGGCTCGCCGTCGCCAGGGCCTGCGCGCTGTAAAGCGCCTGGGCGCAGACCTCGCCGACATGGTTGACGCGCATCAGCGCACCGGATTCGCGCCTTGCAGCATCGTCCAGCACGGCGCCCGGGTTCGGGTCGGCCGGCCTTGGCCTGGCCGCGACGGGGCGCCCCGACAGCGCGCGCAGCGCCTGCCCGACGCCTGCCAGCACCCGGTCGGTCGGGGTCAATCGAGCCTGTTCCATGGTCGGGCAGGATAGCCCTCCGGCACCTGAGCGTTCGGTTGCAACCTCGTTGTGCCCAGACAACAAGAGGCCTTTTTTTGCTCGGCAAGGCTTTGCAGGCCCGGGAGCGTCTGGTGCAATACACGCAACTTCCGCAAAGGGGGTTGTGCCTGATCTTGCTCCAGCGCGAGTTATTGGTGATCGGGACCTCTTGTTCAAACCTAGGAGATAGTCGCAATGAAAAAATCTCTGCTCGCTCTCGCGGTTCTGGGTGCCTTTGCCAGCGCCGCGTCGGCGCAGTCGTCGGTCACCCTGTACGGCACGGTCGACATGGCCGGCCGCTTCGTCAAGAACGACGGCGCTTCGCGTCGTCTGTCGCTTGCGACCAACGGCATCAACAGCAGCCAACTCGGCTTTCGCGGTGTAGAAGACCTGGGCGGCGGTCTGAAGGCAGGCTTCAACCTGCTGGCCGATCTGGCTCCGATCGACACCGGCAACGTTGGTGGCAAGTTCTTCGGTCGTCGTGCCACGGTCAGCCTCTTCAGCGGCGCCGGCGAGCTTCGCCTCGGTCGCGACTACGTTCCGACGTTCTGGAACGAAACCATTTTCGACGCCTTCGGCACCAATGGCCTCGGCTCTTCGCTGAACGTCGCCCGCTACACGCAGGTCCGTTCCGACAACTCGATTGGCTACTTCCTGCCTTCCAACCTCGGCGGTTTCTACGGCCAGGTGATGGTGTCGGCGGCTGAGAAGACGGTCGCGACCACGGCTTCGGCCACGAACCTCGACAAGCCAGGCCGTTACATCGGCGGTCGCGTCGGATTCGGCGCCGGTCCGTTCAACATCGCGGTCGCCGCGTCGCAGGTCCGCTTCGGTGCGGCCAGCGCCCCCGGCATCGCTCCGGAAGACAAGGTCAACACCTACAACGTCGGCGGTTCGTGGGACTTCGGCTTCCTCAAGCTGCTGGGCTACTACAACCACGTCAAGCTCGAGAACGCCAAGGAGAACCTCGCCTCGGTCAGCGCGGTCATCCCCTTCGGCCAGAGCGAGATCCACGTCGGCGGCGACTACGACAAGTACTCGCCGGACGGCGGCGGCAGCACCAAGGTCTACCAGCTCAAGGCGACCTACCAGTACAACCTGTCGAAGCGCACGGCGATGTACGGCACCGCGTCGTACCTCAACAACCGCGACGGCACGACCCTGGCGATCCCCGGTGGCTACGGCATCGAAGCGGGTGGCAAGTCGAAGGGCTTCGAGCTCGGCGTTCGTCACTTCTTCTGATCGGCGGCTCGCGCGAGCGAGCTTGCGGATTTCAAAGCCGCCTTCGGGCGGCTTTTTCGTTCCCGGATGTCGGATCGCTCCGCTTGCGACGCGCCATGAGGGCAAATCCGTTTTGACGCATGGCGCGTGTTTTGCTGTCATCGGCGCTCCTCTATCGTTTTCCCATGCTTGCCTTCGTTCTCCGTCGCCTCGTCCAGGCCGCGCTCGTCATGCTGACGGTCGCCTTCATCGCCTTCATGCTGTTCCAGTACGTCGGCGACCCGGTGACCAACATCCTCGGCCAGGACGCGACGCCGCAGCAGCGCGAGCAGCTGCGCACCGACCTCGGCCTCGATCAGCCGTTCCCGCTGCAGTTCGCGCGCTTCGTCGGCAACGCGGCGAAGGGCGAATTCGGCCTCAGCCTGCGGCAGGGGCGAAAGGTCTCGTCCCTGATCGCCGAGCGGCTTCCTGCGACGCTCGAACTCTCGATCCTCGCGGCGCTGATCGCGCTTGTCGTCGGCATCCCGATGGGTGTCTACTCGGCGTTGCGACGCGGCACGTTCATGTCGCAGGCGATGATGACGATCTCGCTGGTCGGCGTGTCGTTGC
Organism: Burkholderiales bacterium; assembly: GCA_038258415.1. Classification (GTDB taxonomy): domain Bacteria; phylum Pseudomonadota; class Gammaproteobacteria; order Burkholderiales; family Burkholderiaceae_C; genus Schlegelella_A. The sequence continues at coordinate 10,620 of JBBSPY010000005.1, forward strand.
CGACCTTCCTCATCGGCATCCTGCTCATCCTCTTCTTCGCGGTCCAGCTCCAGTGGCTACCGAGTTTCGGCCGCGGCGAGACCGTCGAGCTGGGCGCGTGGACGACCGGCTTCGCGACGGTCGACGGCTGGAAGCACGTGATCCTGCCGGCGATCACGCTCGCCATCTTCCAGCTCGCGCTCATCATGCGGCTCGTCCGCTCGGAGATGCTCGAGGTGCTGCGCGCCGACTACATCAAGTTCGCGCGGGCCCGGGGCCTGCCGGACCGCTCGGTGTACTTCGGCCATGCGCTGAAGAACACGCTCGTTCCCGTCATCACGATCACGGGGCTGCAGCTCGGCTCCCTCATCGCCTTCGCCATCATCACCGAGACCGTGTTCCAGTGGCCGGGCATGGGTCTGCTGTTCATCCAGGCGGTGACCTTCGCCGACATTCCGGTGATGGCAGCCTACCTGTGCCTGATCGCGCTGATCTTCGTCGTGATCAACCTGGTCGTCGACCTGCTGTACTTCGCTGTCGATCCGCGTCTGCGCGTCGAGAAGCCGGCTGGCGGACACTAGCGCCCTCATTCCCCACACCGCCCCTCGATCCATACCGAAAGCCAGACATGACCCAACGGTTCGCTCCTGCCCTACTCGCCGCGGCGCTCTCGCTCGCCGGCGCCTCGGCACACGCCTTGACACTGCGCGTCTCCAACCAGGGCGACGTGCAGTCGATGGACCCGCACTCGCTCAACGAGAGCCTGCAGCTCAGTTTCACGGGCAACGTCTACGAGCCGCTCGTCGAGCGCGACAAGAAGATGGCGATCGTGCCGGCGCTGGCCACCAAGTGGCAGCAGACCAGCCCGACGGTGTGGCGCTTCGAACTGCGCCAGGGCGTGAAATTCCACGACGGCACGCCCTTCACGGCCGACGACGTCATCTTCACCTTCAAGCGCGCCGCCGGCGATGGCTCCGACATGAAGGGCGTCACCAATCCGATCAAGGAGGTGCGCAAGGTCGGCGACCACACGGTGGACATCGAGACGAGCACCCCGTACCCGATCCTGCCCGACACCCTGACCACGCTCGTCATGATGAGCAAGAAGTGGTGCGAGGAAAACAAGGCCGAGAAGCCCGTCGACCGCCGCAAGGGCATCGAGAACACCGCGAGCTTCAAGGCCAACGGCACCGGGCCGTGGCGGCTGCGCGAACGCCAGCCATCGGTTCGAACGGTGATCGTGCGCAACTTCAACTACTGGGGCAAGGTCGACACCAACATCGACGAGATCGTCTTCACGCCGATCGGCAACGACGCCACGCGCGTCGCTGCGCTGCTCTCGGGCGAGACCGACGTGATGGAGCCGGTGCCGCTGCAGGACGTCGAACGCATCAAGTCGTCTGGCGCGTTCACGGTCGCGCAGGGTCCCGAGCTGAGGACGATCTTCCTCGGCATGGACCAGAAGCGCGACGAGCTGCTGTTCTCCAACGTCAAGGGCAAGAACCCGTTCAAGGATGTTCGGGTGCGACGCGCGATCTACCTCGGCATCGACGAGGAGACGATCAAGAGCAGGGTCATGCGTGGGGCCGCGCTGCCGACGGCCGAAATGGTCGGTGCCGCCGTTCGAGGCTTCCAGCCCGACATGAACAAGCGTCCGGCGTACGACGCCGAAGCGGCCAAGAAGCTGCTCGCCGAGGCCGGCTACCCGAACGGCTTCGAGGTGACGATGAACTGCCCGAACGACCGCTACGTCAACGACTCGGCGATCTGCCAGGCGGTGGCGGCGAACCTGGCGCGCATCGGCGTCAAGATCAACCTGCAGGCCGAGACCAAGGTCAGCTACTTCCCGAAGATCCTGCGTCGAGACACGAGCTTCTATCTGCTCGGCTGGACGCCCAGCACCGTCGACGCCCACGACGTGCTGACCGCGATCATGTCGACGCCGAACGACAAGGGTCAGGGCCAGTTCAACCTCGGCGCCTACAGCAACCCCAAGCTCGACGACCTGACGCACAAGATCCAGTCGGAGACCGACCAGGCCAAGCGCAACGAGATGATCCGCGAGGCCTTCAAGATCCACCAGGACGACGTCGGCCACATCCCGCTGCACCAGCAGGCGCTCGCCTGGGGCTACAGCAACAAGGTGTCGCTGACCCAGTTGCCGAACAACTACATGGTCTTCAAGTGGATGACGGTCAAATCGAAGTAGGCGGGGCGGGCGCACTGCGCCCCCCCACCGCTTCGGACGCGGCGCCGCGTCGTGACCTGCCACCGCCACCGGCGACCGGTCGCTGGCGACGCTTCCTCGCAGGCGACTTCTGGCATTCGTTTCGCACCTCGCCGGTGGCGATCGTCTCGGCGGCGATCGCCGTGGCCTGCATCGTCGCCGCGTTCTTTGCGCCGTGGCTGGCGCCACACAACCCCACCGACCTCGCCACCCTGGAGCTCTCCGACTCGATGCTGCCGCCGTCGTGGATGGCCGGCGGCACCGTCCGCTACCTCCTTGGCACCGACGAGCAGGGCCGCGACGTGCTCTCGGCGCTCATGTACGGTGCCCGCATCTCGCTATTCGTCGGCGGCGCGTCGGTGCTCGTGTCGCTCGTGATCGGCGTCGCGCTCGGCCTGCTGTCGGGCTATGCAGGCGGTCGCCTCGACGCCCTCATCATGCGCGTCTGCGACGTCATGCTGTCGTTCCCGTCGATCCTGATCGCGCTGCTCATCGCCGGCGTCGGCCACGCGCTCTTCCCCGGCGCGCAGGACAGGCTGGCATTCGGCGTGCTGATCATCGCCATCGCCTTGCCGGGCTGGGTGCAGTACGCGCGTTCGGTGCGCGGCTCGACGATGGTCGAGCGCAACAAGGAGTATGTCCAGGCGGCGCGCGTCGTCGGCGTGTCGCCGATGCGCATCATGGGCAAGCACGTGTTGCCCAATGTGATGGGACCGGTGCTGGTGCTGGCGACGATCCAGGTCGCCACGGCGATCCTGGCCGAGGCGACGCTGTCTTTCCTGGGGGTCGGCGTGTCGCCCACGTCGCCGTCGCTTGGCACCTTCATCAACGAGGGCAACAAGCAGCTCTTCAGCGGCGCCTGGTGGCTCGTGATATTCCCGGGGACGATGCTGGTGCTGATCGCGCTCAGCATCAACCTGTTCGGCGATTGGCTGCGCGATGCGTTGAACCCGCGCCTGCGCTGACCTCGGTCGCTGTCGCTTCGCAACCTCGAAGGAGTCCACATGAACCGCATCGTCTGCACGGCACTCGGCCTTGTCGCCATCGGCACTCTCTCGGCCTGCGCAAGCACCGACTACCACTACTCCCAGCTCTACGGTACTCGCTGGTACCGCGCGCCCATCGACACCTATTCGGTCTCCATCGTCCGGGTCGATGGGAAGGACAACGCCTTCAGACCGGCACTGGTCGACCCAGGCGTCCGTCGGGTCACTGTTCAGGGGCCGCCCGGCGGCACGGGCGGCGTCGGCGAAACCCGGACCATCGAGCTCCCGGTGGCCGCGTGCACCCGCTACTACCTCGTGGCGGTGAAGACCAACACGCTTGCCAACGACTTCACGGTCCGCGTCGACCACCAGGAGCCGGTGAGCGGTTGCACGCCGCCGCGAACGTCCTGACCGCGATGCTCGACCCGCTCCTCGACGTTCGCAACCTGCGGGTCGAGTTCCCCACCCGGCACGGGACGCTCGTCGCACTCGACGACATCTCGTTGTCGATCGCCCCAGGCGAGATCCTCGGTGTGGTCGGCGAGTCGGGTGCCGGCAAGTCGCTGACCGGGGCGGCGATCATCGGCCTGCTCGATCCGCCCGGGCGCATCGCCGCGGGCGAGATTCGCTTCGATGGCCGCCGCATCGACTCACTCTCGTACGACGAGATGCGCAAGGTGCGCGGCCGCTCGATCGGCGCGATCTTCCAGGATCCGCTGACCTCGCTCGACCCGCTCTACACCGTCGGGCAACAGCTCGTCGAGACGATCCGGACGCATCTGCCGCTGAGCGCCGCACAGGCCCGCCAGCGGGCGATCGAACTGCTCGAGGAAACCGGCATCCCGGCCGCCGCGCAGCGCCTGGACCAGTATCCGCACCAGTTCTCGGGCGGCATGCGACAGCGGGTCGTGATCGCCCTGGCGCTCGCCGGCGAGCCCAGGCTCATCGTTGCCGACGAACCGACGACCGCGCTGGACGTGTCGATCCAGGCGCAGATCATTTCGCTGCTCAAGGGGCTGTGCAAGGAGCACGGTGCCGCGGTGATGCTCGTCACCCACGACATGGGTGTCATCGCCGAGACCTGCGATCGCGTCGCCGTGATGTATGCCGGCCGGATCGTCGAGATCGGACCGGTCGCCGCCGTGATCCATGCACCGGCCCACCCCTACACCGTCGGCCTCATGGGCTCGATTCCGGCGATGGACGAGGACCGGGAGCAGCTGCTGCAGATCGACGGCGCCATGCCGAGGCTGACGGCGATACCGAACGGCTGCGCTTTCAACCCACGCTGTCCGAGCGTGTTCGATCGGTGCCTGCGCGAGCGGCCTGACCTCCTCGCGGCAGGGCAGACGCAAGCCGCGTGCTGGCTGCACGATGGCCGGGCCCGACCGGATCTGCAGCGCGCGCAGGTCGCCTCGTGAGCGCGCTGCCCGTGACCGACCCAACTGCGCCGCTGGTCGCGGTCGACGGCCTGTCGAAGGTCTTCGACGTCTCGGCCCCGTGGCTCAACCGGGTCGTCGAGCGCAAGCCACGCCAGTTCGTGCATGCGGTCGACGACGTGACGTTCACGATCGACCGCGGAACGACCCTCGCGCTCGTCGGCGAATCGGGATGCGGCAAGAGCACGGTGGCGCGGCTGCTGGTGGGGCTGTACGCGCCGACGCGCGGCCGCATCGTCTTCGAAGGCGTCGACCTGAGCGCGGCAGCGAACCGGACGACGGCGGTTCGGCGGCGCATGCAGATGATCTTCCAGGATCCGTACGCGAGCCTGAACCCGCGCTGGAAGGTCGCCGACATCGTCGCCGAGCCGCTGCGTGAGCACGGTCACCCGCGCGAAGCGATCGCCGGCCGTGTCGACGACCTCCTGCGCTCTGTCGGTCTGGCGGCGGCCGACGCGCAGAAGTTCCCGCACCAGTTCTCCGGCGGTCAGCGCCAGCGCGTCTCGATCGCCCGGGCACTGGCGACCGAGCCGGAGTTCCTGGTTTGCGACGAGCCGACCTCCGCGCTCGACGTCTCGGTGCAGGCGCAGGTGCTGAACATCATGAAGGACCTGCAGCGCCGGCAGGGCCTGACCTACCTGTTCATCTCGCACAACCTCGCCGTGGTGCGCCACGTGAGCGACACGGTCGGCGTGATGTACCTCGGCCGGATCGTCGAGGTCGCGGCGAAGGCGTCGATCTTCGGCGCACCGCGCCACCCCTACACGCGGATGTTGCTCGACGCGATCCCCGACATCCACATGAGCGGGCGGTCGCGCACGCCGGTGAAGGGGGAAGTCCCCAACCCGCTCGACCCGCCCGGAGGCTGCGCCTTCAATCCGCGTTGCCCGCATGCCGACGAGCGCTGCCGGGTCGAGCGCCCGCGACTGCTGCCCAGCGGGTCGACACGCGTGGCCTGCCACGCGGTGGAGGAAGGCCGAATCTGAGCGGGGTCAGGGCGCTGTCAGCAGCCGCTCGCCGCGCATGACGTCGGCCGACGTCTCGCGATTTCGGATCAACGTGGCCGTCGTGCCGTCGACCCACACCTCGGCGGCTCGACCTCGGCTGTTGTAGTTGCTCGCCATGCACATCGCGTAGGCACCCGCCGAGAGGACCGCGACGCGGTCGCCGGCCGCGACGGCGAGCGACCGGTCACGACCAAGCCAGTCGCCCGACTCGCAGACGGGGCCGACGACGTCGACGGTGCGGGCCGGCGTGTCGGGATCGATCCGACATTCGACAATTCGCATCCAGGCCTCGTACATCGCGGGGCGCACGAGGTCGTTCATCGCCGCGTCGACGATGCAGTACGTCTTGGTCTCTCCGGGCTTGACATAAAGCACCTCCGAGACGAGCACGCCGGCGTTGCCGACGAGCGATCGGCCGGGCTCCAGCAGCAGCCGCCGGTGGCCATGGCCGCGCGCGTCGAGGCGGGCGAGCAGGCTGGCGACGAATTCGGTGGGCGAGGGTGGCGCGTCGTCGGCGTAGGCGATGCCCAGGCCACCGCCGACGTCGAGGTGCGACAGGGTGATGCCGTCGCGCTCCAGCGCCTCGACCAGGTCGAGGACGCGGTCGAGCGCTTCGAGGTACGGCTCGACGAGCGTGATCTGCGAGCCGATGTGGCAGTCGATGCCGACGACGTGCAGCCCCGGCAGGCTCGCCGCGCGGCGGTACGCTGGCAGGCTTTCGTTCCAGGCGATGCCGAACTTGCTCTCGCGCAGTCCCGTGGAGATGTAGGGGTGGGTGCGCGCGTCGACGTCGGGGTTCACACGCAGGCTGACATTCGCCGTGCGGCCCGACGCACACGCGAGCTCGGAGAGGCGCTCCAGCTCTTCGACGCTCTCGACGTTGAATGCATGCACGCCGACGTCGAGCGCGCGCGCCATCTCGGCGCGACCCTTGCCGACGCCGGAGAACACGACGCTTGCAGGGTCGCCGCCGGCGGCGATCACGCGTTCGAGCTCGCCGGCGGACACGATGTCGAAGCCGCAGCCCTGCGCGGCGAAGAACTGCAGCACGGCGAGGTTCGAATTCGCCTTGACGGCGTAGCAGATCAGGTGGTCGCGTCGGGCCAGGGCCTGCCGGTAGCCATCGAGCGCGCGCAGTATGCCCGCGCGCGAGTAGACGTAGAGCGGCGTGCCGAAGCGGTCCGCGAGTTCGACCAGGGCGCAGCCTTCGACGTGCAGCGTGTCGCCCAGCCAGTGCAGCTCCGGCGTGGCGGGAAGCAGCGCGGGCGGCCTCATCGCAGCACTGCGGGCGGCGGCTCGACCAGCGGCCCCGACGCCGGGCCTTCGGCCTTCGGGGCGCTCGCGGCGTGCGGCGGCAACGCAAGCCCACCCTTCTGGCCGCAGGCCACGACCCCGATGGCGACCGCAAGCGACACCGCGACCAGCACGCGCGGCCTGCTGGCGCCGTACGTGCCGACGCATCCGACCACTACACTCGACCTGAGCTCTCGCATGGGGCGCGGATTCTATCGACGGCCTTGTCGACGAGCCACCTAGACCCCCGAGCGACGTTGGCCCATGGACGAACCCGCACCCGATACGTTGAGCGACGCCGAGTACGACGAGCGCACGCGCTCCGTACTGGCGCGCGTGGAGGCAGAGGTCGACCGCCTGCTCGAGGAGGACGTGGTCGACATCGACGCCAGCCGGACCGGTGGGCTGCTCGAGATGCGCTTCCCCGACGGCCGGGTGATCGTCGTCAACACCCAGCCGCCGCTGCAGGAGCTGTGGCTCGCATCGCCTTCGGGCGGCCACCACTTCCGCAGCATCGCGGGCCGGTGGCTCGACAGCCGCGGCGGTGGCGAGTTCTTCGCCATGCTGTGCGCCGCAGCGAGCGAGCTCGCAGGGCGACCGGTTCGCCTGACGGGCTGACACGCGACGGCGGCGCGTGCGCAGCCGTCAGCGACGGAACAGGTCGAGGATCGAACTGCGCTCTTCCTCGCTCGGCGCCGTCGGCGACTTCTCGTCCAGGCCGACGCTGCTCACGCCGGCGCCACGTGCGTACTCGTCGTAGTACCACTCGCCGCCGACGTTGACGACACCTTCGGGAGCGGTCGGCTCCTGCACCGGAACGCCCTTGAGCATGGAAGTCATGAAGTCGATCCAGACGGGAAGCGACAGCCCGCCGCCGGTCTCGCGGTCGCCCAGCTTTCTCGGCTGGTCGTAGCCGATCCATACGACGGCAACGAGGTTCCGCTGCCAGCCCGCGAACCAGGCGTCGAGCGAATCGTTGGTCGTACCGGTCTTGCCGTAGATGTCGGGACGCTTGAGCGCCGCGCCGGCCTTGGCCGCCGTGCCGGTGTGCGTGACCTCCTGCAGAAGGCTCGACATCACGAACGCGTTGCGCTCGTCTATCACGCGGTTGGTGTTGTCCAGCGTCGGAACATGAGCCTCGCTGAGCACGTGCCCCTTCGAATCGGTGATGCGGCTGATGAGGACCGGGTTGACGCGATGGCCGCCGTTGGCGAAGACGCTGTACGCCGAGGCCATCTGCAGCGGCGTCACCGAGCCTGCGCCGAGTGCCATCGTCAGGTAAGCGGGGTGCTTCTCTGCATCGAAGCCGAAGCGCGTGATCCATTGCTGCGCGTACGCCGGGCCGATGGACTTGAGGATGCGGATCGAGATCAGGTTCTTCGACTTGGCGAGTCCACGGCGCATCGTCATCGGGCCCTCGAACGTTCCGTCGTAGTTCTTCGGCTCCCAGGGCTGGCTGCCGGTCGAGCCGGCGTCGAAGAACAGCGGCGCGTCGTTGATCACCGTCGCCGGAGTGAAACCCTTCTCCAGCGCTGCCGAGTAGATGAAGGGCTTGAAGCTCGAGCCCGGCTGCCGCCACGCCTGCGTCACGTGGTTGAACTTGCTCTTGGAATAGTCGAAGCCACCGACCATCGCACGCACGGCACCGGTTCGAGGGTCGACGGCGACGAAAGCGCCCTCGACTTCCGGCAACTGCGTGATCGACCAGTCCTTCTTCGGCCCCTGGATCAGCCGCACCACCGCACCGGGCCGAATCTGGGTCTTCGGGTTGGACTTGGCCGCGAGCGCGGACGCAGCCGGCTTGAGGCCCTCGCCGGTGATCGTGACGGCATCGCCCGACAGCAGCACCGCGACCACCTTCCTGGCGCTCGCCTCGGTGACCACGGCGCTCTTGAGCTCGTCGTTGTCCGGAAAATCCTGCAGCGCCTCGGCGATGCGCGTGTCGAGTTCGTGCGCATCGGCCGGGAGGTCGACGTAGTCCTCCGGGCCCCGGTAGACCTGCCGGCGCTCGTAGTCGAGGATGCCCTTGCGCAGCGCGTGATAGGCGAGGGCCTGCTCGCCCGAGTCGAGCGTGAGGAACACGCTGAGGCCGCGCGTGTAGGCCTCCGCGCCGTACTGGCTGAAGAGCATCTGTCTGGCAGTCTCCGCCACATACTCGGCGTGCACCGGGACCTCGGTCGGCGTGCGGTACTTAAGCTGCTGCTTCATCGCCTGGTCGCGCTGCGCGACGGTGATGAAGTCGTTGTCGAACATCCGCTCGATGATGTGGCGCTGGCGGATCGTCGCCCGATCGGGGTTGACGATCGGGTTGTTGGCCGACGGTGCCTTGGGCAACCCGGCGAGCATCGCAGCCTCGGCGACGGTGATGTCCTTCAGGGGCTTGCCGAAGTAGATCTCACTCGCCGAAGAGAACCCGTACGCGCGCTGGCCAAGCGCGATGTGGTTCATGTAGACCTCGAGGATCCGCTGCTTCGACAGCTGGCTCTCGATCTTGAAGGCCAGCAACATCTCGTAGATCTTGCGAGTAAATGTTTTCTCGGTCGAGAGGTAGAAATTGCGTGCGACCTGCATCGTGATGGTCGATGCGCCCTGCGCGCTGCGCGCCTCGCCGAAGTTGGCCAGGCCGGCACGAATGACGCTCACGTAGTTGACGCCGCTGTGTGCGTAGAAGCGGGAGTCCTCGGCGGCGAGCACCGCCTGCTGCATGACGGTGGGGATCTCGGCGATCGGCAGGAAGTTGCGGCGCTCCTCGCCGAACTCCCCGAGCAGCATGCCGTCGGCGGAGAAGACCCGCATCGGCAGCTTCGGCCGATAGTCGGTGAGGCTGTCCAGCTCAGGCAGGTTCGGGTAGGCGACGGCGAGTGCGATGCCGGCGACCATGGCCGCGCTGAGCGCCGCCGCGGCTGCCAGGCCGAGGAGCGACGCGAATGCACGCAGCGTCCAGGCGAGCCAGACGGGCAGCGCCGGTCGGCGGCGCGGGTCGCGGTCGTCGTCCTCATGGCGGCCCTCGCCACGAAAGGCGCTGTCGTATTCGCTCACACATCGCTCCGCATCGAGGCCGCATTATAGAAAGCGGACAGGAAAGCGGACCTTCCGCGAAGGCAGAAACGAGGACGGGCGAAAACCCGGGGAGCAGGTGAGCAAAGTTGGATCGAGGCGTGGTTCGTGCGGTGTTGCCGCATCGCCGCAGAAGCTTCCTAACACGTGTGAGATTTGCAACGCGCGCGGCCTTTCACTCCGGTTTTTTGCTTTCGGAATCAAAGGCTTTACGGTTAGGATCGAAGTAACTTATCAACAAGCCAGCGGTCCATTTTTCGCGGCTGATGCAGGGGCGTCGTGAGCTTTCTAGACACGCTGTTGGGTCGCAAGCACCCGCCGATGATCGGCCTCGACGTGAGTTCGTCGAGCGTCAAGCTCGTCGAACTCGGACAAACCGGCAACGGTGACTTCGTTCTCGAGCGCTTCGGCTCCGAGAGCTTCGAGAAGGGCTGGATCGCAGACGGCCAGATCGAGAAGTTCGACGAGGTCGCCGAGGCCGTCAAGCGGCTCGTCACCAAGAGCGGCACGCGGACCCGGCATGTGGTGATGGCGATGCCGCAGTCGGCCGTCATCACCAAGAAGATCATGCTGCCGGCCGGCCTGCGCGAAGAAGAGCTGGAACTGCAGGTCGAGACCGAGGCCAACCAGTACATCCCGTTCTCGCTCGACGAGGTGAGCCTCGACTTCGCGGTCATCGGCCCCAGCCCCACCTCCGTCGGCGACGTCGAGGTTCTGATCGCCGCGTCGCGGAAGGACCGGGTGCAGGACCGGCAAGGGCTGGCCGAAGCGGCCGGCCTGAAGCCCGCCGTTCTCGACATCGAATCGCATGCATCGCGGCTGGCGATGAGCCGGGTCGTCGCCGGCTTGCCGAACGAAGGCAAGGACGCGCTGGTCGCTCTGTTCGAGATCGGCGCGGACACGACGAGCCTGAAGGTGCTGCGCGACGACGAGATGCTCTACGACCGCGACCAGGCGTTCGGCGGGTCGCAGCTCACCCAGCTGATCTCGCGTCAGTACGGCTTCTCCTACGAGGAGGCCGAGCAGAAGAAGCTCGCCGCCGACCTGCCCGATGACTACGAGACGTCGTTGCTCGCGCCCTTCGTCGACAGCCTGTCGCAGGAGATCGGCCGCGCGCTGCAGTACTTCTTCACCAGCACCCCGCATCATAAGGTGCACTACGTGATGCTCGCCGGCGGCACCGCCACGCTGCCCGGCTTGAAGGACCGCGTCACCGAGCTCACGGGCTTCGCGTCGATGGTGGTCAACCCGTTCGAGAACATGAAGCTCGGCTCCGCGGTTCGCGAGGCCAAGCTGCGCCGCGAAGCATCGTCGTACCTCACGGCGTGCGGCCTGGCGATGCGGAGGTTCACGCAGTGATCATGATCAACCTCCTCCCGCACCGGGAGGAGCGCCGCAAGCGCCGCAAGATCGCGTTCTACGCCGGGCTCGGCGTCGCCGCGTTGGCAGGCCTGGCCATCGCCGGGGTCTGGTACCTCGTCGTCGACCAGCTGATCTCCGGCCAGAAGCAGCGCAACGATTTCCTGGCGACCGAGATCGCCAAGCTCGAGATCCAGATCAAGGACATCGCGAGCCTGCGGGCGGACATCGCATCGCTAAAGGCGCGACAGAAGGCGGTCGAGGACCTGCAGATCGACCGCAACGTGCCGGTGCACATCCTGAACGAGCTGGCGCGTCAGACGCCCGAGGGGATTTATCTGACCTCGATCAAGCAGGACAAGCAGACCCTTAACGTGTCGGGCATCGCGCAGACGCAGGAGCGCGTGGCCGAGTTCCTGCGCAACACCGCCTACAGCTCCGAATGGCTCGTGAAGCCCGAGCTCATCGAGAGCAAGGCGACGACGCTCACCGGCATCAACAAGGAGCAGAAGCGCCTGTTCGATTTCTCGGTCCGGCTCGCCGTCAAGCGGCCGCAGGAAGCGGCGAGTGCCGCTGCGGGCGCGGCCTCGGGGGCCGCCACGGCGACGCCTGCGTCGCTCGGCGCGTCGCCGCCGACGGTTCCTGGAAAGAAAATTTCCTGACATGGCAACCAAGAGCAAGACCGCCAACGTCGACCTGAACTCGGTCTTCGAAGGCGCGGCGTCGCAGTTCCGCGGCCTCAACCCGAGCGAGCCCGGCCAGTGGCCGGCGCTGCCGAAGGCGTTCACCTTCGCCGCCGTCGCGGCGATCGTCGTCGTCGCCAGCTGGTTTGTGGTCCTCCAGGGCGAGCACGACGCGCTCGACGCCGAGCACAACCGCGAGCCCACGCTCAAGAAGGACTACCAGAGCAAGCTGGCCCAGGCCGTCAACCTGGCCGAGTTGCGCAAGCAGAAGCTGCAGGTCGAAGAGTACGTGACCCAGCTCGAGAAGCAGCTTCCCGGCAAGGCCGAGATGGACGCCCTGCTGTCCGACATCAACCAGGCCGGTCTCGGCCGCGGCCTGCAGTTCGAGCTGTGGCGCCCGGGGCAGGTCCAGATCCGCGACTACTACGCCGAGTTGCCGATCGAGATCCGCGTCACCGGGCGCTACCACGACATCGGCACCTTTGCCGCCGACATCGCCAACCTGTCGCGCATCGTCACCTTGCACAACATCGTGCTGACGACGCCGAAGGACCTGGGCGGCAACCTGACCATGGAAACGACCGCTCGCACCTATCGCTACCTGGATGCCACCGAGATCGAGGAAACGCGCAAGGCCGCGGCTGCCGCGAAGGCGAAGGCGGGGGGAGCGAAGTAGTGAGAGGCCACCATCGATTCGACGCGCGTGCCATCGGCGCGCTCTCGGCATTCTTCGTTGCGGCGCTGCTCGCCGGCTGCAGCGAAGACCAGGACGAGCTGCAGCAGTGGATGGAGCAGCAAAAGCGCGAGGCGCGTCCGAGCGTGGAGCCGCTGTTGCCCCCGAAGAAGTTCAACCCGCAGGCCTATTCCTCGTTGACGTCGGTCGAGCCCTTCAGCACACAGAAGCTCACCGTGGCGCTCAAGCAGGAGGCGCGGAACCCGAATTCGTTGCTGGCCGCGGAGGTCAACCGCCGCAAGGAGCCGCTCGAGGCGTACCCGCTCGACAGCATGCGCATGGTCGGCAGCGTCGTGCGAAGCGGCCGGCAGTACGCGCTGCTGAAGGTCGACAACCTCCTCTACCAAGTCAAGCCGGGCGATTACCTCGGCCAGAACTACGGGCGGATCACGGGGATTTCGGAAACGAGCCTCGCATACCGCGAGATCATCCAGGACGCTGCCGGCGAATGGATCGAGCGCAAGAGCGCGATGGAACTGCAGGAAGGCGGCGAAAAGAAATGATGAAAACACAGATGGCTGCCTGGCGGTCGCGACTGGTCGCGGTCGCACTTTTCACGGGTGCTGCGCTTCCGGCCTGGTCGCAGAACGCGATCCAGGCGATCAACAGCTCGCAGCAGGCGGGCTCGGAGGTGATCCGCATCGAGATGTCGGAGGCACTGCCGGCGATTCCGGCCGGCTTCACCGTGCAGGCGCCACCGCGGATCGCCATCGACCTCCCCGGCGTGACCAATGGGCTCGGGAAGTCGAGTGTCGACATCAACCAGGGCAACCTCCGCTCGGTCAGCGTCGCCACCTCGGGTGAGCGAACGCGCCTGGTGCTGAACCTGAAGCAGCCGGCGAGCTACCGTGCGCAGATCGACGGCAAGGTTCTGGTCGTCACCCTCGACAGCAGCACGCCGTCGACGCTCGCCAGTGCGGCAGCGCAGCCGCCGACCCGCTTCGCCGAGAGCCTCAATCGCACCCAGCTGGCGCTGCGCGACATCGACTTCCGCCGCGGCGCAGATGGCGCGGGCCGCGTCGTCGTCGAGCTGCCGAACAACCAGGTCGGGGTCGACATCCGGCAGCAAGGCACAGGCCTCGTCATCGAGTTTCTGCGCTCGACCCTGCCCGACAATCTTCGCCGCCGTCTCGACGTGACCGACTTCGGCACGCCGGTGCAGAACATCACGACGACGCAGCAAGGCGACCGCGTGCGGATGGTGGTCGAGCCGCGCGGCGTGTGGGAACACAGCGCCTACCAGAGCGACAACCAGTTCGTGCTCGAGGTTCGCGCCCAGAAGGTCGACCCGAACAAGCTGGTCCAGGGCGCGGGTTACGCGGGCGAGAAGCTCAGCCTCAACTTCCAGAACATCGAGGTCCGAGCCCTGCTTCAGGTCATCGCCGACTTCACCAACTTCAACGTCGTCACCAGCGACACCGTCACCGGCAACGTGACGCTGCGCCTGAAGGACGTTCCTTGGGACCAGGCGCTCGACATCATCCTGCAGGCGAAGAACCTCGGCCTGCGCAAATCGGGCAACGTGATTCTCATCGCGCCGAAAGACGAGCTCAACGCCAAGGAAAAGCTCGAGCTCGAGGCGAAGCAGCAGATCGCCGCACTTGAACCGCTGCGCACCCAGGCGTTCCAGCTCAACTACGCCAAGGCCGAGGACATCGCCAAGGGCCTCACGGGCCAGTCGACGGCTGGCGGCGGCGGTGGCACTGCCACCCGGATCCTTTCACCTCGAGGCAGTGTGGTGTTCGAGACTCGAACCAATCAACTTTTTGTCAGCGACGTGCCGAGCAAGCTCGAGGAGATCCAGGGGCTCATCGCCAAGATCGACATCCCGGTGCGTCAGGTTCTGATCGAGTCCCGGCTCGTGATCGCCGATGAGAGCTTCGGCCGATCGCTTGGTGTGCGTCTCGGCGCCAGCGACCTGCGCGGCGTGCGGGGCGGCACGCCGGGCTATCGCCTGAGTGGCGACAACCGCGTCAGCATCGGCGGCAACATCAACGCCGTCGGCTCGCAGACGCTGCAGACCGGGACAACTGGCGTCGACTTCGCCGACACCAACTTCGTCAACCTGCCGTCGGCCGGCCAGAACGGCTTCGACCCGGCGACCTTCGCGCTGTCCCTGTTCGGCGCGTCGGCCAATCGCTTCCTCAACCTCGAGATCTCCGCGCTCGAGGCCGACGGCAAGGGCAAGGTCGTGTCGAGCCCGCGCGTCGTCACCGCGGATCAGCAGAAGGCACTGATCGAGCAGGGCGAGGAGCTCCCGTACCAGGTCGCGACGTCGAGCGGGGCCACGTCGCTGCAGTTCCGCAAGGCCAACCTCAAGCTCGAGGTCACGCCGCAGATCACCCCCGAGGGCAACGTGATCCTCGACGTCGACGTCACCAAGGACAGCGTCGGTCGCGTCACGCAGGCGGGCTTCGCGATCAACACCAAGCACGTCAAGACGCAGGTGCTGATCGAGAACGGTGGCACCGTCGTGATCGGCGGCATCTTCGAGTCGAACGACCGCGAGGACGTGACCAAGGTGCCGTTCCTCGGCGACGTGCCCTACCTCGGCAACCTCTTCAAGACGCGCACCTTGCAGACGTCGAAGACGGAACTGCTGATTTTCCTGACGCCCAAGGTCGTGACAGACCGGACGGCCGCCCGCTGAGCAGCGACGATACGATCGCACGAAAGAACACATGAAGATCTGGAACTGGCTGGCGCCACTTATGGCGAGCGTGGTGATCGCGGGTTGCGGCGGTGGCGGCGGGGACGCCGGCACTTCGCCGTTCCCCGGCGGCGGCGGCGGCGGCGGCAACTGCACCGCGGGCGCCGCCTCGGCCGCGGGTACCACGTGCTCCGCGACCTCGATCGACGTCGTTGCCAGTTCGGTGCAGGTCGGCAGCGGCGGCGACACCGTCACCGTCTCGGCGGTCGTCAAGGGCCCCGGCAACGTCGGCCTGGCCGGTGCGCCGGTGTCCTTCTCCACCAACACCGGCAACCTCACCCAGCCGTCGGTCGTCACCGACGCGTCGGGTGTCGCGACCGTCACCTTCGCCGCAGGGTCGGACCGCGGGAACCGCACGGCGACGATCAAGGCGCAGTCGGGTTCGGCGTCGTCGACCATCGATGTGGAGGTGGTCGGCACTACGCTGTCCTACTCGGGCGTCACGACCGTACCGCTTGCTGGCACCGTCAACGTGACGGTCAAGGCCACCGATTCGAAGGGCGCGGTGGTTCCCAACCTGCCGGTCACGGTGACCAGCAGCCTCAACAACGGACTCTCCGCGGCGACCGTGACCACCGGCGCGCAGGGAACCGCTGCGCTCGACTACACCGCCACCAACCCCGGAACCGACTCGCTCGCCTTCTCGGGCGGCGGCGTCACGATCACGGCGTCGATCCAGATCAGCTCGTCGCAGTTCGCGTTCGTCGCTCCCGCGGCCAACACCGCGATTCCGGTCGGCTCCTCGCAGATCGTGACGGTCGAGTACAAGGTGTCGGGCGCGCCGCAGGCCAACCGCCTGATCAACTTCTCGACGACCGCGGGAACCGTGAGTCCGACCGCGGTGATGACCAACGGCGCCGGCCAGGCCTCGGTCATCGTCTCGGCGACGACCGCCGGCCCCGGCATGGTCCAGGCGACCGTCTCCGGCGGCGCCGCGCAGGCGACGCTGCCGCTCAGCTTCGTGGCGTTGTCCCCGGCGCGCCTGGTGCTCCAAGTCTCGCCGACGGCGATCGGCCCCAATAGCGCCGGCTCGACGGCGCAGCAGACGCAGTTGCGCGCGACCGTCACCGACGCCAACGGCAACCCGGTCGCGAATTCCATCGTCGCCTTCACCCGTCTCGTCGATCCGAGCGGCGGCAACCTGTCGCAGGCGTCGGCCGTCACCGACAGCGGAGGCCAGGCGACCGTGCAGTACATCTCGGGCGCTGGAACGACGGCCGACGGTGGCATCCAGCTTCGCGCTAGCGTGTTGTCCGATGCGTCGGTGTTCGGCACGACGACGATGACGGTCACCCAGAGCGCGCTGTTCATCGGCCTGGGAACCGGCAACACGATCACCAACGTCGACGCGCAAACCTACAAGAAGGACTGGGTCGTCTACGTCACCGACTCCAACGGGGTCGCGGTGGCGAACAAGGATCTGACGATCAAGGTCCTGCCCGTGGAGTATCGCAAGGGCTTCTTGGTGTTCGCCGACGGAGGCTGGAGCTACGACCTGCCCACGCTCAAGACCTGCGCCAATGAGGACACCAACTACAACGGCGTGCTTGACCCGGGCGAAGACTTCAACGGCAGCGGCAACCTGCAGCCCGGCAACATCGTGCTGGTGACGACGACGCAGACCCCCAACGCGGCGGCCAGCGGCATCGCGCGAACCGACTCGACAGGCCGGGCGACGATCAGCCTGCTGTATGCCGAGAGCTACGTGCCGTGGATCAAGGTTCGCCTCTCCGCGCAGGCCACCGTAAGCGGAACCGAGTCGTCGACATCGCAGGAGTTCTACGTGAGCGGCCTGGCGAGCGACTTCACCAGCGCCAGCAACCCGCCGGCCGGAACCACGAGCCCCTTCGGCGTCAACGCCTGCAACGTGCCGAACTGAGGCCACGCGGTCGGTCGTGCGCATCAGCCTGGTCGGGCTCCCCGGCGTCGGCAAGAGCACGATCGGTCGGAAGCTGGCGGGCAGGCTCGAAGTCGACTTCGTCGACTGCGACGCGGTCGCGGAAGAGCGGCTCGGCGAGTCGATCGCCAGCTTCTTCGAGCGCGAGGGCGAAGCGCCCTTTCGCGACCTCGAGGAAGCGGTCCTGCGGGACCTCACCCTGCAGCAAGATGCCGTGATCGCGACCGGGGGCGGCGTCGTCCTCCGCGAGGCCAACCGCCGTCTGCTGCAGGACCGTACGCTCTGCGTCTACCTCGAGGCCGAGCCGCGGACCCTGTTCGCCCGCTTGCGCCGCAACACGCGTCGACCGCTGCTGCAGGTCGCCGACCCCGAGGCGCGGGTCGTCGAGCTGGCCCGACAGCGCGACCCGCTCTACCGCGAAGCGGCCAGGCTGGTCGTTCCGGCGGCGCACAACGCCGCTGCGACGCTGGCTGCGATCGAGGCGGCGCTGCTGCGACACGCGACCGAACCGCGCCAGGACGACGAGGTCGCATCGTGTCGATGAGCGGCTCGCAGCGCGTGCGGGTCGAGCTCGCCTCACGCAGCTACGACATCGTCGCCGGCAACGGCGTGCTCGACGACGCTGCGGCATGGGAAGGCCTCGGCCGTGGTGTCCAGGCGCTCGTCGTCAGTAACACGACCGTGGCGCCGCTGTACGCACAGCGCGTGTCCGATGCGCTGAAGACACGGTGTTCCGGCGTCGCCGTGCTCGAGCTCGGCGACGGCGAGTCGCACAAGGTCTGGGGCAGTGTCGAGGCGATCGTCGACGCCTTGCTCGCTCGCGGTGCCGACCGTGCCTCGATGCTGGTTGCGCTCGGCGGCGGCGTCGTCGGCGATGTGACGGGCTTCGCCGCCGCGTGCTACATGCGCGGCATCGACTATGTGCAGGTGCCCACCACGCTGCTGGCGCAAGTCGATTCCTCGGTCGGCGGCAAGACGGCGATCAACCACCCGCTCGGCAAGAACATGATCGGCGCCTTCCACCAGCCGTTGCGGGTGATCGCCGACGTCGACACGCTGCGCACGCTGCCGCAGCGCGAGCTGGTTGCCGGCCTCGCCGAGGTCATCAAGCACGGCGCGATCGCCGACGACGACTTTCTCGCCTGGATCGAGGCCAACCTCGCCCTTCTGCTCGGCCGCGACGCCGCCGCATTGCAGCACGCCGTCGTTCGCTCGTGCGAGATCAAGGCTGCGGTCGTTGCAGACGACGAGCGCGAGGCGGGCCAGCGTGAAGTGTTGAATTTCGGCCACACCTTCGGCCACGCCATCGAGGCCGGGCTCGGCTTCGGGGTGTGGCTGCACGGCGAGGCGGTGGGTTGCGGGATGGTGCTTGCCGCACGCGCCTCGGCAGCACTCGGGTTGATCGACGGCGACCGCGCCGATCGCGTGACGCGGCTGGTCGCCAACGCCGGATTGCCGGTTCGGCCGCCCGACATGGCGGTGGATCGATGGATCGAGCTGATGCGGCATGACAAGAAGTCGCGCGGCGGGTCGTTGCGGCTCGTGCTGCTCGACGCCGCCGGCAGCGCGCGGACGCGGGCGGTGGGCGAGGACCGCATCCGCGACCTGATCGGCGCTGCGCTGCGCTGAGCCCACCGAATCGCGGCCACGGCGCCGCTTTCACGTCACGAGAGAGTCCGAACATGACACACCTGCACACCTTGCTCGTCTCCGCTTTGACCGTCGTCGCGACCTTCGGCGCCGCGACCGCCTCCGCCGCACCCTCAACCGCGCCACCGCCGGCACACAGCGGCATGAAGCCGGGCTCGTGGGAGATCGTCTCGGAAATCACGAGCTCCGACTCGTCGAGCAAACGGACTGTCACGTCGCGCCTGTGCTACGGGCCTGAAGACGTCGCAGTGCCGGCGCGCGTGCTCCCGCCTCAGCGCGGCCTGGGCGTCCAGTGTCTGGCGACGGACATCAAGCGCGGCGCCGACGGCGTCGCCTGGAAGCTCGCGTGCAGGGGCAAGGCAGGCGCGCTCGATGGCAGCGCGACGATGAAGGCGGGGCCGACGAGCTACGTCGCCCAGGCCTCCCTCGGACGCAAGGCCGGCGGCAAGGCGGTCACCGTGCAGGAACAGATCAATGCCCGTTGGGTGGGGGAGTGCACATGAGAAACGCCAGCTCGATCGGGACCTCCGCCGGTGCGTCGTGGGCATTCGTCACGTTCCCGGTCCGAGCCGGCCGCCACTCGTTCGCCAGCCGGCTCCGTCCGTCGGCTCGTCGAGCGCCATGCTCCGCCGTCTCCCTAGACTGCGATCGCGAACTCAGCCAGGCCCATGCCATGACCCGCAACATCAGAGGTTTCACGCTCATCGAGCTGATGATCACCGTGGCGATCGTCGCCATCCTCGCGGCGATCGCCATCCCGTCGTACACCGAGTACGTGATGCGGGCGCGAATCACCGAGGCCACGTCGAACCTCGCGGACATGCGCAACAAGATGGAACAGTTCTACCAGGACTTCCGCTCCTGGGCGCCGGCCGGGCCGGTCCAGCCTTGCCAGAACAACACGGTGGCGCCGACCCCGACGTCCACAAACTTCGACTTCGTTTGCAGCCGTCTTGGCCTGAATACGTACACCGTCACTGCAACTGGCAAACCGGGTACGACGATGCAGAATTTCACGTACACGATCAATGAGCTTAACCAGCGGACCAGCGTCGGCCCCGCCGGCTGGGCACCGGGCCCGAACTGCTGGATCATCAAGAAGGACGGATCGTGCGCCTGACGCCGAGCCGCGCCGTTCGCGCCGCCCGCGGCGTGACGCTCACCGAGCTTCTCGTCGGCATCTCGATCGTCGCCATCCTGCTCGGCCTCGGCGTGCCGTCGATCTCGGGCTACATCCAGAGCGCCAGGATGAACAGCGCCGCGCAGAGCTACCTGTCGGGCGTGCAGACGGCCAGGACCGAGGCGATCCGCCGCAACCTGCCGGTCGAGTTCGTCCTCACCGACACGCCGGTCGAGACGGCGAACCTGGCCGACAACCTCGCGCCCGGGGCCAATGGCCAGAACTGGGTCGTCCGGGCCCCGGATCCGACGCGGCCGGCACCTGCCTTCGTGCTCGTGGAATCGCATTCGGCGACCGAAGGCTCCGGCTCCGCGCAGCCTCCGTCGGTGCTGGTCCAGGGCGTCTTGCCGGCAGGCTTCACCGGAATCATCCCTTTCAACGGCTTCGGCGGCACGGCCGACAACTACCAGCTCGACATTTCCAACCCGCCCGGCGGCGCCTGCGCGCAGTTTGGCGGGCCGATGCGCTGCCCGAGCATCCGCGTCCCCGCCGGCGGCCTCGCACGTCTGTGCGATCCAGCCGCGCCCAACGCCCCGGCTGACAGCCGCGGCTGCTGAGGAACACGCCATGCGAACGCCCCAACGTCGACAGCAGTCAGGCTTCTTCCTGATCGAGGCGCTCGTCGCCATCCTCATCTTCTCGATCGGCATCCTCGGCATGGTGGCGATGGGCGGGACCGCCCTCGGGGCGCAGAGCGATGCGCGCTTCCGCACCGACGCGGCGACGCTCGCCGAGGAAATGGCGAACACGATCGCCCTCAACGTCGCCCGCGACTCGGCCGCCAATTTCAACGCATCGCTGCTCACCTACCAGTACCAGGAGGCGGGCGCCGACTGCGCGTTCAACGGCGCCGCCGGCAATCCCGACGTGGTGACCTGGGTGAACCGGATCACGGCGCAGGGTCCGAGCCTGCCCGGGCTGCCCGGCGCGACGGCGACCTCGCAGCAGATCGTGATCGACCCCTCGGCCACCGGCTTCAACCGCGTGCAGATCACCGTCTGCTGGCAAGGACCGTCGGACCAGGCGATGCGTCGCCACACCTTCGTGACCTACATCAACGGGCTGGCGCCGACGACATGAACATGCCCTCCAGACGCCTCGCGCGCGGCTTCACCCTGATCGAGATCCTGGTCGGGGTCGGCATCGGCGTGATCGGCATCCTCGTCATGTTCCGTATGGTCGCGCTGTGGGACACCCACACCCGCTCGGCCACGTCGGGCAGCGACGCGCAGGTGTCGGGCACGCTGGCGATGTTCAACCTCGAGCGCGACATCAAGCAGGCCGGCATGGGCTTCGGCAACGCCGATGCGCCGTTCCTGGGCTGTCCGGTCACCGCCGACTTCAACGGCGCGCCGATCAACTTCAACCTGTCTCCGGTGCAGATCCTCCAGGGCGCCCTCGGCGCACCCGACCAGGTTCTCGTGCTGTACGGTGACTCGTCGTTCTATGGCGGCAAAGAACCTGCACCAGACGCATCGATCCCGAATGCCGTGCTGCGCCGCGACCTCGCCTTCACCAGCTCGACCGCGACGAGCAAGACGCTCGAGCGGCGCGGCATGTTCCGCGCCGGCGACCTCGCCGTCGTCGCCGGCAACGAGTCGGCGCTCCCGGGGTCCGCCACCTGTGCCCTGATCGAGGTCACCGACACCAGCAACCCCGACAACCTGACCATCGGCCACACGGGCGGCCTGTACAACAGCTTCTACAGCACCGCCGCGAGCGGCGTGGCGCGGTTCAACCCGGCCGGTGGTACCGGCGGCACCTTCACCACCGGGCGCATCTACAACCTCGGACCGATTCCGCAGCTCAATGTTTGGCAGATCCGGGCCGACGGGGCGCTGACCCGCAGCGACTTCCTCCACACCGGCCCGGTCACCGACGTCGCCGAGCGCGTCGTCAACCTCAAGGCCGAGTACGGGATCGACACCAACAACGACCGTGTGGTCGACACGTGGACCGCCACGCCGGCGCCGCCTGTCGACTGGTCGACCGTGCTGGCGATCCGCACGGCGGTGGTGGTTCGCAGCAAGCAGTTCGAGAAGAGCATCGACCCGAACACGAATACGGCGTTCGCCGTCACGCCCGACGCCCGCAACCCCTGCTGGGCCAACTGCGACGCGGCTCACACGTTCGTCATGACCAACGTCGACGGCACCGGCGACACCTTCAACGACACGATGGCCGACCCGAACAACTGGCGCTACTACCGCTATCGCGTCTACGAGCGCACGATCCCGCTGCGCAACCTGCTCTGGGGGACCGCGCCATGACCAGGCTTCACGCAACGCGCGGCGGCGTGTCGTCGCGCCGCGAGCGCGGCATCGTCATGTGGGTCGCCCTGGTCGTGCTGATCGTCATGTCGCTCGCCGGCATCGCGATGCTGCGGCAGATGGGATCGGGCATCTCGGTCGCCGGCAACGTCGCCTTCAAGCAGAACGCCACATCGACCGCCGACGTTGGCACCGAAGCGGCGCGCCAGTGGTACCTCACTTCGGGCGCCAACCTCAACATCGACCAGCCTGCGCAAGGCTATTACGCGACCTGGAGCGGCACCTGGGGCACGACCGTCGACCCGACGCAGTTCAACTGGCAGACCGGGGCCGCGACCGTCACGGTCGGCGCCGGCGCCGCCGACATCGGCGGCGGCAACACCAGCCAGTACATCATCCAGCGCCTCTGCCGGGATCCCGGTTCCGTGCAGGCGCCCACCCAGGTCTGCTCCGACCTGGAAAACGACACCCTGCACGCCAAGGGCAGCCTGGACTATTCCTCGCCGCCGCTGACGCCGTCGCTCACGCCCTACTACCGCGTCACCACCCGTGTAGCCGGACCGCGAAATACGGTGAGCTTCACGCAAGTGATCCTCAACTGATCAACAAGAAACCCAGCGGAATCGAGGGAACGTTCTCATGACCACCACCCACACGACCGAAGCGCGCACGCCGGTGCTGCTGCCGATGCTCAAGCGAGGTCTCGCCTCGTCGGTCGCCGTGGCGATCGTGCTGTCCGGCATGCCGCGCGCCTCGATGGCAGCGCTGACCGACCTGTCGCCACTTCCGATCGCGAGCGGCACCTCGTTCCAGGGAAAGCCGAACATCATGCTGCTGATGGACACGTCGGGCTCGATGGCATGGACGCACATGCCCGACGAGGTAGAGAAGGTCGGCAGCACCGACTACACGGGCAGCCTCGGCTACCGCGCCACGCAGTGCAACTCGATCTACTACAACCCGCTCGTCGACTACACGCTGCCCAAGATGCCGGACGGCACCTTCTTCAGCTTCCCGGCCGGTTCCTTCTCCAACGCGCCTTACGCCGGCTTTGCGTCGTACTACATTGCACCGGACGCAACCGACGTCTCGTTCGTCAACCTGTCGACTTCATTTCGCGCGTTCGACGCCAAGACGCTGCGCGCGCAGGGTTCCGTGCCGGCCGATCCGGCCCAACCCGCCTACTACTACACCTACACCGGCCCGCAAACGCTCGACTATGACTCGGCCGCGTGCCGGCAGTCCGACGTCGGCGCGTCGACCACCGCTGCCGGCCCCGGCGCCGGAACCTGGACTCGGGTGCTGGTGAGCGCCACATCCGGTCGTCCGGGCTTTGCCGACGAGCGTCAGAACTTCGCCATCTGGTACTCGTTCTACCGCACACGCCTGAGCCTCATCAAGACCGCCGCCAGCCTGGCTTTCAGCCCGCTGACCAACAGCTTTCGCGTCGGCATGATCACGGTCGAGCCGAAGACGAACCCGACCGACGCCGCAATCAACCAGGCCAAGTACGTCCCGATCGCCGACTTCGACCTGCCACAGCGCAGTGCCTGGTATACGAAGCTGTTCGCTCAACCGGCCGAGGGCGCCTCCCCGGCGCGCGAGGGCCTCGCTCGCGTCGGCCGCCACTATGCCGGCAAGCAGGACGGGATCAACGCGGGCATGACCGGTGATCCGATGCAGTTCTCCTGCCAGCAGAACTTCACCATCATGACGACCGACGGGTACTGGAACTCCCAGACCGAAACGCCGGGCGGAGGGCCGGTGCAGATCGATGGCGTGACGCGAGTCGGCCAGCAGGACAACATCCTGACCCCGCCGACCGGCCTCAGCCCGCGGCCGATCTGGGAAGGTTTCGCGACCGACACCCAGGTCACGACCGACAACGTCAACAACTTCGGCTACAGCCCGTGCGGGAGCTATCTGTACGAGTCGACGACGCAGACATCGATGTCGACCGCCCAGCTCACCTACGCGCAGTCGCAGCTGGTGACGCGCACGGTGCAGACGAACGAGAGCACGGCACAGGTCAGCCAGACGACAAGCCGTCTTGACCAGAGCACGCTGCAGCACACCCTCAGCACCGCGCAGACGCTGCAGACCGACACCCAGGTCCGCCGCACGACAACCCAGATCACGCAAGGGACGTCGCAGCTCACGGCCTACACCACGCAGCTGCAACAGCGACAGGAGCGGATCGAGCAGAGCACGACGCAGCGGCAGCGGAGCACGCTGCAGACCGTCCAGAGCACCTCGCGCACTGACCAGAACACCCTGCAGACGCGAATCCAGACGTCGCGAGTCGACGCCAGCACGTCGCAGACGACGATGACCACGGGGCAGACGACCGCGAGCACGTCGCAGCTCAACACGTACACGTCGCAGACGACCCGGTCGACCTCGCAGCCGATCCGGAGCACCATTCAGTGGACCCAGCGCACCAGCCAGGACCGCATCTGCGACTCCCGCGACGAAGGTTGCACTGCGGTGGCATCGGGCAGCTGCTTGGCCGCCGGCTTCTTCTACTGCGAGACCGTCGCGACCGGACCGACCCTGGTGCCCAGCTGCACCGCGGCCACGGCGAACAGCGGCAACAGCTACACGACGACGACCTGCAGCAGCGCGGGCACCGGACCGACCGGCGTCGCGAGTTGCACGAGCGCCGCGGCAAATGCGGGCAACAACTTCACGGCCACCAACTGCACCGTGAATGCGACCGGTCCGACCAACGTCGTCACGTGCACACCGTCAGGGCCGAATGCCGGCAACAGCTACATCGACACGACCTGCGGCACATCGTCGAGCGCGCTGACACCCGTGGCCAGCTGCACGCCGCAAACGGCCAACGCGGGCAACGGCTACGTCGCGACCAACTGCACGACGGTCAACACCGGACCGATCGGCGTTTCGTCGTGCGTCGCGGACCCGGCTTCATCGGGCAACAGCTACACGGCGACGACCTGCGGTTCCAACAACGTCGGTCCCATAGGCGTCGCCTCGTGCGCAGTTTCGGGGCCGAACTCCGGTAACGGCTGGACGACGACGAACTGCAGCCCGGTCAACACCGGGCCGACCCCGGTCAGCACGTGCACACCGGCAAGCGCCAGCTCCGGCAACAACTGGGTCGCGACCACGTGCACACCCGTCGTCAACGGTCCCACGCCGGTCGCATCATGTTCGCCGTCGGGCGCAGTCAGCGGCAACAGCTGGACGACGACCACCTGCCCGAACGTGGTCGGGTCCGCGACGCCGGTCGCGAGCTGCGCGACCGCGCCCGGCAATTCCGGCAACAGCTACACGGCCACCACCTGCACGCCGGTCAACACCGGACCGACGGGCGTCTCGTCGTGCGCGCCCTCGGGCCCGACCTCGATCAACAGCTGGACCACCACCACCTGCGCGCCGAACAACACGGCCTGGACGCCGATCCTGTCGTGCACACCTGTAGCCCCAGCCTCGGGTAACTCCTGGGTGCAGACACTCTGCCAGACCGTCCCGACCGGCCCGACGCCGGTGGCGAGCTGCACGACGGCAACCGCCAACTCGGGCAATACGTTCACCAACACGACCTGCAACACGATCGTCGTTCAGCCGTGGGTCAACGTCGGCTCGTGCACTCCGGTCGCGGCCAGCTCGGGCAACGGCTATACCGCGACGCTGTGCCAGACGTTGAACGGGGCGCCGGTGGGAGTCGCATCGTGCACGCCCAGCGGCCCCAACGGTTCAGGGCAGGGCGTGGGTTGCAACAACGTGGTCACGCCGACGGTCGGAGTGCCCTCGTGCACGCCCCAGATCGGCAA
>JBBSPY010000006.1:0-32881 GCA_038258415.1 Burkholderiales bacterium
CGAAAGCCGTGGCGGCGGTGGCGAAGCAGGCGGGCGGCGCGCGCTGACGTCGAGGCCGCCGATGTCGGCCAGATCGACACCGAGCGCGCCGGCGATGTCGGTTCGCAGCACCTGCGCGAGCCGACGGCGATCGGCGCCCTCGCTGTCGCGAGGCTCCAGGAATCGCAGCGTCGCGACGACACCGTGGCCGCAGGCCGTGCCCCACAGGCTCTGGCCGATCGTCGTGTCGCCGATGAATTCGACCGCTTCGCTCACCGCGCCGTCCCGGTCCGAATAGCGCAGCGCCGCGGCCTGCACCGGCGTCGCGGTCGACACGGCCGCTTGCAGCAGGTTGGCGTGGAACGGCAGCAGGCCGTGGCCGGTCGACGTCGTGCCTTCGGGAAACACCGCGACGACGTCGCCCACGCGCAGCGCATCGGCCACCGCATGGACGACGCGCAACGCGTCGCGCTTGCTCTCGCGCTCGAGGTAGAGCGTCGCCGCCGAATCGACGAGGCGCGAGACGAGCGGCCACGCCTTCACGTCGGCCTTGGACACGAAGCGCGCCTCGGGCAGCACGGCGTGGACGACCATGATGTCGAGCCACGAGACGTGGTTGAGAACGAGCAACGAACGCCGCACGACCGGCTCGCCGACGACAACGAGCGTGATGCCGATCGAGCGCAGCATCTTCGCCGACCACCAGCGGATGCTCGCGCGGCGGGCTTCGGGCGCCATCGATGGAAAGCGGAAGACGACGATGGCGACACCGTGCAGGCCGTGGGCGACGCAGGCGAGCAGCCGGCCGACGGCGCGCAGGCGACGGAGCGGCATGGGTCGAGCGAAACGGGGGAGCCGCGGGGCGATGCCGGCGTCAGCCGGCGGGCGCCTCGTAGGCGACCCGGCCGGCGACGATGGTGAACCGCACCCGACCCGGCAGGAGATGTCCGGCGAACGGCGTGTGCCGGCTGCGGCTTCTCAGGGCCGTCGTGGCGAGCTCGCCGGAGGCGGCTGCGTCGAACACGCACAGGTCGGCCGGCGCCCCGACCCTGAGGCCCGACGGCGCGCCCGCATCGAGCCGGCGCGACGACGCCAGCACGCGCGCCGGCCGCGAGGTGACCGCGGCGAGAGTGGGCAGGAGCGCCATCCCGCTCGCCTCGCCCCACTTCAGCGCCAGCCCGAGCAACAACTCGAGGCCGGTCGCGCCGGGCTCGGCCTCGGCGAACGGCAGGTGCTTGGCGTCCTCGGCGACCGGTGTGTGGTCGCTGACCAGCGCGTCGATCGTGCCGTCGGCGAGCGCGGCGCGGATCGCGTCGCGGTCGCGCTGCTGGCGCAGCGGCGGCACGAGCCGCATCGCGGCGTCGAAGTAGCCGATGTCGACGTCGGTCAGGTGCAGCTGGTGGATGCTCGCATCGCAGGTCACCGGCAACCCGTCGGCCTTTGCACGGCGCACGAGGTCGACCCCCGCTGCGCTCGACAGGCGCGAGAAATGGACGCGCGCGCCAGTGTCGCGGACGAGCTCGCAGATCGTCGCGATCGCGATCGTCTCGGCGATCACCGGCACGCCGGCGAGGCCCATCCGCGTCGCCAGCGGTCCCTTCGCGGCGACGCCGCCGCCGAGCCACGCGTCGTTGGGCCGCAGCCACGTCGTGTAGTCGAAGGTCGAGGCGTACTGCAGGGCGCGGTGCAGCACGAGCGTGTCGCGGACCGGACGGTCGTCCTGCGAGAAACCGACGCAGCCCGATTCGGTGAGCTCGGCCATCTCGGTGATGGCATCGCCGGCAAGGCCCCGTGTCAGCGCGCCGAGCGGATAGAGCCGTGCGAGATCGAGCTTCTCGGCGCGAAAAACGAGCATCTCGACGAGGCCGGGCTCGTCGAGCACCGGGTCCGTTCCGGGCGGACAGACGAGGCTCGTGACGCCGCCCGCGACGGCCGCCGCGAGCTCCGATTCGAGCATGCCCTCGTGCTCGTGGCCCGGTTCTCCGAGGCGCGCGCAGAGGTCGACGAGCCCGGGACAGGCGACGAGACCGGCAGCGTCGATCGTGCGGTCCGGCGTGAAGTCGGCCGGGTGTTCGCCGAACGCGACGATGAGGCCATCGGCGATCGCGAGCGAGCCGGCTTCGTCGCGACCGCTCGCAGGGTCGACGAGGCGCGCGCCGGTGACGAGCAGCCGCACGCTCATGCCGAATTGCCCGCGATGATCGACATCACCGCCATCCGCACGGCGATGCCGAACGTGACCTGCGGAAGGATCACGCTCTGCTTTCCGTCGGCCACCGCCGAGTCGATCTCGACACCACGGTTGATCGGCCCGGGATGCAGCACGATCGCGTCCGCCTTGGCGAGGGCGAGCTTCTCGGCGGTGAGCCCGAAGGTCTTGAAATACTCGCCGGCGCTCGGCAGCATCGCGCCGCCCATGCGCTCGTTCTGCAGCCGCAGCGTGATGATCACGTCGGCGTCGCGAACGCCCTCGGCCATGTCGTGGCAGACCCGAACGCCCATCTCCTTCAGGTCGCCGGGAACCAGCGTCTTCGGGCCGACGGCGCGGATCTCGGGAACGCCGAGGGTCGTCAGGGCGTGGATGTCGGAGCGGGCCACGCGCGAGTGGACGATGTCGCCGACGACCGCCACCACGAGCTGGCGGAAATCGCGCTTGTAGTGGCGGATCGTGTACATGTCGAGCAGCCCCTGGGTGGGGTGGCTGTGACGGCCGTCGCCGGCGTTGACGACGTGCACGTGCGGGGCGCAGTGGCGCGCGATCAGGTAGGGAGCACCCGACTCGGAGTGGCGCACGACGAACATGTCGGCATGCATCGCGGAGAGGTTTGCGACGGTGTCGAGGAGGCTCTCGCCCTTGGCCGTCGACGAGCGCGCGATGTCGAGGTTGATGACGTCGGCCGACAGCCGCTTGGCGGCGATCTCGAAGGTCGTCCGGGTGCGCGTCGAGTTCTCGAAGAACAGGTTGAAGATGCTCTTCCCGCGCAGCAGCGGCACCTTCTTGACGTCGCGCTCGTTGACGGAGAGAAACGTGCCGGCGGTGTCGAGGATCAGATGCAGCACGTCGGCCGGAAGGCCCTCGATCGACAGCAGATGGACGAGCTCGCCGTTGGCATTGAGCTGGGGGTTGCGCGAGCCGAACATGACTCAATGCTCGCGCAGATCGAAGCGGAACAGCCCGTCGTCGCCGCGCGCGAGGGTGAGGCGGCGGCCGGCGGCGACGTCGACTCCGCTTGCCGCCGCGAAGCTCGCCGCGATCGGCAGCTCGCGGCCGCCGCGGTCGACGAGTACGGCGAGCGCGACGCTCGCCGGTCGGCCAAAGTCGTAGAGCTCGTTGACGACGGCGCGGATCGTCCGGCCGGTGTGCAGCACGTCGTCGACGAGGACGATGTGCCGGCCCTCGACCTCGAACGGGAGCCGCGTTGGATCGCTGCCGGCGAGGCCGCGGCGGGCAAAGTCGTCTCGGTGCAACGCGCTCGAGATGACGCCGGGCTCCCCGGCCAGCGCCAGATCTCGCTGCAGCCGCTCGACGAGCCACGCGCCGCCCGACCAGATGCCGACCAGCACCGAGCCGTCGCGCAGGAGCCCACGGACGCCCTCGACGAGTCCGGCATAGAGCGCCTCGGCGTCGAGCCCGCCATCGGCTTCGCGTGCAACCGTTGTCATGCCGCGTCGCTCGCCAGGAACTGCTCGAGGATGATCGCGGCGGCCCCGGCGTCGCGGTCGGCGTCGCCGCGAGCGTCCGACTCGGTCGTCGTCCAGCGCTCGTCCACTTCATGGACCGCGAGGCCGTGGCGCGTGGCGAGCCCGCGCCCGAAACGGCGTGCGCGTGCCGTGTTGGCGTGCGGCGTGCCGTCTGGATGGAAGGGAACGCCGACGACGAGCGCAGCCGGACTCCATTCGGCGACGAGTGCCGCGATCGCGGCGTCGCGTGCGTCGCCCTGGACGGCGACCGTCGTCAGTGGCGTCGCGCTGCGCGTCAGGGAGTTGCCGGTCGCCACGCCGATGCGACGAACGCCGAAATCGAAGGAGAGGAAGGTGCGAGGCGGGGAGGCGAAGGCCACCGCGCGCCTCACGCGTGCCCTGCCGCCGACGAGAGCATCGCCGCGTCGATGCCGAGCAGCGACAGCGCCTTGTGGTAGCGCTCGGAGACCGGCGTGTCGAAGATGATCCCCGGCTCGGCGGCGACGTTGATCCAGCCATTGCGGCTCATCTCGTCCTCGAGCTGCCCGGCCGCCCAGCCGCTGTAGCCGAGCGTCACGAGCACCCGCTTCGGCCCGGTGCCGGCGGCGAGCGCCTCCAGGACGTCCTTGCTCGTCGTCATCTCGAGCCCGCCCTCGATCCGCAGCGACGAGTTGTAGGCGCCGTCCTCGCCCTCCTCTGCCTCGACCTTCTCGTGCAGCACGAAACCGCGCTCCGTCTGCACCGGGCCGCCGAAGTAAACCGGCGACTCGGCCAGGTCCTCGCGATCGAGCTCGAGCTCGACCTTCTCGAACAGGTTCTTCAGCGTGATGTCGATCGGCTTGTTGATGACCAGGCCGAGCGCACCCTTGTCGGTGTGCTCGCACAGGTAGACGACCGATCCCGCGAAGGCACCCTCGCTCATGCCGGGCATGGCGATCAGGAACTGGTTGGTGAAGTTGATCGATGACGGCGGCACGGGAGCATTTTATTCCGCCGGCGCTTCGGCCGGCGGCCGTTTGATCCACACTGCGCGGCGATGACCGCCGACAAGCCGCTCGACAGCGCCCTGGTCTGGTTCCGCCGTGAGCTGCGCGCCGACGACCACGCGGCGCTGTACCACGCGCTGCGGTCGGCCCGGCGGGTCTGGTGCGCCTTCGTCTTCGACACCGCGATCCTCGACGCGCTGCCGCGCCAGGACCGGCGCGTCGAGTTCATCCACCAGGGCGTCGAATGCCTCGACGCCGAGCTGGCGGCGCTCGGCCGCGAGCATGGCGTGAACGGTGTGCGGCTGCTCGTCCGCCACGGCGATGGGGCCGACTCGATCGTCGGCCTCGCCAACGAGCTGGCGGTGCAGGGCGTCTACGCCAACCACGACGACGACCCCTACGCGTTGTCGCGCGACGCGGCGGTGCGCGGGGCGCTCGCCGACCTCGGCGTCGCGCTGCACACGTCGAAAGACCACGTCATCTTCGAGCGCAGCGAGGTGCTCACGGGCGCCGGCAGCCCCTATACGGTCTTCACGCCGTACCGCAAGGCGTGGCTCGAACGGCTCGACGACGAGGGCCACGGCGCCGACAGCTACTACCTGAGGGCTTATCCCGTCGACCGCCATGCCGGTGCACTCGCGCCCATCCCGCAGCAGACGCCGCACCGCATCCCGACGCTCGGCCAGCTCGGCTTCGTGCGGACCAACCTCGAGGCGCTCAAGGTGCACGGCACGCCGGCCTCGGCCGAGGCGCTGCTCGCCGACTTCCTGCACCGGATCGACGACTACGCCAGCGCCCGCGACTACCCCGCCGTCAAGGGGCCGAGCTACCTGAGCGTGCACCTGCGCTTCGGCACGATCTCCATCCGCCGACTCGCCCGAGCCGCCGTCGAACACGTGGCGCAGGTGCCGCCGCGCGCCAGGGGCGGCGCGCAGACGTGGCTCTCGGAGCTCGCGTGGCGCGATTTCTACCAGCAGGTGCTGCACCATCGGCCGCACGTCGTCGGCGCCGCGTTCCGGCCCGAGTACGACCGCGTGAAGTGGGAACACGGCAAGGCCGCCGACGCGGCGTTCGACGCGTGGTGCAAGGGCGAAACCGGCTACCCGCTGGTCGACGCGGCGATGGCGCAGATCAACCAGACCGGCTGGATGCACAACCGGCTGCGCATGGTCACCGCGAGCTTCCTCACCAAGGACCTCGGCATCGACTGGCAGCGAGGCGAGGCGTACTTCGCCGAACACCTGATCGACTACGAGCTGGCGTCGAACAACGGTGGCTGGCAGTGGGCGGCCTCGACGGGCTGCGACGCGCAGCCGTGGTTTCGCATCTTCAACCCGGTGACGCAGAGCCGCCGCTTCGACCCCGAGGGCAAGTTCATTCGCCGCTACCTGCCGCAGCTGGCCGGACTCGCGGACACATTGATCCACGCGCCTTGGGAAGCGTCGCCGATCGAGCTCGAGGCGGCCGGCGTGGTGCTCGGCCGCGACTATCCGGAACCGGTCGTCGACCACGCCGAGGCCCGAGCCAGGACGATGGCGCGCTACGGCGCCGTGCGGGAAGCGAAGCGGGGTCGCCGCTGAGCGGGTCGCTCAGGTCTCGGCGTTGATGGCCTCGACACCGGTGTAGCGAGCGATCAGCGCCAGCAACTCGTCTTCGGCGTACGGCTTGCCGAGGTAGTGGTCGACCCCCAGCTCGCGTGCGTGCTCGCGATGTTTCTCGGCGATCCGCGAGGTGATCATGATCACCGGAAGGTCGCGCCAGCGCGGGTCGGCGCGGAGGTTGCGAACGAGGTCGAACCCGTCCATGCGCGGCATCTCGATGTCGGACAGCACGACCTGCGGAATCTCGTCGGCGAGGCGGTCGATCGCATCGAGCCCGTCCTTGGCGAGCGTGACGCGATAGCCCTCGCGCGCCAGCAGGCGCTGCGTGACACGCCGGACGGTGAGCGAGTCGTCGACCACCAGGACCAGCGGCGCGGCGCGCGCCTCGTCGGCCGCTGTCGGCGCCCGCGGGTGCGCCGGTGCATGGTCGGCGGCGCCGCTGCTGCGCGCCTGCATGGCGCTGCGCGCCTCGTCGCCGTAGAGCGTGGCCAGGGCGACCGGGTTGTAGATCAACGCGACCGCACCCGACGCAAGCAAGGTCATGCCCGCGAGCCCAGGCAGGCGCGACAGCTGCGGGCCCAGGTTCTTGACGACGACTTCCTGGTTGCCGAGGACCTCGTCGACGTGCACCGCCACGCGCTGCTGCGCGCTGCGCACGATCACCACGGCGCGCGTGCGCGAGCTCGTCTCGGCGGCGCGACCACCGCGCTGCAGCAGATCGCCGAGCCAGAAGAAAGGGATCGGACCGCCCCCGTATTCGTAGGCGCCGCTGCGGTAGGCCGCTTCGACATCCGCCGCGGCGGCGCGCCGCACGATCTCGACCAGCGTCGACGGAACGGCAATCGTGTCCTCGCCGGCATGCAGCATCACGACCTGCGTGACGGCGGTGGTGAGCGGCAGGACGAGCTTGAACGACGTGCCCTGCCCTGCCGACGTCGCCGTCTCGATGCGGCCGCCCATCGATGCGACCTCGGAGCGCACGACGTCCATGCCTACGCCGCGTCCGGCCAGCTCGGTCACCTTCTCGACCGTGGTGAAGCCGGCGGTGAAGATGAGGTTGGCGAGCTCGGCGTCGTCGGGCTCCGAGTCGGCCTTCAACAGCCCGGCGGCGACCGCCTTGCCGCGGATCCTGGCGAGGTCGAGCCCGGCGCCGTCGTCGCGCACCTCGACACCGACTTCGTTGCCCTCCTGGCTGAGCGAAACGACGATCGTCCCGGTCGCATCCTTGCCGGCAGCGGTTCGCGCCTCCGGCATCTCGATGCCATGGGCGACGCTGTTGCGCAGCAGGTGCTCGAAGGCGCCGGTCATGCGGTCCAGGACGCCGCGGTCGACTTCGATCGACCCGCCGACGATGTCGAGTCGAACCTGCTTGCCCGTTTCCTTCGCGGTCAGCCGGACGACGCGGTACAGCCGGTCGGACAGGCCCTCGAATTCGACCATCCGCGTGCGCAGCAGGTCGTCCTGCAAGTCGCGGGTGAGTCGTGCCTGGGCGACAAGGTCGTCTTCGGCGGACTCGATCGAGCGCTGCAGCGCCCGCTGCACGGTGGCGACGTCGTTGACCGACTCCGCCATCATCCGCGTCAGTTCCTGGAAGCGCGTGAAGCGATCGAACTCGAGCGGGTCGAATGACTGCGACGCCGCCTTCGCCGCCTCGAGGCGCGACGTCATCTGCACTTCGCCCTGCAGCTCGATGTCGCGAAGCTGGCCGCGCAGCCGCTCGAGGTTCTCGGTCAGATCGCCGAGCGAGCCCTTGATCTGGCCGACGCCGCTCTCGATGCGCGAGCGCGTGATGCTGACCTCGCCCGCCTGGTTCACCAGCCGGTCGAGCAGCGGCGCACGCACCCGCACCGACGACTGCGTCACCGCCTGCGCGGGCTCGACGGCACGGGCGACGGCCGGGCCTGCCTGCACGAACCGCGACCAGTCGATCGGCGCCGATTCGGCAGCGGCCGGCGCAGCACTCGCGGCGTCACCGGCGCCTTCGCCCGCGGCCTGGCGCGCCGCGGCGCGTCGGCCTGCCCGCTTGACGGGCGGTGTCGCCCGCTTCGGCGACGCGCCGGACGGCGCCAGCGTGCTGTCGGCGGTTGGCGCCGACGGCGCCGCGGCGTGCGCGTCGTCGACCTTCGCGGTCGCTTCCGGCTCGGGCGCCGCGAACGGCTTCGCGGCGGGCTCGGGCAGGGCGGACGTCGTGACCGGTGCTGCCGGCGTGATCGGCGTGATCGCGCCCGCGACCGCATCGGCATACGCCTGCGCGTCGCGTCGGCTGCGCGCGTCGAAGGCATGCGACATCGCGTCGGCCCGCATCTGCAGGCCGTCGACGTCGGCGGCCGACGCGCTCTCGTCGCCGGAGGTGATCCGCTCGATGCGGGTCTCGAGGCGATGCGCCATCTCGCCCAGACGCATCGCGCCGGCGAGCCGGGCGCCGCCCTTGAGCGTGTGCAGG
Source organism: Burkholderiales bacterium (assembly GCA_038258415.1). Classification (GTDB taxonomy): domain Bacteria; phylum Pseudomonadota; class Gammaproteobacteria; order Burkholderiales; family Burkholderiaceae_C; genus Schlegelella_A. Next base: position 8,691 of record JBBSPY010000006.1, read on the forward strand.
GTGCGCATGCACGCAGCGGCGTGCGCCTTCGCGGCCGGTTCCCGTGCCCAGTCGCGCAGCTGGCTCGCCAGTTGTGGCAGGAGTTCCTCGGCTTCTTCCTCGAAGATGGGAAAGAGTTCGAGGTCGACCGCGTCGACGGCGGCGATGTCGCCGTCGAACTCGCCGTAGACCGACCGCCCGGTGACTGCGGGCCGCGGCGTCTCGACCGGTGCCGCCGCGAGTGGCTTGAGCTCGGCCAGGCCGAGCGAACCAACGGGCACGAACGGGACGAACGCAGAGGCCGGCGCCGCTTCGATCGGCGGCGCCTCCGCCGCCGCTTCCTCTGGGTCCGTTGCGAGCGTCGCCTGCTCCGAGTCGAGGTGGATCAGCGGCTCGACGACCGCCGGTGTCGCGCCTTCGTCGTCTTCGGTCGCTTCGCCGAGCTCGGACGCGGCAGTGGCGGCCTCGAGCCGGCGCGCCGACGTGACCTCGTGCTCGGCAAGGCGCTCGGCGAGGCCGGCCGCGGGCGCCCTCAGGAAACCGGCCGCGAACTGGTGCAACAGGCGGCGGACGTCTTCGGCGGTGTCGACGAACAGGCGCGCCTCGTCTTCCGTGCCGTGGCCGATCGCATTCGAGCGCGCCATCGCGTGCTCCAGGGTGCGCGACAGGTGCGACAGGTCGCTGAAGCCCACGGCCGACGAGCTGCCGGCGAGCGAATGCGCCAGCGCGATCGCTGGCTCGCCGATCGGGCGATGCAGTTCCATGCCCCACTCGGCGACCTCGGTCGTCAGGCGGCGCGACAGCTCGTCGGCCTCGTTGAGGAAAATGTTGAAGAGCGGGATGCCGATCCGCAGCGGCCCGATGACCTTGACGTTCTCGTCGACGACCGGCTCGGCGGCGGCCTCCTCCGCTTTCGTCGAGGGCGGCGCGCCGTCGGCCTCGTGCGGGACTTCGTCAGGTCGGGCGTGTGATGGCGAGGCGTCGCCGCCGTCGTCGGCAGGCGGCGCGTCGTCGAGCGCGAGATCGATGGTGTCGAGGGTGATCTCGCCGACCGGCTGCGCGTCGGTCGCCTCGTCGAGCGCGCCCGGCGACGTTTCGATGTCGACCGTCGGCGCCAGCGTTTCGATGAAAGGGTGCGGATCCGCCGGGCTGCCGAGGTCGAGGTCGAGTTCCAGGTCGGCGAAGTTCGAGTCGCCCGGAGCAGAACCGGCGCGCGAATCGAACGGATCGAACATCGCCGACGAGGCGCCCGCCGTTGCAGCATCAAGGGACGGCCACTGCCGGGCGTCGGCCGACGCCGCGTCCGACGAAGGCGTCGCCGCCTCGGTCGAGTCGAAGCCGGAGAGGTCGAGCTCGAACGCGACCTCCTCGACCGGCGCGTCGCCTTCCGCCGGCGTGGCCACCGGCCACGACGACGGCGGCCGAAGGTCGAGGTCGTCTGCGCTCGGCAGGTCTGGCGGCAACGAGGCAACCGCCACGTCGTCGGCGACGGGCAGGTCGAGGTCGGTGCCCTCGTCACCGCCCTTCAGCCGGCGCGCGAGCCGATCTGCGGCGAGCTTGATGCCGCCCTCGCTTCGCGTCTCGTCACGCTGCTCGGCGATGTCGTCGACCCAGGCCGACAGCTCGTCGAGCGTCTTCGTCGTGAATTCGAGCAGCACCGGCTCGCCGCCGCGCTGATCCGCGAGCTGCGTGTTGTAGATCTGCTCGCACGACCAGGCCGCTTCGCCGAACGACTTCAGCCCCACCATCCGGGAGCTGCCCTTGAGCGTGTGGAAGGCGCGGCGCACCGTCGTCAGCAAGCCGAGATCGTCGGGCGACGACGCGAGCCCGCCGGTGGCGCCGCGAGCCGTCTCGATCACCTCGCGCGCTTCCTCGAGGAAGATGTCGCGCATCTCGTCGTCGTGCTCGAGGTCGATGACGAGCGCGATCGGCTTCTGGATCGCCGGCGACTCGGTCTCGGCGACGGGCTCGAGGCCGGCCGGCTCGGTCGACGTCGCCACGAAGTCGACGAGCGCTTCCGACAGTTCGCCCCGCGCCGTGACGATGGCCGCGTGGTCGCCGTGCGCCGTGATGATGGCTTCCTGCGCCTTGAGCACCGTCGCGGCGAGCGCCGGCTGGTCGGCGGCCTGAGCTTCCTGCGACAGTCGCTCGAGGTCGCGCTGCACGTCGTCCAATGGGACGTCCTCGCGAACCGACGTGAACGCCAGCAGCTGCGCCTGCTCGATCAGCCGGGGCTCGACCGGCGCCGGTTCGGTCGGCACGGCCCTGGTCGGGTCGGCGCGCCCCATCAGCGGCGCCAGCACGCCCGTCTCGGCGTCGTAGGTGAACAGCGACTTGGCGAGCGCAGGCTGCACGCCGAGCATGTCGATCAGGAAGCCAAGCGCCGACAGGTTGCCGGCGAGCCGGTCGAACACGCCGGAGGAGCCGATGCGAGCCGGATCGACCTCGGTCTGGGCAAGCCCGTCGACCTCGTCTCGCATGCGCAGCAGCGCCTGCGCCGCATGGCCCATGCCGAGCACCGACAGCACGCCGCGCATCGCGCCGAGCTTGACTGGCACGTCGACGAGGACGGTGCCGTCATCGGGCTTGCGGAAGAACGTGTCGATCGCCTTCTCGATCTCGCCGAGCGAGGCGCGCAGCTCCTGGACGACGCTGCCCATCGTCTGCCGGTCGGAGACGCGGCGGTACAGCTCCTCCATCCACCCCTCGAGCGCCTCCGGAGCGCCACCCTGGCGAACGGCGGCGAGCCGCTCTGCGAGGCGACGCACGCGCGTGGCGTGCTCGGGGTCGTCGAAGTCGCCGTCCTCGAGCGCCGCCTCGACGAACAGCAGCCCGGTCGCGACTTCCATCGCCAACGCCGCCGGAGGTGCCGCTGCGGCCTGCTGGGTCTGCGTCGCCGCCGCCTGCAGCTCGGCGGCGAAAGCCTCGCCGAACGGCAGGAGCTTGCGCAACGAGTCGCCCACCAGCGCGAACTGTTCGGCCAGACCCGCGAGGCGGTGCATCTCGCCTCCGGCCGTGGCCGACCAGGCCTCCTTGGCCGCGACGACGCGCTTGCGCGCATGGGCGACGATGGCGGGGTCGAATCGGCCGAGCACGCTGACCGAGTAGTCCGTCGGCTGTTCGTCGGCCAGGCCATAGGCCGCGCGCACCGCCACGAGGTGCGGCGCGCGAACGCCGCGGCCCGCCGGCGCGGCCTGCGCGCAGAAGAAGAGCACGTCGCGGGCGAGGCGCTCGGACACGTCGGTGTCGCCCTTCTGCAGCAGGCGGAACTGGGCGAGCAGCCTGGACGCGACGCGCTTGGTGAAGATGTCGAACGGCAGCAGACCGTGATGCTGGGCCTCGAAGAAGGCCGCGGCGAGGCTCCAGAACGTGCGCACCTGCGGGTGCGACGTGCCGGCAGCCAGGCCCGCGCAGAGGTCGGCCATCCGCGACGCCGCGGTCAGCGCCTGGACGCCGCGCATGAGCTGGAGCAGCTGGCCCTCGAGCTGCGCGCGCATGTCGCTGTCGGCTTGACGAGCGACGACGTCGGGCGAGTCGGCGACGTCGCGCCAGCGCCAGTCCATCGGCCAGAGGTCGGCGGGGTGCACGCGCTCGGCTTCGACCGCTTCCTGGACCGCCCGATACTGCGGGAACAGCGCCAGCGGGGACACCGTCTTGCCGGCGAGCAGCCGAGAAAGATAGTCGAGCAGCGCGAACGAAGCCCGCTCGATGTCGCCGACGAGCTCGGGCGTCAGCGACGCCGGCCGGCCGACCGCCCGCTGCACGGCGGACTCGCTGGCGCGCAGCACCGTCGCCGCCGCCGGCAACCCGACCAGTTCGAGCGCGCCCGTTCCCTGGTGGATCTGCGCCCGCGCACCGCGCAGCACGCCGGGGTCGACGGCATCGAGGTCGGACCCGCTGACGGCTTCCGAGTCCCGCTGGAAGCGGCGCAGCGCCTTGTGAGCCGCATCGAGCGACCGGCGAAGCTCCTCCTGGACCCAGGCAATCGCGCTCAGGTCGTCGCCGGCAGGGCCGGCGGCGGCAGCGGGCGCGGACACGCCGCCGTCGTCGGGGTTGGAATCCATGGCTCGGCTCGAAGGGCGCAGGGCGTCAGGCGATCTTGAAGCGAGCGACCGACTGGTTCAGTTCCTCGGCGGCGCGCGACAGCTCGCGGACCATGTGCGACGTGGAGCGGGTGCCCTCACTGGTCTGCTCGGTGACGGCGAAGATGTGCTGGATGTTCGCGGCGACGACGTTGGCCGACTGCGCTTCCGCGAGCGACGCGTTCGAGATCTGCGAGACGAGGTCGGTCAGCTGGCGGGTCACGCGGTCGATCTCGCCGAGCGCCGTGCCGGCCGCGTCGGTCAGCTGCGTTCCCTGGACGACGCCCTGCGTCGACCGCTCCATGGCGCCGACGGCGTCCTGCGTGTCGGTCTGAATCGTCTTCACCAGCGCCGCGATCTGCCGCGTCGCGTCGGCCGACCGTTCGGCCAGACGCTGCACTTCCTCTGCGACGACCGAGAAGCCGCGACCGGCCTCCCCAGCCGACGCCGCCTGGATCGCGGCGTTGAGCGCAAGCACGTTGGTCTGCTCGGTGATGTCCGAGATCAGCTCGGTGATCTCGCCGATCTCCTGCGACGACTCGCCGAGGCGCTTGATGCGCTTCGACGTTTCCTGGATCTGGTCGCGGATCGCGTTCATGCCGCCGATCGTGTTCTGCACCGCGGCGAGGCCCGTCTCCGCCGCCTGCAGCGACTGCCGCGCGACTTGCGCCGTCTCCTGCGCCTGCGCCGACACGTGGTTGATGCGTCCGGCCATCTGCAGCACCGACTCGCCGGTGTCGCGAATCTCGCGCAACTGCTCCGACGACGTCGCCAGCAGCTCGGTCGAGTTCTGCTCGACCTTCTCTGTCGTCGACGACACCCGGCCCACCGTGCCCTGCACCTGCGCGACCAGCGTGCGCAGTTCCTCGACGGTGTAGTTCACCGAGTCGGCGATGGCGCCGGTGATGTCTTCCGTCACCGTCGCCTGCTGCGTCAGGTCACCCTCGGCGACGCCCTGAAGCTCGTTCATCAGGCGAAGAATGGCGGCCTGGTTGGCGTCGTTGACGCGCTTGGCCTCCTGCTCCTGCGACTCAGCCTCGACACGCTGGCTGAGCGCCAGGGTCGCCCGGCTGCCCTGCTCCAGCACATACAGGCGCAGGAACCCGTAGCCGCCGGCGACCAGCAGGAGCGCCGAGAGAACGAGCAGCAGCAGCATCCACCCGCTCAGGCCGCTCTCGCTGCGCAGTTGCGTCTGCACCTCGTCGAGCGCCTTGCGCAGCGGCTCGCTGTCGGCCAGGATCTGGCCCTGCGCGTCGCGCGCAGCATTGAGCGCCGGCAGGTTGGCGAGGATGACGGCGCCGCGGGCGCGCGTGTCCTGGTAGAGCTTGATCAGGCCCGCCATTCGTTCCCGCACCGGCGGATCGCGCAGCCCAGGCAGCCCCATCTGCGCGTTGCCGTCGAGCAGGCCCTTGGTGATGTCGTTGAACGAGCCGAGGTCCTTGTCGAGCAGGAACGCGGCCTCCGGGTTGACGCCTTCGGTGGTCAGGAACTCGTTCGCCGACTTGCCGATCCGCTGGGTCAGCATCGCGATCTGGCTGAGCGCCGAGATCTCGACGATGTTGGCGTCGCGCTGCAGCTTGACCGACAGGATGGCCTCGGCCGCCTCGAGCAGGTCGTACGACTGCCGGTTGATTCCCTGAAGCGCCGCGCTCACGTCGACGAGCGCCTTCTGCCGCGACACGACGACGCCGGCGTTCTTCTCGGCCCGCTCGACCAGCGGCAGCGCCACGTCGATCGCATCCTGGACGCCGCCCGGAGCGGCCGGGACGGGACCGTCACCCGTCTTCAGGCTGCGCACGTTGCTCGCCAGCACGTCGGCGCTTTCCTTGACTTCGGGAAATGCCGAGGCGGTTCCCGTCATGGCCTGAGACACCGACTTGGCGAGCCGCTGCGACTGCATGAGCGCCTGGCCACTGGCGGCGACCTGCGCCGCGCCCCGGCCTGACGAGACGAACGAGGCGATCGTCAGCACGATCAGGCCGATCAGGCCGACGACGAGGGCGGCGAGCAGGATGCGCTGCTGCTCGGCCGCGGGCCGACCGCCGATCAGCGGCAGCGCCGAGCCGGAGACGGCGGCGGGCGCGGCATCGCCCTCCTGCAGCCGCGTCTCGGTGAATGCGGCAATCTCGGACGGCGTCTCCTGGGTGATGATCGACGGCGGACCGGCATCGTTTCCGTCGGCCGTGACGTCGAACGCGGCGGCGGCTTCGGCGTCGGACAGCGGCAGGTCTGCGGTCGACGTCGAGCCGCGGCGCGGCGCGGGCGGCTGCGAATCGGCGAAGGCGACGTCACCGTCGTGCGCGTCGCTTTCCGCATCGGGAGCCTTCTGGCCCCACGCCTTGAATTTGTTGACGAAGCTCATGTCGACCCCCTGGATGATCGGCGCGCCTGCGGAAGTCTTGAGGGCGGCAATGGTGTCAGCCGACGATGCGCAGGAACGATTCGTCGCCGGCGAGCTCGCCGAGGCTCAGTTCCTGCCAGACGCGTTCTCCACCGTCGCGGTAGCGGCCGCCGGCGAAGGCCGGTCTCGCGCCTTCGTCGAGTTCGCCTTCGCGGCGCAGTTCGCCCTCGCCGCGCAAACCGGAAAGCCCGTCAACGAGAAGCACGCAGTTGATGCCGAGCGTCTGGTTGAAGCCGACCAGACGCGAATGGTCGCGCGAGACTTCGGCACCCTCGACACCGAGGAAGCCCGCGAGATCGACAACGCCGTGCAGATGCCCGCGCAGGTTGGAAACGCCGAGGAACCAGCGGTGGCTGTGCGGCACTGCAACGATCGGTGCGAGCGCGAAGATCTCGCCGGCCTCGCGCAGCGGGAACAGAAAGCCACGCGAGCCGCATTCGACCGCCAGCCACGACCGGCCGAGCGGCTCGGTGCGGGCGGCCTGAAGGCGATCCGCAAGTCGCGCCTGGAGGTCGCGCAGGGCCTGCTTGTTTGCCATCAGTCGAAGGCGTGGATCTTGGCCATCAGCTCGGTCGGATCGACCGGCTTGACGATGTAGTCACGCGCGCCCTGACGCATGCCCCAGACCCGGTCGGTTTCCTGGTTCTTGCTCGTGCACATGATCACCGGCACGCTCGAGTACCGCGGGTCGCGGGTGATGGCACGGGTGAGCTGGAAGCCGTTCTGCCCGGGCATCACGACATCCATCAGGATCAGGTCGGGCTTGTCCTCGCCGAGCCGCTTCATCGCATCCTCGCCGTTCTCGGCGGTGCGCACGTCGAAGCCGCTCTTGCCGAGCAGGTCGGAAAGATGGTGAAGCTCGGTCTTCGAATCGTCGACGAGCAGGATCTTCTGTATCGGCATGTGGGGCTCCCTCGCGCCTGGCGACCAGCCCTCAGGCGGGCTCCGCGCGGCGGTGCTGCTGCACCGCGCTCAGCAACTGGTCCTTCGTGAAGGGCTTGGTCAGGTAGTCCTCGGAGCCGACCATGCGGCCCCTGGCTTTGTCGAACAGGCCGTCCTTGGACGACAGCATGATGATCGGAACGGTGGCGAACTTGTGGTTGCGCTTGATGATCGCGCAGGTCTGGTAGCCGTCGAGACGCGGCATGAGGATGTCGCAGAAGATGAGGTCGGGGTCGTGGTCGTTGACCTTCGACAGCGCGTCGAAGCCGTCCTCGGCGAGCAGGACCTCGTAGCCGCCCTGCTTCAGGAAGATCTCCGCGCTGCGACGAATGGTGTTGCTGTCGTCGATGACGAGCACCTTCATCCCCGCTGGGTCGGCAGCAGCCGCGTTGCTCAAGAGGCGTTCTCCTCGGCGATCGGTGATGGCGCCGACCTGTTCAGATCTGCACCATCTCGAAATCTTCCTTGCGCGCGCCGCACTCGGGGCACGTCCAGTTCATCGGCACGTCGGCCCAGACCGTTCCGGGGGCCAGGCCATGCTCGGGATCACCGGCCGCTTCGTCGTACATCCATCCGCAGATCAGGCACATCCAGGTCTTGGGCTCGGTCACGAAAGGGCAGTACCTTCACTACAATGGACCCGGATTGTAGAGGCGGCCCCTCGCGGAAAAGCAAGGCTCCGTAGGTACATACGCAACATTGTTCACGCATCGCCGGAGGTCCGGACGAGGCGCTCGCGAACGACATCCCCCTCCCCTCCGAACCGACATGACCGCCACTTCCACGGCCGCCGAGAGTGCGCCACCCGAGCCGCTCGAACAGCCCGCGCCGGCCTGCGTGATGAGCTTCAACGCGAGCGATCCGACGGGCGCCGGCGGCACCGGCGGCGACGTCGCGACGATCGCCGCCATGGGCGCGCACGCACTCCCCGTCGTCACCGCGATCCTGATGCGCGACACCGCCGAGGTCTTCGACCAGCACGCGCTGGACGCCGATGTCGTCGTCGAGCAGGCGCGCAGCGTCCTCGAGGACGTGACCCTCGCGGCGTGGAAGGTGGGCTTTCTCGGCAGCGCCGAGAACGTCGGCGCGATCGCCGAGATCCTCTCCGACTATCCCGACATTCCGCTCGTCTCCTACCTGCCGAGCCTGTCCTGGCTCGAGGAGGAAGACCAGCAGTCCTACCTCGAGGCGTTCCGCGAGCTCGTGCTGCCGCAGACCGAGGTGCTTGTCGGCAGCCACCAGACGCTGGCCGACTTCCTGCTCCCCGACTGGTCGAGCGAGCGGCCGCCGTCGGCGCGCGAGCTCGCGGTCGAGGCCCACAAGCACGGCGCGCGCTACGTGCTGGTGACCAGCGTGCCGCTGCCCGACCAGTTCGTCGACAACGTGCTCGCATCGCCGCAGGGCGCGATCACCGGCGAGAAGTTCGAGCGCTTCGAGACCGCGTTCGTCGGCGCCGGCGACACGCTGTCGTCGGGCCTCGCGGCGCTGCTGGCGACCGGTGTCGAACTCCACGCCGCTGTCGGCGAGGCGCTCGCCTTCCTGGACCAGTCGCTCGACGCGGGCTTCCGGCCGGGCATGGGCAACGTCGTCCCCGATCGCTTCTTCTGGGCGCTCCCCGAGGAGGAGGAAGGGGACGGTGAAGAGCAGGGCGAAACGGGGCCGGAGGGCGAGGCCGCCGAGGTCTCCGTACCGAAGAATCCGCGCCACATTCACTGAGACTGCGCGAAGCGCACCCGAGTCCGTCACAGATGGCCACCAACGCCGGATTGTTCGCCCGCGCCGCCGACGTCATCCCCGGTGGCGTGAATTCGCCGGTCCGGGCATTCCGCGCCGTCGGCGGAACGCCTCGTTTCATCGCCCGCGGCGAAGGTCCGGCGATCTTCGACGTCGAAGGCAGGCGCTATCTCGACTACATCGGGTCGTGGGGTCCGATGATCCTGGGCCATCGCCACCCGGACGTCGAAGCGGCGGTGCACCGTGCGGTCGACGAAGGCCTCTCGTTCGGCGCGCCGACCGAGCGCGAGATCGAGCTCGCCGAGGCGATCATCTCGCACGTGCCGTCGCTCGAGCAGGTGCGCCTCGTGAGCTCGGGAACCGAGGCGGCGATGAGCGCGTTGCGTCTGGCTCGCGGCGCGACCGGTCGCGACCGGTTCGTCAAGTTCGAGGGTTGCTACCACGGTCATGCCGACGCCCTGCTCGTCAAGGCCGGCTCCGGCCTGGCGACCTTCGGCCATCCGACCAGCGCCGGGGTGCCGCAGCCGGTCGTGCAGGACACGATGGTCCTCGAGTACAACAACATCGCGCAGCTCGAGGAGGCCTTCGCGTTGCACGGCACGCGCATCGCGTGCGCGATGGTCGAGCCGATCGCCGGCAACATGAATTTCGTTCGCGCGACAGTGCCCTTCATGGCCCGGTTGCGCGAGCTGACGAAAGCCAACGGCGCGCTGCTCGTGTTCGACGAGGTGATGACGGGCTTTCGCGTCGCGCTCGGCGGAGCCCAGTCGATCTACGCCAAGTCGATCCCAGGCTTCGCGCCCGACCTGTCGGTGTTCGGCAAGGTGATCGGCGGCGGCATGCCGCTGGCCGCGTTCGGCGGGCCGCGGGCGGTGATGGAACAGCTGGCGCCACTCGGCCCTGTCTACCAGGCGGGAACGCTGTCGGGCAACCCCGTCGCGACCGCCTGCGGCCTGGCCACGCTGCGTGCGATCGCCCGGCCCGGCTTCTTCGATGCGCTGGCGGCGCGCACCCGCGACCTGGCCTCGGGCCTCGTCGACGCGGCGCGTTCGTCCGGCGTGCCGCTCGTCGCCGACAGCGAGGGCGGCATGTTCGGATTCTTCTTCGCCGACGCGCTGCCGCAGAACTATGCGGAGGTGATGAAGACCGACGGCGCCCGCTTCAACCGCTTCTTCCACGCCATGCTCGACCGCGGCGTGTACCTGGCTCCGGCCATGTACGAAGCGGGGTTCGTGAGTTCGGCGCACAGCGCCGACGACATCGAGCGGACGATCGCCGCGGCCCGCGACAGCCTGGCGAGTTGATCGGAGCCGTTCAAACGGGGCCGAGGCGTGCGATTCTGGGCGCCTGCCGAACGCACGCGTCTTGCAAAATGGATGGAGTCACCGACCGGAAGGCCCCCATGGCGCGACCCTCGTATTCCACCCTGATGTTCGCCGCTGCGGCGACGGTGCTCGCGCTGGTCGCGCCGTCTGCCCATGCGCTCGTCTTCGCCGTCAACGAGGGCGTGACGTATCGGGTGACCAACGACGAGATCCGCGCCCGCTATGCCGGCATCGCCGCCGACCTCGCGAAGATCCTGAGGCAGCCTGTCACGGTCGAGCCGATCGGCGACTACCCGACGCTGCGCAAGGGACTCGCCAATCGCGAGTACGACATCGCCTTCGTCCACCCTGCGCACCTGTCGGTGCTGGCGATCCGCGATTCCGGCTACAAGCTGCTCGCCGTGACCAAGGGGTACCAGAACTACACCGCGCGCTTCCTCGTCAAGCCCGGCTCGCCGCTGAAAGGCCTGCCCGACCTGAAGGGCGTGGCGCTCGGCGCGCCCGACGAAGACTCGATCACGAGCTGGATGGTGCGGGCGACGCTGCGCGACAACCTCGGAACGAAGCCGGCCGTGCGCATGGTCTACACGCGCTACCAGGACGCCGTTCCCTTCTTCGTCGAGCACGACCTCACCGCCGCCGGCGCCACCGCGTCCAACGGCGTCGTCAAGGCGTGGCAGGCCAAGGGTGGTCGGATCCTCGGCCAGTCGCGACCGGTGCCGATCAAGGACCTGATCGCAAGCGGTTCGCTGGGCCCGGAACAGACGCAGCGACTGCGCGACTACTTCATCGGCCTCGAAGCCACCGAGGAAGGCCGCAAGCGCCTGGAGCCGATCAAGTACGAAGGTTTCATGCCCTACGGCGAAGCCGACCTGCTGGCCATCGGCAAGTGGCTCGGGTTGTGACGAGGCGCTGAGGGTCGAAAGGACATTCGGGCATTCCTAGAATGACCCGATGCACCTGCACGTTCTAGGCATCTGCGGCACCTTCATGGGCGGCCTCGCCGCGCTCGCGCGCGAGGCCGGACACCGCGTGACCGGCTGCGACGCCGGCGTCTACCCGCCGATGAGCGAGCAGCTCGCGGCGATCGGCATCGACGTCGTTGCCGGCTACGACGCGAGCCAGCTCCGGATCGCGCCCGACGTCTTCGTGATCGGCAACGCGATGACGCGCGGCAATCCGCTGGTCGAGGCCATCCTCGATGCCGGCGCTGCCTATACGAGCGGCCCACAGTGGCTCGCCGAGCACGTGCTGACGCGGCGGCACGTCGTCGCCGTCGCCGGCACGCACGGCAAGACCACGACGACGGCGATGATCGCGACGATCCTGGAGCGCGCCGGTGCCGCGCCCGGCTTCCTGGTCGGTGGCGTGCCGCTCGACTTCGGCGTCTCGGCCAGGCTCGGCGCCCCCGACGCGCCTTTCGTCATCGAGGCCGACGAGTACGACACGGCGTTCTTCGACAAGCGCAGCAAGTTCGTCCACTACCGGCCGCGCACGGCGGTGCTCAACAACCTCGAGTTCGACCACGCCGACATCTTCGACGATCTCGCCGCCATCGAACGTCAGTTCCATCACCTCGTCCGCACCGTGCCGTCGAACGGCAGGATCGTCGTCAACTCGCAGGAAGAGGCCCTGCAGCGGGTGCTCGAGAAGGGCTGCTGGAGCGAAGTGCAGCGGTTCGGCGGTCGCAAGGAAGAGCCGGGACTGCTGCGCGCGCGGGGCGAGCCCGGCGCCTTCGACGTGCTGCGTGGCGGGCTCAAGGTGGCCCGCGTGGAATGGGGTCTGACCGGCGAGCACAACCAGATGAACGCGCTCGCGGCGATCGCAGCCGCCGAGCACGTCGGCGTCGCGCCGGCGGCCGCCGCCGAAGCCCTCGGCGGTTTTCGCAACGTACGCCGCAGGCTGGAGCTGCGCGGAGTCGAGGGCAACGTGTCGGTGTACGACGACTTCGCCCACCACCCGACGGCGATGCGAACGACCATCGACGGCCTGCGCCGCAAGCTCGGCGACGGCCCGCGCATCCTCGCGGTCTTCGAGCCGCGCTCGAACACGATGAAGCTCGGCTCGATGAAGGCGCAGTTGCCCTGGGCGCTCGAGGCAGCCGACCTCGCCTTCTGCCACGGCGGCGAGCTCGGTTGGGATGCCGTCGAGGCGCTCAAGCCGCTTGGCCGGCGCGCCCGGGTGGCGGACACGGTGGAGGCGATCGTCGAGCAGGTCGTCGCGGCTTCTCGACCCGGCGACCACGTGCTCGTCATGAGCAACGGCGGCTTCGGCGGCGTGCACACGCTGCTGCTCGGTGCGCTCGCCGCAGGCGATGGCCAGCGCGCCGCCGCCTGATCGGTCCGTCCCATGGCGGTCGACCACGTCCTCTACCTGCACGGCTTCCGTTCCTCACCGAAGTCGACCAAGGCGCGGTTCGTCGCCGAACGCATCGCGGCCGACCATCCCGGCGTGCACTGGCACTGCCCGCAGCTGCCGCCGTCGCCGCGCGAGGCGATCGACGCCGCGATGCGCGACATCGCCGGCTGGCCGCTCGCGGCGACGGCCGTCGTCGGCAGCTCGCTCGGCGGCTACTACGCCACCGTGATCGCCGAGCGCATCGGCTGCCGAGCCGTGCTGCTGAACCCCGCAATCGACCCGGCCCGCGACCTCGCCGCCCAGATCGGCGAGCATCAGGCGTGGCACGGCGACGAGCGCTTCTGCTTCGAACCGCGCTTCGTCGACGAGCTGCGGGAGATGGCGCCGCCGGTGCCGCTGACCAACGCGAGCCGCTACTTCGCCCTCATCGCCACCGGCGACGAAGTGCTCTCATGGCGCGAGATGCATGACCGATACGCGGCTTCGACGATGCGCATCGTCGAGGGCAGCGACCACGCCTTGTCAGACTTCGCAGACCACTGGCCGGAGGTCGAGGCCTTCCTCGAGCTCGGCTGAGCCTTCAGCGCTTCCAGGTGATGAGCGTCCAGGCGACGCGGCCCCAGACCTCGGTGTTGAACCACAGCAAGGCGATGATCCACACGTACTGGCGCAGCACCTTGCCGCGGCCCATCCAGATTTCGGACGAAAACGCGAGGCCGAGCGTGTAGCTCAGCACGATCGAGAAGACGAACAACCCGGCGATGCTGCCGATGATCCAGCGAAACACGGTCATCGGCTGCGTCCGGGTCGTCTCACCAGGCGGGCGCGAGCTCGGCGAGCCCCTTCGGCGCCTTCGCCTCGTCGTCGAACGTGACGGTGTCCCAGGCGTCGGCATCGGCGAGCAACGCGCGCACGAGCCTGTTGTTGAGCGCGTGGCCTGATTTGAAGGCGGTGTACGACGCGAGCAGGGGCCGGCCGATCATCATCATGTCGCCGATCGCGTCGAGGATCTTGTGCTTGACGAATTCGTCGCCGTAGCGCAGGCCGTCGCTGTTGAGCACCTTGTAGTCGTCGATGACGACGACGTTGTCGAGGCTGCCACCGAGCCCCAGACCGCGCGAACGCATCAGGTCGAGCTCCTTGGTGAAGCCGAACGTTCGCGCCCGGGCGATCTCGCGCTTGTAGCCGGCCCCGTCCATGTCGAAGACGAAGCGCTGCCCGGTCTGGCTGACCGCGGGGTGGTCGAACTCGATCTCGAAGGCAAGCCGGTAGCCGTCGTGCGGTTCGAGTCGGGCCCACTTGAGCGTGTCGCCGTCGCCTTCGCGCACCTCGACCGCCCGTTTCACCCGCACGAAGCGCTTGGGCGCCGGCTGCGTGACGATGCCTGCGCTCTGCAGGAGGAAGACGAACGATGCCGCAGAGCCGTCGAGGATGGGCACCTCCTCGGCGGTGATGTCGACGCGCAGGTTGTCGAGCCCCAGCCCCGCGCAGGCCGACAGCAGATGTTCGACGGTGCGCACCTTCGGCGCGTCGGGGTCGCCCCCGGGCGAGATCGTCGTCGCCATGCGCGTGTCGCACACAGCGAAGGCGTCGACGCGAATGTCGACGGGCCGCGGCAGGTCGGTGCGGCGAAACACGATGCCGGCATCGGGCGCGGCGGGCGAGAGCGTCATCTCGACCCGCTGCCCGCCGTGCACGCCGACGCCGACCGCGCGCGTCGGTGCCTTCAGGGTGCGCTGCGCCAGCATGGTGCGATTCTCACGCAACCGTGCCCCGCCGCCCGGGAAGCCCCACACGCCGCGGTCCTCGCAGCTCAGTCGGCCTGCTTCCTCAGGAACGCCGGAATCTCGATCTCGTCCATCCCGTTGCTGGCCAGCGCATCGACCTTGGCCGCCGCCGTCCGGCCGTTGCGCCAGACACTCGGCGTGGTGAGACCCGAGTAGTCGTGCGTCGGCGGCGCGACCTGCACCGCCTGGTTCAGCACCGGGAGGTTGTCGGTGCCGGTGCGCTGCGCCACCAGCGTGGCGTTGTGCACGACGGTCATCGGTGTCTGCTGGACGCGCTTGGTCGGCGAGAGACCCGTCGCGATCACGGTGACGCGGAGCTGGTCGCCGAGCGACTCGTCGTAGGCCGTTCCGTAGATGACGTGCGCATCGTCCGCCGCGTAGCGACGGATCGTGTTCATCGCGTTGCGACTCTCCGACAGCTTGAAGGTGTTGCGGTTGGCAGCAATCAGCACCAGGACGCCGCGCGCGCCGGAGAGGTCGATTCCCTCGAGCAGCGGGCACGCCACGGCCGCTTCGGCCGCCTTGGTCGCGCGATCGGGGCCCGACGCGCTCGCCGTGCCCATCATCGCCTTGCCCGGCTCGCTCATCACCGTCTTCACGTCCTCGAAGTCGACGTTGACGAGGCCGGGCACGTGGATGATGTCGCTGATGCCGCCCACGGCGTTCTTCAGCACGTCGTTGGCGTGCGCGAAGGCCTGATCCTGCGTGACGTCGTCGCCGAGCACGTCGAGCAGCTTGTCGTTGAGGATGACGATCAGGGAGTCGACGTTGGCCTCGAGTTCGGCCACGCCGTTGTCGGCGGCCTTCATCCGGCGAGGACCTTCGAAATCGAACGGCTTGGTGACGACGCCGACGGTGAGGATGCCCATCTCACGCGCCACGCGCGCGATCACCGGCCCGGCGCCGGTGCCCGTTCCGCCGCCCATGCCGGCGGTGATGAAGAGCATGTGCGCGCCGTCGATCGCCATGCGGATGCGGTCGACCGCTTCTTCCGCGGCGGCTTGGCCAGCCTCCGGCTTGGCACCGGCGCCGAGGCCCGTCGAGCCGAGCTGGATCAGGTGGTTGGCGGCCGAGCGGTTGAGCGCCTGCGCGTCGGTGTTGGCGCAGATGAAGTCGACGCCTTGCACGCCTTCCTCGATCATGTGTTCGACGGCGTTGCCGCCGCCGCCGCCGACGCCGATCACCTTGATCTGCGTCCCCATGGTGAATTCCTCGATCATTTCGATGGGCATTTGAGACTCCGTTTGCAGTTGCCTGTGTGTGAAAAGTGAAGCGGGTGATACGTTGTTGGTCTTGGATGAAATCGGCGACGCCCTCGCGTCACCCGCTCGGCGGCGGGTCGTGGGCGTGGCGGATGGCGACGTGTCGGTGCATCAGAAGTTCCCGAGGAACCAGTCCCTGGCGCGACCGAACAGGGTCTTGACCGAACCCGCCTGCTGCGCCGCGCGCTGGCCACGCGTGCGCGCCAGGCGCGCCTCCTCGAGCAGGCCCATCACCGTGGCCGAGCGCGGGTTCGCGACCATGTCGTGGAGCGCACCGCGGTAGGTCGGCGTGCCCTTGCGCACGGGCTTGAGAAAGATGTCCTCGCCGAGCTCGATCATTCCCGGCATCACCGACGCGCCACCGGTGATGACGACGCCGCTCGACAGCAGTTCCTCGTAGCCGCTCTCGCGGATCACCTGGTGCACGAGCGAATAGATCTCCTCGATGCGAGGCTCGATCACGCCGGCCAGGGCCTGGCGGCTCAGCATGCGCGGCGGCCGGTCGCCGAGGCCCGGCACCTCGAGCTGCTCGTTCGGATCGGCGAGCAGCTGCTTGGCGACGCCGTACTCGACCTTGATCTCCTCGGCGTCCTTGGTGGGCGTGCGCAGCGCCATCGCGATGTCGCTGGTGATCAGGTCTCCGGCGATCGGGATCACCGCGGTGTGACGGATCGAGCCATCGGTGAAGATCGCCACGTCGGTCGTGCCGGCACCGATGTCGACGAGCGCCACGCCGAGGTCCTTCTCGTCTTCCGTCAGGCACGACAGGCTCGACGCGCTCGGGTTCAGCACCAGCTGATCGACCTCGAGCCCGCAACGTCGCACGCACTTGACGATGTTCTCGGCCGCGCTCTGCGCGCCGGTCACGATGTGCACCTTGACCTCGAGCCGGCCGCCGCTCATGCCGATCGGTTCCTTGACCTCGTGGCCGTCAATCACGAACTCCTGCGGCTCGACCAGAAGCAGCCGCTGGTCGTTCGGGATGTTGATGGCCTTGGCCGTCTCGACGACGCGCGTGACGTCGATCGGCGTGACCTCCTTGTCGCGCACGATCACCATGCCGGTGGAGTTCTGGCCGCGGATGTGCGAGCCGGTGATGCCGGTGTAGACGCGCGTGATCTTGCAGTCGGCCATCATCTCGGCCTCCTTCAACGCCAGCTGGATCGACTGCACGGTCGCGTCGATGTTGACGACGACGCCGCGCTTCAGGCCATGCGCGGGCGCGCTGCCCAGCCCGGCGATGCGCAGCTCGCCGTCGGCCATCACCTCGGCCACGACGGCCATCACCTTGGCCGTGCCGATGTCGAGGCCGACGACGAGATCCTTGAGCTCACGGGGCATCGTTCGCTCCTTTCCTAGTTCTTCTTCGCGGCCGGCAGGGTGGTCACGCCGCGCAGTCGCACGGCGTAGCCATCGGGGTGGCGCAGATCGGCGTGGGCGAGCGGGCGCCGGAATCGTCCTGTGACCTCGCCCACGGTGGCGACGAAACGCGTCGCACGGGCGATCACGTCGTCGTCGTTGCCGCGGCCGAGTTCGACGACGGCGCCGCTGTCGAGCGTCGTTTCCCACGAACCGCGACGCGACAGGGCGAGCTGCTCGACCTTCGCGTTCAGCGGTGCGAACACCGGCCCGAGCCGGCCGCTCATGGACAGCACGTGCGCCGAGCTGCCCTCGGGGCCACCCAGCATGAGCAGCGCGTCGTCCTCGACGTCGCCGACGTTCGCCTCGAACAACTCTCCATGGCTGTTGACCAACCGCTCGCTCGCCGCCGCGGTGACCGACTCGTCGTCCGACCACAGGGCAACCGCGCGGTGCTCCTCGAGGCGGACCCGCAGCCGGTTCGGCCAGACGCGACGAACGACCGCGTGGCGGACCCACGGCACCGCCTCGAAGGCGCCTCGAACGGCGGCGAGGTCGAGCGTGAGGAAGTTGCCGGCGAGCCTCGGTGCGGCGTTGGCGCGGATCGTCGAAACGCTGTTGCGCGCCACGTCGCCGTCGACGGTGATGCCGCGGATCGCGAACACCGGCTGGCGCGCGAGCCACAGCATGGCGGCGGCGACGACGAGCGCCACACCGAGCAGCGCGAGCGCCGTCGCCGCGACGTTCATCGCACGCACGTCGCCCGGAAGCTCCGCGGGCGCGGCACGGCCGCGACCGAAGGCGCGCGAACCGACCGGGGCGTTGCGTGCCATGTCGTCAGGTCCTCGCGCCGTCGAGTGCCGCGGCGCCGAGCAGGTCGACACAGAGTTGTTCGTAGCTGATCCCGGCGGCGCGCGCCGAGATCGGGACGAGCGAATGCGACGTCATGCCCGGCGAGGTGTTCATCTCGAGGAGGAAGGGCGCGCCGTCGCTGGCGCGCCGCATCAGGTCGGCGCGACCCCACCCGCGGCAGCCGAGCGTCCGGTAGGCGGCGAGCACGATGCGCTGGATCTCGGCCTCGACCTCCGGAGCGAGGCCGCACGGACACTCGTATCGGACGACGTCGGTGAAGTACTTGTTCTGGTAGTCGTAGGCGCCCTCGGGCGCGACGATGCGCACGACCGGCAACGCCCGCGCGGATGCGCCCTCGCCGAGCACCGGGCAGGTGAGTTCCTCGCCGTCGATGAACTCCTCGCACAGCACGTCGGCGTCGTAGCGCGCCGCGAGCGCGACGGCTTCGTCCATCTGCGAGTAGCCCTGCACCTTGGTGATGCCGATGGAAGAGCCCTCGCGCGGCGGCTTGACGATCAGGGGCAGGCCGATGACGTCGGGGACCGCGCGCGTGTTCTCGGACGCCTGCTGGTCCGACGCGAGCCGAACGAAGCGCGGCGTCGGCAGGCCATCGGCGAGCCACACGCGCTTGGTCATCACCTTGTCCATCGAGATCGCCGAGGCGAGAACGCCGGATCCGGTGTAGGGCACGCCGAGCAACTCGAGCGCGCCCTGCACCGTCCCGTCTTCGCCATGGCGGCCGTGCAGCGCGACGAAGCAGCGGTCGAAGCCATCGCGCTTCAGCTCGACGAGCTCGCGCTCCGACGGGTCGAACGGATGCGCATCGATGCCCCGGGAGCGCAAGGCGGCAAGCACGCCGTGACCGGACAGCAGCGAGATCTCGCGCTCGGCCGACGAGCCACCGAGAAGGACGGCGACTTTCATGCTCTCCCCCCGGCGGCTGCCGACAATGCCGGCGCGACGCTCGCGATCGAGCCCGCTCCCATCGCGATCACGACGTCGCCGTCTCGCGCCTGCTCGAGGATGGTCTGCGGCATCGCCTCGATCGCGTCGACGAAGATCGGATCGACCTTGCCGGCGACGCGCAATGCCCGTGCGAGCGAGCGCCCATCGGCAGCGACGATGGGCGCCTCGCCGGCAGCGTAGACGTCGGCGAGCAGCACCGCATCGGCGCTCGAGAGCACCTTGACGAAATCCTCGAAGCAGTCGCGGGTGCGGGTGTAGCGGTGCGGCTGGAAGGCGAGGACGATGCGCCGCCCGGGGAAGGCACCGCGCGCGGCGGCGAGCGTGGCTTCCATCTCGACCGGGTGGTGGCCGTAGTCGTCGACCAGGGTGAACCGGCCGGCACCGTTCGCCACTGCGATCTCGCCGTAGCGCTGGAAGCGGCGGTCGACGCCGTCGAACTCGGCCAGGCCCCTGATCACCGCCGCGTCGTCGAGCTCCAGTTCGGTCGCGACGGCGATCGCGGCGAGCGCGTTGCGCACGTTGTGCTCGCCCGGCAAGTTGAGGCGCACCGACAGGTCGGGCATGCGCGTGCCGTTGCGGCGCTGCACCGAGAAGCGCATGGTGCCGGCGTCGGCGGTGACATCGGTCGCGCGCACCATCGCGTCAGGCGCGAAGCCGTAGGTGACGATCGGCCGGGACACCATCGGCATGATCGAGCGCACACCGGGGTCGTCGACGCAGACCACCGCGGCGCCGTAGAACGGCATCTTGTGCACGAAGTCGACGAACGCCTGCTTCAGGCGCGCGAAGTCGTGCCCGTAGGTGTCCATGTGGTCGGCGTCGATGTTGGTCACGACGGCCATCACCGGCAGCAGGTTGAGGAAGGACGCGTCGGACTCGTCGGCCTCGACGACGATGTAGTCGCCGCTGCCGAGACGCGCGTGGGCCCCGGCGGCGTTCAGCCGCCCGCCGATGACGAACGTCGGGTCGACTCCCGCCTCGGCGAGCACGCTGGTGACGAGCGACGTGGTCGTCGTCTTGCCATGCGTGCCGGCGATCGCGATGCCCTGCTTGAGCCGCATCAGCTCGGCGAGCATCACCGCGCGCGGCACCACCGGGACGCGTCTGGCGCGTGCCGCGACGACCTCGGGGTTGTCCCCCTTCACTGCGCTCGAGGTGACCACCGCCTCGGCCCCGGCGATGTGCGCCGCGTCGTGGCCGAGCGCAACGCGGATGCCGAGCTCGCCGAGGCGAGCCGTCGCGGCGCTGGCGTGCTGGTCGGAGCCGGACACGATGTAGCCGAGGTTGTGCAACACCTCGGCGATGCCGCTCATGCCGGCGCCGCCGATGCCGACGAAGTGGATGTGCTTGACCGCGTGTTTCATCGCGCCCCCGCCGGCATCAGCTTGTCGATCTCGTCGGCGACCCGAGACGCGGCGTGCGGCCGGCCGAGCGCACGCGCCCTGGTCGCCATCGCCAGCAGCGCGTCGCGCGACAGGTCGGCGATCAGCTCGGCCAGCCGGCGCGGCGACAGCTCCGCCTGCGGAAGATGGATCGCGGCGCCGTGCGATGCGAGCCACTGCGCGTTCTCGCGCTGGTGCGCGGTCGTGCTGACGATGAAGGGCACGAGCACACCGGCAACGCCCGCCGCGCACAGCTCGCTGACGGTGATCGCTCCCGCTCGGCAGACGATGAGATCGCAGGCGGCGAGCCGCGCCGGCATGTCGTCGATGAAGGCGAGCACCTCGGCGTCGACGCCTGCGCGCGCGTAGGCCGCGCGGACATCGACCTCACCGGCGGGCCCTGTCTGGTGCGTGACGTGCGGGCGCTTCGAGCCCGCGAGTGAAGCGACGGCCTCCGGCAATGTCTCGTTGAGCACACGCGCGCCCAGACTGCCGCCGACGACGAGCACGCGAAGCGCACCCTCGCGGCCGGCGAACCGCGCCGCCGGCTCGGGCGTCTCCTCGATCTCGGCACGCACCGGGTTGCCGGTGACGACCGCCTTGGCACCGAGCGCCACAGCGGCAGCGCCGGCAAAGCCGAAGGCGATGCGGGCGGCCTGGCGAAGGAGCGCCCTGGTGCTGAGGAGCAGCGTCGCGTCGGCGTTGACGAGCAGCAACGGCCGGCGCTGCAGCCAGGCGACCCAGCCGCCGGGCACGCAGACGTAGCCGCCCATGCCCAGCACCGCGTCAGCCCGTCGCTTGGCAAGGATGCGCGCGCAGGCCACCACGGCCATCGCCATGCGGAGCGCGCCGATCGCGTTGCCGATCAGGCCCTTGCCGCGCATGCCCGAGAACGACACGCGATCGAGCGCGATGCCGCTCGGCGGCACCAGCCGGTTCTCGAGGCCCTTCGTGGTGCCGAGCCAGCTCACGGTCCAGCCGCGGCGCTGCATCTCCCGGGCCACCGCGAGCCCGGGCATGACGTGCCCGCCCGTGCCGGCCGCCATGACGACGAGATGACGCCTGCTCACGCGCGGCCTCCGCGCATCAGCTGCCGATTCTCGACATCCACCCGCACGACGATCGCGATCGCGACCAGGTTCATGACGATCGCCGACCCGCCGTAGCTCATCAGCGGCAGCGTCAGTCCCTTGGTCGGCAGCACCCCGAGGTTGACGCCCATGTTGATGAACGCCTGCCAGCCGATCCAGATGCCGATGCCCTGCGCGTAGAGCCCGGCGAACACGCGGTCGAGCGCGATCGCCTGCCGGCCGATGTGGAAGAGGCGTCGCGCCAGCCAGAAGAAGGCGACGATCACGCAGGCGACGCCGACGAAGCCGAGTTCCTCGCCGATCACCGCGAGCAGGAAGTCGGTGTGCGCCTCGGGCAGATAGTGCAGCTTCTCGAGGCTCGACCCGAGCCCCTGGCCGAAGATTTCGCCGCGGCCGAAGGCGATCAGCGAATGCGAGAGCTGGTAGGCCTTGCCGAGGGTGTAGCGCTCGTCCCACGGGTTCAGGTAGGCGAAGATGCGCTCGCGACGCCACTCGCTGAAGCTGATCATGAGGACGAAGGCACCGACGAGCACCGCAGTCGTCAGCAGGAACATGCGCCCGTTGACACCGCCGAGGAACAGGATGCCCATCGCGATCGTCGCGATGACGAGAAAAGCACCCATGTCGGGCTCGGCCAGCAGCAGCAGACCGACCACGGCCAGCGAAATCGCCATCGGCACCACGGCCCGCAGGAAGTTCTCCTTCACGTCCATCCGGCGGACCATGTAGCCCGCGGCGTACATCGCGATCGCCAGCTTGGTGAGCTCCGACGGCTGGAAGCTCATGACGCCGAGCGGAATCCAGCGCCGCGCGCCGTTGACGCCCTTGCCTATGAACGGGATCAGCACCAGCACGAGCAGCAGCAGAGAGGCGACGAAGATCCACGGCGACAACCGCTCCCACACCGAGACCGGCACCTGCGCCGCGATCAGCGCACAGACGATCGCGATTCCCGTGAACAGCATGTGACGGACGAGGAAGAACGTCGTCGTGTAGCGGGCGAACTTCGGGTTGTCGGGCAGTGCGACGGAGGCGCTGAACACCATCACGAGGCCGAGCGCGAGCAGCGCGACGACGACCGACACGAGCGTGCGGTCGAAGCCGAGGATGCGCGCCGGCCGCAGCGTGTCGCCGCTCACCCACTCGCGAACCGGGATCGCCTCCGCCACCGCCTTCCTCGCGCGCTTCGCGGGCTTGTCGGCTGGCGTGGCGCGGCGCTCCGGCCGAGCGATGGACACGATGCGCGCCCACGCGCCCTGCAGCGCCCCGTGGAACGAGGTCGTGAGGACGCCGTTCACGCGACGACCCCCCGCTCGACCGCCAGGGCGCGAACCGCCTCGACGAAAAACTCGGCACGATGCGCATAGTTGCGGAACATGTCGAGACTCGCGCAAGCAGGGCTGAGCAGCACCGCGTCGCCTGCGTGCGCAGCCGCGAACGCAGCGCGCACGGCCGCGTCGAGGTCGGGGCACCGCTGCGACGGCACGCCGGCGGCCTGCACCACGGGTTCGATCGCGTCGGCGTCGCGGCCTATCGTGACCACGGCGCGTGCATGGCTTGCAAGGGCCGCGCCGAGTGGCGCGAAGTCCTGGCCCTTGCCGTCACCGCCGAGGATGCAGACCAGCCTTGCCGGCGCGCGGTCGGCACCGAGACCTTCGAGCGCGGCGACGGTCGCGCCCACGTTCGTGCCCTTGCTGTCGTCGATGAAGTCGACGCCTTCGATGGTCGCGATCCACTCCACCCGATGCGGCTCGCCGCGATAGTCGCGCAATGCGTGCAGCATCGGCGCGAGCGGGCAGCCGACGGCGGTCGCCAGCGCCAGGGCTGCCAGCGCGTTGAGGGCGTTGTGCCGACCACGAATGCGCAGCGCGTCGACCGGCATCAGCGGCTGGACGATGGGCGGCGCATCGCGGTCAGCCGACTCGTCGACGATCGCGCGCGCGAGCCAGGCGATGCCATTGGAGGCCACGAGGCCGAAGTCGCCGGGCACCTGCGGCAGGTCGCTGCCGAACGTCACCACTCGACGCTCGACGATCCGCGCCGGCCTCCCCTTCTTCACCGGCGGCAGCGTTCGCGGCGCCGGAACGAGGCGGAGCGCAGCCGGGTCGTCGCGGTTGACGACGACGATCGCGCGCTCGCCGAACACGCGCCCTTTCGCCGCCGCATACGCGGTCATGTCGCCGTGCCAGTCGAGGTGGTCCTCGGTGATGTTGAGCAGCGCCGCGGCATCGGCGACGTCGACCGTGGCCGCGTCGGCGAGCTGGAAGCTCGACAGCTCGAGCACCCACACCTCCGGCAACCGGTCACGGAGCGCAGCGCGGTCGCCCGCATCGCCTGCCGCTTCGGCATCGCACAGCGTCTGCAGCATTGTCGGACCGATGTTGCCGGCGACAACGACGCGCTTGCCGCTGCTTCTCACCAGCAGCGCGGCGAGCGCGGTCGTCGTCGTCTTGCCGTTCGTTCCAGTGACCGCGACGACCTTGGGTGCGTAGTCGATCTCGGCGCGGAGCGCGTCGAGCGCGGCGGTGAACGCGTCGAGCTCGCCGCCGACCGGCACGCCGCGTTCGCGCGCTGCCGCGAGCAGGTTCGCGACGCCGCGATCGCCCGGCGCGAGGCCCGGGCTCTTGAAGACGCGATCGACCCCGTCGAGGTCGCCGGCATCCAGCGTGCG
>JBBSPY010000007.1:0-32836 GCA_038258415.1 Burkholderiales bacterium
GAGCCAGCCGAACGGGTAGACGCGTTCGAAGGTGCGGATCGCCGCGTCGGGAACGGTCTGCCGGCTCGCGCCGTGGTAGCCGTCGCAGCCGGCGACGAAGTCGCAGGCGATCTCGTGATCGGCGCCGCGGTGTCGAAAGCGTACCGCGGGCGACGCGCCATCGATGCCCTCGATCACGACGCCCTCCGCCTCGTAGACGGTCGTCAGGCCCTGCCGCTCGCGCAGGTCCATCAGGTCGCGCGTCACTTCCGTCTGCCCATAGACCATCACCCGCTTGCCACCGGTCAGCGCCGCCATGTCGATGCGATGCCGCGCGCCGCCGAACGACAGCTCGATGCCGTTGTGCGGCAGGCCCTCGGCGTGCATCCGCTCGCCGCAGCCGGCGGCATCGAGCAGCTCGGCGGTCGTTTGTTCGAGCACCCCGGCGCGGATTCGGCCGAGCACGTATTCGGCGCTGCGCAGCTCGACGACGACGGTCTCGACGCCGTGCCGGGCGAGCAGGGCGGCGAGCAGCAGGCCGGACGGGCCGGCGCCGACGATCGCGACCTGGGTCCGCGGCGGGATGCGCATGGCGGGGAGTGTGCCAAAGCCGCCGGACGCGGCGGAGGCGGTGCAGTCCGTGACGTCTGTCACGCCGCCGCTGCGGCCTCGTCAAGGGTTCAGGGCGCCCGCCGATAACACGCTGCCATGAGAGCCGTCGCCATCGACACCGAGAGCATCGAGGTCCACGCCCTGCGCGTCGGCATGTTCGTGCACCTCGACGTCGGCTGGATGTCGCATCCGTTCCCGCTCAGCAGTTTTCGCATCGCCACGCCGGCGCAGATCGACACCATCCGCTCGCTCGGCGTCGCGCGCGTGCGCTGGAGCCCGGAGCAGAGCGACGCGGCAACACCGGAACACGCCGCACCGGAATTGCCGGAGGCCGAGGAAGACGGCCAGCCGCTTGCGCCCGCGCAGGCGACGGACGCCGCGCCCGGACCTGCGGCCGCAGCGTCGGAACCGGCGCTCTCGGCCGACGACACGGCCCGAGCCGAGCACCGACGCCTGCTCGACGCGCAGAACGCGGCGCTGCGGCTGTGCGAACGCCAGTACGCAGAGGCGGCGCGGGAGTGCAAACAGACGATCGAGATCATCGAGCAGCGCCCGCACGACGCGAAGGATCGCATCGAGGCGCTCAGCGGCGCCCTCGTCGAGAAGATGCTCGACGCCGACGAGGTCTGCATCCGCATGCTCGTCGAGGGTGCGGCCGACCGCGCGTCGATGCACGCGATGAATGTCGGCATCGTGTCGCTGCTGATGGGTCGCATGCTCGGCCTGCCGGAAGACGAGCTGCGCGATCTCGGCTGCGGCGCGATGCTGCACGACATCGGCAAGCTCGACCTGCCGCTGCGAATGCGCTGGCGCGACGAGAGCTTCTCGCCCAGCGAGGTCCGGGTCTGGGAAGAGCACGTCGAGCTCGGCGTCGCGCACGCCAGGCGCATGGGCCTGTCGGCGGGGGCGACTGCGGTGATTGCCCAGCACCACGAGCACGCCGACGCCACCGGCTTCCCGCAACGGCTCGACGGCGACCAGATGTCGCTCCCGGGCCGGGTGTGCGCGCTCGTCAACGCCTACGACAACCTGTGCAACCCGCGGCTGCCTTCGGCGGCGCTGACGCCGCACGAGGCGCTGTCGCTGCTGTTCGCGCAGGGCCGCTCACGCTTCGACGCGCCCATCCTCGCGAGCTTCATCCGCATGATGGGCGTCTACCCGCCGGGATCGACGGTGCAGCTCACCGACGACCGCTATGCGCAGGTCGTGTCGGTCAACGCGAGCCGGCCGCTCAAGCCGAGCGTGGTCGTCGTCGACCTCCGCGCGCCGCGCGCCGAGACGCTCGTCGTCGACCTCGAGCGGATGCAGGGCGTCGGCATCCGGCGCAGCCTGAAGCCGCAGCAGCTGCCGCCGCCGGCTCTCGAATGGCTCGGGCCGATGCCGCGCACCTGCTATTTCTTCGAGCCCGCGCCCGCCACGGGCAGGCCGCCCGAGTCGCCATGACGCACCGGGTCCTCTCTCCGTGAACAACCCGTTGCCGGTCGATCGCTTCAGCGCCGCCGACGCGGTGCGGCGCACCTGGCCGCTGCTGATCGAGGCCATGATCGAGGCGGTGTGCCTGGTCGAGCCGGACGGGCTGCGCGTCGTCGCGGCCAACGCCCAGGCCGGGCGCCTGCACGGGCAGCTCCCGGCGCAGCTCGTCGGCCAGGACATGCGCGACCTCGCCGCGACACCTGAGGACCACGCCTTCTGGCGCGAGGTCGCCGACGGTCGCTGGACGGGGCTGTGGTCCGAGTCGCTCGTGTCCGGACCGGACGATCGGGCGATCCCTGTCACGCGCCGCGTCACCCGGGTCGAGCCGCAGCCGGGGACGGCGCTCTACGTCGTCGCCTGGCACGACCGGAGCGAGGAGCTGCTCGCGCGGCGTGGCGCCGAGGCCCGGGAGGCCGAGCTG
This sequence comes from Burkholderiales bacterium, assembly GCA_038258415.1. Classification (GTDB taxonomy): domain Bacteria; phylum Pseudomonadota; class Gammaproteobacteria; order Burkholderiales; family Burkholderiaceae_C; genus Schlegelella_A. The sequence continues at coordinate 2,486 of JBBSPY010000007.1, forward strand.
CGGTCGACGCTGGAATCGATCGGCGACGGCGTGCTCGTGGTCGACCTCGGAGGCCACATCGGCCATTTCAACCGCAGCTTCGCGGCCCTGTGGCAGCTGCCGGGCGAGGTGGTCGCACTGCGCGCCGACGACGAGGTGTGGGAGTGGATGCGCTCGCGCGTCGCCGACCCGCGCGGATACAGCGAGCGGCTGGCGGCGATCGAGGCAGACCCGCATCGCCACGCCGTCGACCAGATCGCCCTTCGCGACGGCCGGACGATCGAGCGCTGCAGCAGCCCGCAGAGGAGTCGCGGCAGGCCGATCGGCCGCGTCCACACCTTCCGCGCCGTCGATCGCTGACCTGCGCAGGCTCGCAGCGACGGCACGACCGTCGTTGTCGGCGAGGCTACGTAAACTCGGGGCCCACCCAGCAGCCTGTCAGAGCCCGCACCATGTCCGCGCTTGCCGGAGTCCTGGAACAACGCATTGCCCGACTCACGCCGTCGCTGGCGGTCACGCTGCCAGGGGGGCAGCGGATCGGCGCAGCAGACGCGGCGGTGACGCTCAGGCTCAACGAGCTGTCGCCGCTGTCGCACATCGCCACCGGGCAGATCGGCAAGGTCGGCCAGGACTACGTCGAGGGGCGACTCGAGATCGACGGCAGCATGCGCTCGCTGATGGAGATCGCCGCGGCGATGCTCGGCAGCGACCCGACCGAGGTGAGCGGGCCGGTGAGCGGGCCGCTCGCCTGGATCGACCGCTGGAAGCAGATGGTGCGCTCGCGCGAGCGGCACAGCCCCGAGAGCGACGCGCGGCAGATCCAGTTCCACTACGACGTCTCGGACGACTTCTACGCGCTCTGGCTCGACCCGCACCGCGTCTACTCGTGCGCCTATTTCAGCGAGCCTGGAATGTCGCTGGTCGAGGCGCAGGAAGCCAAGCTCGATCACATCTGCCGCAAGCTGATGTTGCGCGAGGGCGAGCGCTTCCTCGACATCGGCGGTGGCTGGGGCGGCCTGCTTCTCTGGGCGGCGGAGCACTATGGCGTGAAGGCGCACGGCATCACCCTCAGTCGCAACCAGCATGCCCACGTAGAGCGGCTGATCGCGGAGCGTGGCCTGCGGGGGCGGGTGTCCATGCAGCTCGTCGACTATCGCAGCGTCGACGAAAGCGAGCCGTTCGACAAGATCGCCTCGGTCGGCATGTTCGAGCACGTCGGCCGGGCGCAGTTGCCCGGCTACTTCGCGAAGATCATGCGGCTGCTCGCACCTGGCGGCCTGTTCCTCAACCACGGCATCACCGCCGGCGGCACCCGCAACGCCTCGCTGGGCGCTGGCCTCGGCGAGTTCACCGAGCGCTACATCTTCCCGGGGGGCGAGCTCGAGCATGTGTCGCATGTGCTCGAGGCGACGGCCGAGTCGGGCCTCGAGCCGGTCGACGTCGAGAACCTGCGCCCGCACTACGCGAAGACGCTCTGGGCCTGGAGCGACGGCCTGGAGGCGCAGCTCGCGGCGGCCCGCGGGCTCACGTCCGAGCAGGTGCTGCGCGCCTACCGCCTCTACCTCGCCGGCAGCGGGCTCGCTTTCGAGCGCGCCTGGCTCTCGCTGCACCAGATGCTGTGCGCCAGGCGCACCGGCGACGCGTCGACCGGACCGATGCGCGGCGCACAATCGGCCTTCCCGTTCAACCGCGGCTACATGTACGGCGGCCGCAGCTGACGCCCTCGCACCAACCCTCCCGCCGATGCACTACCGCTTCAAGTCGAAGGCCGATGCCGACCTGCTCATGATGCAGCCGATCGCCGAGCAATTGCTTGCGATCGTCGGCCGCGAGCCGGCGCCGCAGGGCATCATCGAGTCGGCGGTGATTCCGGGCGCGATCGCCGCGCTCGAGGCCGCCATCGCCGACGAGCGGGCGGCACAGAAGCGCAGCGGCGGCGACCGTGTCGCCGACGACAGCGCCGAGGCTCACGCCGACCGGATCGGCCTGTCGCGGCGCGCCTGGCCGCTGCTCGAGATGATGAAGCGCTCGGTCGCCGAGAAAGCCGACATCGTCTGGGACGTCTGAGAACCGGCGTGCGATGAAGCTCTGGAGCGACAGCTGGGTCAATGGCGAGCGCATCCCGGCGCGCCATGCGGCCGGCAAGCTCGCCGAGTCGGGCGACGGCGTGGCGTTCGGTGACGACGTCAGCCCGCACTTCGCCTGGAGCGACCTGCCGCCGGCGACGAAGTCACTCGCCCTCATCTGCCACGACTTCGACGTGCCGAGCCGGGGCGACGACGTGAACCAGAAGGGCCGCGAGGTTCCCGCGGAGTTGCCGCGAGTCGACTTCTTCCACTGGGTGCTCGCCGACCTGCCCGCTGCCGCCGAGGGCATGTCCGAAGGCGCGTTCAGCCGCGCCTTCATCGCGAAAGGCAAGCCGGGGCCGGCGGTCGACGTGCCGGGGTTCCACGCGGCGCGCCACGGTCTCAACGACTACACCGACTGGTTCGCCGGTGACCCGGCGATGGCCGGCGACTATTACGGCTACGACGGCCCGTTTCCGCCCTGGAACGACTCGCTGGTGCACCACTACGTTTTCACGCTCTACGCGCTCGACGTGACACGGGCGCCGGTCGAAGGCCGCTTTCGCGGCGCCGACCTGCGCCGCGCGATCCACCCGCACGTGCTCGCCGAGGCGACGCACTCGGGCACCTACACGCTCAACCGCCGGCTGGCGTGAGCGCTCTCGATCCGGCGAGCGACCTGAGGCGGTCCACCAGACTGGTGGCGATCCGCCACGGCGAGACGACCTGGAACGCGGCGATGCGCATGCAAGGCCAGCTCGACACGCAGCTGTCGGCGCGCGGCCGCTGGCAGGCACGACAGCTTGGCGAGGCGCTCGACGACGAGGGGATCGATGCGATCGTCACCAGCGACCTGCAGCGGACCCGCGGCACCGCGGCGCCGCTCGCCGCGAGGCTCGGCCTGGCGGTCGCGACCGACGCGGGTTTGCGAGAACGCTCGTTCGGCGTCTTCGAAGGCTGCACCTACGCCGAGATCGACGCCCGCTGGCCCGAGCTTGCGTCGCGCTGGCGGCGTCACGAACCGGCCTTCGGCCCGCCCGACGGCGAGACGCTGATCGACTTCGACGCGCGGGCGATGGCCGCGCTGACGCGCGTCGCCGAGACGCATGCTGGCCGCACCGTCGCCGTCGTCACGCACGGCGGCGTGCTCGACTGTCTCTACCGCGCCGCGACCCGCGTCGGCCTCGACGCGTCGCGCACCTGGGAGCTCGGCAACGCGTCGATCAACCGCGTGCTGTGGACGCCCGGCGGCTTCGGCCTTGTCGGCTGGGGCGACATCGCCCATCTCGCGGGCGAGCCCGTGCTCGACGACGCGGCCGACGGCGACAGCATCGCGCTGGCGGAAACATGATCACCGACCCGCCGGCACGGGTCGGCGACGCGGTCGGCGCGATCGACACGCCGGCGCTGATCGTCGACCTCGACGCCATGGAGGCCAACCTAGCGGCGATGGCGGCGTTCGCCCGTGACCACGGCGTGCGACTGCGGCCGCACGCGAAGATGCACAAGTGCGCTGCAGTCGCCAAGCTGCAGATCGCAGCCGGCGCGACAGGCGTTTGCGTGCAGAAGACCGGCGAAGCGGAAGCGCTGGCCGACGCCGGCGTCGACGACATCCTGATCACCAACGAGGTGATCGGCGCGTCGAAGCTGGCCCGCGTGGCGGCGCTCTCGGCTCGTGTGCGCCTGGGCATCTGCGTCGACTCGACGGCCGGCGTCGACGCGCTCGCCGCGGCGATGGCCGTCGCCGACGCCGCGACGGCCCCGATCGACGTCTACGTCGAGGTCGACATCGGTCAGGGTCGCTGCGGCGTGCCGCCAGCCGCGGCCGGCTCGCTCGCGCACCGTGTGGTCTCGCACGGCCTGCGTTTCGCCGGCCTGCAGGCCTATCACGGCGGCGCGCAGCACCTTCGCGGCGTCGACGAGCGCGAGGCGGCATCGCGTCATGCGGCCTCGCTGGCGCGAGCAGCGGTGGCGAGCGTCACGGCCGCCGGCATCGCCTGCCCGCTCGTCACCGGTGCTGGAACGGGCACCTTCGCGTTCGATGCGGCGGCCGGTGTGTGGGGCGAGCTGCAGGCCGGCAGCTACCTCTTCATGGACCGCGACTACGCCGACAACGCCTGGCCCGACGCAGGGTCGCCGCGTTTCGTGCAGGCGCTGTTCGTCAAGTCACAGGTGATGAGCCGCGGCCTGTCGCACGCCGTCGTCGACGCCGGCCACAAGGCGCATGCCCTCGATTCGGGGCCGCCGCGCGTCCGGGCCGGCGCGCTCGACGTCGTCTCCTGCAGCGACGAGCACACGACCTTGCGGCCACGGACCGGCGCCCCGGCCGACACCTTGCCCGCGCTCGGCGACACGGTGTGGCTCGTTCCCGGCCACTGCGACCCGACGGTGAACCTGCACGACGCCATCGTCGGCGTGCGCGGCGGGCTCGACGCCGGCGTCGTCGAATCGGTGTGGCCGGTCGACGCGCGCGGGCGGATGACCTGAGCCGCCGCCGCGCGAACGGTTCGAACGGGAGCGCGTGACCGGCCCGCAGATCATCGTCCTGGCGACGCCGGTCTTCTTCCTGCTGATCGGGCTGGAGCTCGCCGTCGGCCTGGCGCGCGGCCGCAACGGCTACCGGCTCGGCGACGCGCTGTCGAGCATCGGCCTGGGCGTCATGAGCCAGATCGTCGCCGTCTTCACCGCGGTGCTCACGCTCGGCATCTACGCGACCGCCGCCGCATTCGCGCCGTGGCGGCTGCCGGCCGACTCGATCTGGACGTGGCTGGGCGCGCTCGTGGCCTACGACTTCCTCTACTACTGGCACCACCGGGCCGGACATCGCATCGCCCTGCTGTGGGCGGCGCACGTGGTGCACCACCAGAGCGAGGACTACAACCTGTCGACGGCGCTGCGCCAGACGTCGAGCGGCTTCCTGCTCGGCTGGATCTTCTACCTGCCGATGGCGTTCGCCGGTGTGCCGCCCCTCGTCTTCGGGGTCGTTGCGCTGATCGATCTGCTCTACCAGTTCTGGGTGCACACCGAGCAGATCGGCCGCCTCGGCTGGTTCGACCGCTGGTTCTGCGCGCCCAGCAACCATCGGGTCCACCACGCCGTCAACGACGAGTACCTCGACTGCAACTTTGGTGGCATCCTGATCGTCTGGGACAGGATCTTCGGCACGCATGCGGCAGAAGACCCGGGAATTCGCTGCATCTACGGCACGCGCGCGCCACTGGCGAGCTGGAACCCGGTCGCGGCCAACGTGCAGGTCTACGCGGCGTTGCTGCGCGATGCGCGGCACCTGCTCCGCTGGCGCGACCGGCTGGCGCTGTGGTTCAGGCCACCGGGCTGGTGGCCGGAAGGTGCAGCGTCGTCACCGCATCGTCGGCCATTCGCGATCGAAGCGGTGCGTCGCTACGACCCCGCGCCGACGCGGCCGCGCATGCTGCTCGCCGGCGCCGGCTTCATCATGCTGCTGGGCGCGGCGACGCTCGTCCTGTGGCATGCCCACGAATGGCCGCGGTCCGGGCTCGTCGCTGTCGCGGTGGCGATCGGCGTCGGCCTTTGCGCGGTCGCCGCGCTGCTTGGCGCCGCCTCCGGTCCTTCGCAGAGCAGTTCGTCGCCGAAGAGGCGCATGAGGACTCGGGTGGCGAGCGCGGGCGACTCACCATCGCGCGACCAGACGGCCGCGCTAAAGCGACCTGACCACGGGCGGATCGGTGTCGGTGCAGGACGGCCGCTGCGTCGTGCACCGCAAGCTTCCGCCGGGCCGCCGACCCGCTCGTCCCCTAAACTCGACGGCATCCAAACGGCAGTCGCGGCCCTCGGCCGCGATCTCGACATGAGCCACCCGATGACCAAGAGCGAGCTCGACGAGCAGGCGACGCTGGGCGCGCTGAAGCCCGTCGACCACGCGATCCTCGCCTTCCCCGACGGCGCGATCGCCGGGCAGGCGAAGCAGGCGCTGCTCGACGCCGGATTCCCGCCGGCTTCCATCCTTGACTACACGTCGCGCGAGCTGTTCCCCAACCTAGACGAGATGATGCGCAACGCCAGCGGTGCCGCTGGCTTCGGCTACGAGGTGGTGCTGATGCGGCGGTACATGAGCCTCGCGGTCGAAGAGGGCGTCAGCTGGCTCATCGTGCACTCGCCCGAGGACGAGCAGACGGCGAAGATCCAGGAGATCGCGAAGCGCTTCGGGGCGAGGTCAGCCGTGCGCTACGGCCACCTGATGCACGAGGATCTGGTCTAGGACCTGCCGGCGCGACGGCGCGGGCCGTCGCATCACGCGCGGCCGTGGGACTTGAACCAGTCGATCAACGCCCGATTCGCATCGAGTTGCCGGCTCTGCACGCCGCCCGAGTCGCTTAAAGAAGACGAACTGCCGCGCGGCCAGAAGTGGCCGCCGCCGACGATCTGCAGGTGCTGCAGCTCGCCCCCCGGCGCGCAACCGGCGTAGCTGAAGCGGACCACGCTCGTTCCGTCCGCCGGCGCGATAGAGGACAGTGCCGTCGCCGTCGAGGGAACGCAGGCGTTGCGGGTGGCCCAGTGGGAGAGCGTGGCGCCGACCGAGACATACAGCCCGTTCTCGATGCATCCACCGGGGCCACCGTCGTACGGCCAGCAACCGTCTGCGGTGCCGTGGATGTCGAGCACCGCCACGCGCTGCGTCGGCGCGCAACCGCCTTCGACCAGCGCGAACTGGTTCTCGCCCGAGACCGTCGCGACCGCCGCGAACAGGTCGGAGGCCTGGCACGCCAGGCGATGCGACAGCGCCGCGCCATTCGAGAAGCCGGTCGCGAAGACGCGTTTCGGGTCTACGGTGAGGCGAGTGCCAAGGCTGGCGATGAGCGAACGCACGTAAGCGACGTCATCCACATGGCTTGCGCAGGCATTGCCGCTCACGCAGTTGTAGCCGTTGGTACCGCCGCCGGCATTCCAGGTGCGGATGCCTCCCGGCGAGAGGATGCCGCTGCCCGACACGTTCGTGCCGTTCGGGAAGACGACCGCCATCCCGGCAGCGAGCGCCATCTGGTCGAGGCATGCATCGCTCGTGGTGTCGCCGTCCGGGCAGGTTGTCTTCTTGCCGAGCGACTTGTTGCCGCCACCGCCGTGGAAGACGATCGCCACCGCGATCGGCTGACCGCAGCGGTGGGTCGACGGCAGTTGCAGGTCGTAGCCGCGGTCGCTCCATCCGGCGACGTCGAAGCTGGCGCTCGCGGCGCCATCCGGCAATTCGCCCGTGCGGCATACGACGTCGATCGGAACAGGGGAACCGCCGTGTTCGCCATCGTCCGAACCGCCGCAAGCTGCGAGCATCGCCGGCACGAGCAGGGCGGCAAGGCAGGAAATCATGGCGTGTCTATTCATGGATCCTCCGGCGCCTTGGCAGGTGACGAGCTTGCCGCGCAAGTGTCAACGGCCTGCGTCTGGAGGTGAAGAACTTCGTCGACAGGTGACGAGCGACGATCGCGTCGCGCGTGTGCGCGCGCGTTGCTACTCGGCGAACAGACCTTCGTTGTCGCCGCCACGGCGAGGCGGCGCCACGCCGATGTGCCGATACGCCGCCAGCGTGGCGATGCGACCGCGCGGCGTGCGCTGCAGGAAGCCCTGCTGGATGAGGAAGGGCTCGATCACGTCTTCGATGGTGTCGCGCTCCTCGCCGATCGCGGCGGCCACGTTGTCGAGGCCAACCGGGCCGCCGTCGAAGCGGTGGATCACCGCGTCGAGGAGCTTGCGGTCCATCACGTCGAGCCCGTGAGCGTCGACGTCGAGCATCACCAGCGCGCGGTCGGCGATCGACTTGGTGACCGTCCCTGCGCCCTTGACCTCGGCGTAATCGCGCACCCGCCGGAGCAGCCGGTTGGCGACTCGCGGCGTGCCGCGCGAGCGGCGTGCGATCTCGAAGCCGCCGTCGGCGTCGAGCGGCACGCCGAGCAGCTGCGCCGAGCGGCGGACGATCGTGGCGAGGTCGTCGGCGTCGTAGAACTCGAGGCGGGCGACGATGCCGAAGCGGTCGCGCAGCGGGTTGGTGAGCATGCCGGCGCGTGTCGTCGCGCCGACGAGGGTGAATGGTTGCAGCTCGAGCTTGATCGAGCGCGCCGCCGGACCCTCGCCGATCATGATGTCGATCTGGTAGTCCTCGAGCGCGGGGTAGAGGATCTCCTCGACGATCGGCGAGAGGCGGTGGATCTCGTCGATGAACAGGACGTCGTTCTTCTCGAGGTTGGTGAGGATCGCGGCGAGATCCTTGGGCTTCTCGAGCACCGGGCCGGAGGTCTGGCGCAGGTTCACGCCGAGCTCGTGGGCGACGATGTGCGAGAGCGTCGTCTTGCCGAGGCCGGGCGGGCCGAACAGCAGCACGTGGTCGAGCGCCTCGCCGCGCTTCTTCGCTGCGCCAATGAAGATCTCGAGTTGCTCGCGCGCCTTGTGCTGGCCGATGTAGTCGGCCAGCTTCTTCGGCCTGAGCGCCCGCTCGACGGCCTCCTCGCCGGGCGACGAAGCTGCGGCGCTGACGACCCGCGCGACCCCGCCCGGCGCGGCCGATGCCAAGTCGTCGGTCTCGATCGTCATCGGCCGATTATCGCGGCGCGTCGGGTGGCGTTTTGCTCGCAGCCCGGCCAGACGTCCCTCTTTGCGACACTTGCGACATGGACACGACCTTCTATTTCCGGCGCATCTCCGTCACGCTCGCCTGCACGCTCGCGGTCGCGACCCCGTTCGCCTTGCAGGCGCACGAAACGCGCGCCGGCGCGATCGGCATCGAACACGCCTATGCGGTGCCCAGTCTCGCCGGCTCTCGCAACGGCGTCGCCTACGTGGTGCGGATTCGCAACGAGGGCCCCGCGCCCGACAAGCTGTTGCGTGCCGTCTCGCCGGTGGCCGGCCGCGTCGAGCTGCACAACATGGGCATGAACGCCCAGGGCGTGATGCAGATGCGCGAGGTCGACGGCATCGCCGTCGAGCCGAAAGGTGCGGTCGAGATGAAGCCGGGCATGGGCTACCACTTCATGCTGATGGACCTCAAGCAGCCGCTGAAAGACGGCGACTCGTTCCCGATGACGCTGGTGTTCGAGAAGGCCGGCAGCGTCGACGTGAAGGTGGTGGTGCAGACGCCGAAGGCCGGCGCCGGCCAGCACCCGCACTGACGACGCGCTACTTGCCGAGCGCCCGCAGCGCCGCCTTGATGCCGGCGGCGACTTCCACGTCGGGCGGCAGGGTCTTCAGCGTCGCCGCCGCGTCGCGCTCGCTGTAGCCGAGCGCGACGAGCGCCTGCAGGATGTCGACCTGCGCGCTCGTCGTCACCGCGGCGGTCGTGTGCACCGCATCGCCGAGCTTGCCCTTGAGTTCGAGGAGCAGACGCTCGGCCGTCTTCTTGCCGATGCCGGGCACCTTGACGAGCCGCCCGCTCTCCTGCATCGCCACGGCCTGCGCGAGCTCGTCGACCGAGAGGCCCGAGAGGATCGCCAGCGCGGTGCGCGGGCCGACGCCCGAGATCTTCACCAGCAGGCGGAACGTCGAGCGCTCCTCGGCGCTGAGGAAGCCGAACAGGATCTGGGCGTCCTCGCGGACCACGAAATGGGTCAGCAGCGTGACGGTCTCGCCGAGCGCCGGCAGGTTGTAGAAGCTCGACATCGGAACGTCGACCTCGTAGGCGACGCCGCGCACGTCGACCAGGACCTGCGGCGGGTGCTTGGCGGCGAGGGTTCCGGTGAGACGTCCGATCATGGCGGCGGGATTATCGAGCGGTCGGCGGTGGCGCGGCCGCCGCACCGCGACAATCGCGCCGTGATCCTCCGCCACGCCTTCATCCCGCCCGACAACGAGCGCCTCGCCAACCTCGCCGGTCCGTTCGACGAGCACCTCAAGGCGATCGCCGCCGCGTTCGAGGTCAAGCTGCAGCGGCGCAACGAGTCGTTCCGGGTCGAAGGAGCGAAGGAGCGCGCCGAGCGTGCGGTGCTGCTGCTGCAGCACCTCTACGGTCAGGCGGTGCGGCCGATCGGCGCCGAGCAACTCGAGCTGGCGATCCTCGAGGCGACGAGCCGCGACGCGACGCGCAGAGCCGCTCCGAGTCTCCCCGCGCACGCGGCGACGGCATCGAGCGCCAACGACGACGTGGCTGCCGACCTGCGCCTGCGCACCCGCCGCAGCGACCTCGCGCCGCGAACGCCGAACCAGCATGCCTATCTCCGCGCCATGCTGTCCCACGACATCACCTTCGGCATCGGCCCCGCCGGCACCGGCAAGACATGGCTCGCGGTGGCGGCTGCGGTCGACGCGCTCGAGCGCAACGCCGTGCAGCGCATCATCCTCACCCGTCCGGCGGTCGAAGCCGGCGAGCGGCTCGGTTTCCTGCCCGGCGACCTGACGCAGAAGGTCGACCCGTACCTGCGGCCGCTCTACGACGCGCTCTACGAGCTCATGGGCCTCGCCCAGGTCGGCAGGGCGTTCGAGAAGGGCACGCTCGAGGTCGCGCCGCTGGCCTTCATGCGCGGCCGCACCCTCAACCACGCGTTCGTGATCCTCGACGAGGCACAGAACACGACGGTCGAGCAGATGAAGATGTTCCTGACGCGCATCGGTTTCGGCTCGAAGGCGGTGGTCAACGGCGACACCAGCCAGATCGACCTGCCGAAGGGCACGCCGTCGGGCCTGATCGATGCGGAACAGGTGCTGCTCGGGGTCGACGGCATCGCGACGACGCGCTTCACCTCGGCCGACGTGGTGCGCCATCCGCTGGTCGCGCGCATCGTCGACGCCTACGATCGTGCCGAAGCCGAACGACCGTGACGCGCCGGCGCAGCTGCCGCGGGAATCGCTAGCACTGTCGTTGCAGGTCGCATACGCCGCGCACCGAGCGGTGCTGCCGCGGCACCGTGTCGCGAGATGGCTGCGCGCCGCGCTCGAGCGGCCGGCCGAGATCACCGTGCGCGTCGTCGACGCCGACGAAGGCCTGCGCCTGAACCGCGAGTTCCGAGGCCAGGAACACGCGACCAACGTGCTCACCTTCGACTACGCGAGCGAGCCCGTCGTCGTCGCCGACGTGGTGCTCTGCGCGCCGGTCGTCGAAGCCGAGGCGCGATCGCAAGGCATCGACCTCGACGCCCACTACGCCCACCTCGTCGTCCACGGTGCGTTGCACGCGCAGGGCTTCGACCATGTCGACCCCGGCGAGGCCGAGACGATGGAAGCGCGGGAGAGCGAGATCCTCGGCCGCCTAGGGCTTGCCGACCCCTACTCCGGCTGAGTGCGCCGCCCCGGCCACATCACAGACCCGATCGCGAGCAGCACGAGCCCGATGGCCGCGTAGTCCTGCCAGTGCAGCGCTTCGCCCAGCCACCAGGCGCCCGAGAACACGCCGAGCACCGGGATCAGCATCACCGACATGCTCGACGCCACCGGCGGCAGCTTCCTCGCCAACACCAGCCACGCGGCCTGCGAGAAGCCGAAGATCAGCACCGCGTTGTAGGCGACCGCGCCCCACTGCACCGGGCCGGGCGCGACCCAGCGGTGGCGTTCGAAGAGCACCGTCGCCAGCGTCATGCACAGCATCGTCGCGGCCGTCATCCAGAAGACGATGGCCAGCGTCGGCGCGGCGATCGTCGTTCGCCGCATCTGCTGCGTGCCGAGTCCCCACACGCACGCCGCGCCGAGCATGGCGAAGGCGGCGCCGGGCGCGCCGGCGAGCGCCGCGAATTCGTGCCACAGCAGGAGGGCGACGCCGAGCCCCGCCGCGGCGACGCCGAACCAGTGGCGCGGCAGCAGCCGTTCGCCGAAAAGCCCCGCGCCCCAGAAGGCGGAGAAGATGGGCATCGTGTAGCCGAGCAGTGCCGCCCGGCCCGACGAGAGCGACTGCAGCGCCGTGATCGCCACCACGTGCCAGACGAGCATGTTGGTGACCGTGAGCACCAGCACCCGGCGCCGGTCGGCGGGCGCGATCGCCAGCGGCACGCGCAGCACGCGCAGCGCCAGAAAGAGGACGAGAAGGCCGGGCCACATCGACAGCGTGCGGAAGGCGAGCGGCGGGAAGCCCGTCACGCCGGCTTTCATGATCGGCCAGTTGAGGCCCCAGCACAGGGTCAGCCCGGTGAGCAGCGCGAGGTCGCGGCCGCCGAAGGCGAAGGTGCCCGAGCCGCGCACCGGCATCGGTTCAGGAACTGCGGAGATAGCGCTTGCGCCAGAAGAAGTAGCTCATACCGCTGCCGACGCCGAGCATGACCAGGAAGACGATCCAGAAACCGGTCGGGCTGTGGATGAGCGGCAGGCCCTCGAAGTTCATGCCGAAGAAGCCGGTGACCAGGTTCAGGGGAAGGAAGACCGCGGTCAGCACCGTCAACGCCCGCATGATGTTGTTGGTGCGGTTGCTCTGCTCCGAGAAGTGCATCTGCACCGCGGTCTCGGCCGACGACTCGAGCCGCCGCACGTGCGTCAGCACGCGCTCGATGTGCTCGAGGATGTCGCGCGAGCGCACCCGCAGCTGCTCGCGCTCGCGGCTTTCCTTCTGGTCCGCCGCCGGGGCCCACTCCTCCATCGCGTCGATCCACTCGACGACGGCGGCGCGCTGGTCCTCGCAGGTGTCCTCGAGGAGGTGCAGGGCATTTCGCGAGCGCAGCAGCAGCTGCCAGTTGGAAAAGGTGCTGCGCGGGTTGAAGAGCTCGGCCTGCAGGAAGTCGAGCTGGCGCGACATCAGCCGGCGCAGCTCGAGGTAGGTGTCGACCATGTGGTTGACCATGCGCAGCATCAGGTCGGCCGGGCCGATCGGCATGCGGGCCGCGGCGCGCGCATCGCCCGGTTGCTGGCTGCGCAGGCGATTGGCGAAGAACTCGCGCACCACGCAGTCGGTCGGGTGCACGGTGAGCAGCACGCGGTCGAAGACGGCGAAGCCGACCGGGCTGGTGTCGATCGCGTCGATCGCCGCCTCGGCCGATTTCATCGTGCCGCCGCCGTCCGCCGTGAACAGTCCCGCCGATCCGGCACCCGCGGCGAGCCGGTGGAACACAAGCACGTCGTAGTTCGACGTGTAGTCGAAGTTCGACGGCAGCTCCTTGTTCAGCAGGTCGACGACGTGCAGCTCGAGCAGCGGAGCGCCGGTCCAGCGCTGCAGCGCGGCCTGCACGTCGTCGAGGCTCGCCTCGAACTCGCGTCGCGCGTAGGCGACCCACAGGTAGCCGGCTGCGGGAAGCGACTCGGGCAGGGCGTCGGCCTCGTCGAACTGGTCGCCGACGATGTGGAAGGCGCGCATCCCGACCGGCAGCGGCCTGTCAGGCGCGCTGCTGGATGGCGCGCGCCGCATCGAGCGCAAAGTAGGTGAGGACGCCGTCGGCGCCGGCCCGCTTGAACGCGAGCAGCGTCTCGAGCATCACCGCATCGTGATCGAGCCAGCCGCGCTCGGCGGCCGCCTTGACCATCGCGTATTCACCGCTCACCTGGTAGGCGAAGGTCGGCACGCGAAACGCCTCCTTGACCCGGCGGACGATGTCGAGATAGGGCAGGCCGGGCTTGACCATCACCATGTCGGCGCCCTCGGCGATGTCGAGCGCGACCTCGCGCAGCGCCTCGTCGCCATTGCCCGGGTCCATCTGGTAGACCGTCTTGTTGGCCTTGCCGAGGTTCGCGGCGGAGCCGACGGCGTCGCGGAACGGACCGTAGAAGGCGCTCGCGTACTTGGCGCTGTAGGCCATGATCCGCGTGTGGATGTGGCCGGCGGACTCAAGCGCGGCTCGAATCGCCCCGATCCGGCCGTCCATCATGTCGCTGGGGGCGACGATGTCGACACCCGCCTCGGCCTGCACCAGCGCCTGCTTCGCGAGGATCTCGACCGTCGTGTCGTTGACGATGTAGCCGGTCTCGTCGACCAGGCCGTCCTGGCCGTGCGAGGTGAACGGGTCGAGCGCGACGTCGGTGAGCAGGCCGAGTTCGGGGAAACGCCGCTTGAGCTCGCGCACCGTGCGCGGCACGAGTCCGTCGGGGTTGAGGGCCTCGCGGCCGTCGGCGTGCTTGAGCGACGGGTCGAGCACCGGAAAGAGCGCCATCACCGGCACGCGCAGCGAGAGGCATTCCTCGGCGACGGCGTAGAGCCGGTCGCATGTCATGCGCTGCACGCCGGGCATCGACGACACGGGCTCGCTGCGGCTCTCCCCGTCGATCACGAAGACCGGGTAGATGAAGTCGCTGGGGTGCAGGCGCGACTCGCGCACCATCTCGCGACTCCAGTCGTCGCGCCGCAGGCGCCGCGGGCGGCTGGTGGGGTAGGGCGGCGGCTGGTGGTGATGGGGCACGGCGGCGATTCTAGGGAGCGCGGTGCGGGTCGGGGCCGCGACAAGATAATCACGCCATGACATCCGCCGTGCTCTGGGTCAAGGCCTTCCACATCGTTTTCGTCGCGAGCTGGTTCGCAGGCCTCTTCTACCTGCCTCGCATCTTCGTCAATCTCGCTTCCGTGCCTGCCGACAGCCACGCCGAGCGCGAACGGCTGCTGCTGATGGCGAGGAAGCTCTACCGCTTCTCGAGCATGCTGATGGGCTTCGCGATCCTGCTCGGCCTGTGGCTGTGGCTGGGCTTCGGGGTCGGCAAGGGCCCGGGCAACGGCTGGCTGCACGCGAAGCTCGCGCTCGTGCTGGTTGCGATCGGCTACCACGTGGCGTGCCGGCGGTTGCTCGGCAAGTTCGAGGCGTTCGCCAACGTGCGCAGCGAGCGCTGGTTCCGCGTCTTCAACGAGGCGGCCGTGGTGCTCTTCGCGCTCATCGTCATCCTCGTCGTCGTCAAGCCGTTCTGAACCTGGCGCCGCGCTGACTTGCAACGCCACCGCAGCTCCGCCGTCCCGCTGGCGTGGCTGTACGCCGCGCTGATCGTCTACGCGAGCCTGTACCCGTTCACCGGCTGGCGCATGCCGGGCTTCGGCCCGCTCGACTACCTGGTGCTGGGCTGGCCACGTTGGTGGACGAGCTTCGACTTCGTCGCCAACTTCGTCGGCTACCTGCCCTTCGGCTTCCTGCTGTTCGTGGCGATGCTGCGCGGCGGCCGGTCGGCGGGGCGTTCCATGGTCCTGGCGCTTCTCCTCGGCGCGGGGGTGTCCTTCTCGATGGAAACGTTGCAGACCTACCTGCCGCATCGCGTTGCGTCGAACGTCGACCTGGCGTTGAACGCGCTCGGGAGCGCGGTCGGCGCCGGCGTTGGCTACGGGCTGCAGTGGCAGGGCGGCATCGAGCGCTGGCAGCGGATCCGGGAACGCTGGTTCGTCGCGCGGAGCGCCGGCGGCGCCGCGCTGCTGGTGCTGTGGCCGATCGGGTTGCTGTTTCCGACGGCGGTGCCGTTCGGGCTCGGCCACGTGTTCGGCCGCGCCGCCGGCTGGCTCTCGGCTTGGCTGGCCGACACGCCGTTCGAAGGCTGGACGGAGGGCTGGCCCGGCGGCGCCGATCGCGCGGCCGACGGCACGGCTGTGATCGCCGCAGCGACCGCACCCGCAGCGGGCGCCGCGACGCTGCCGGCGGCGCTGCTGCCGACGGTGTCGATGGCACCGGCGGCCGAGCTTGCGATCGTCGTCCTCGGGCTGCTGGCGCCGTGCCTGATCGCCTTCGCCATCTCGGTCGCGGGCTGGCGACGAGCCGTGCTGGTCGTCGGTGCGATCGCCGTCGGCTGCGCGACCACGACGCTTTCGACCGCGCTGAACTTCGGCCCGCAGCACGCTTTCGCGTGGACGACTTCGCTGGTCGTTCAGGGGGTCGCCGTCGCCACGATCGCCGCGATGCTGCTCAGCTTCGTGCCGGGTCGCGTCGCCGCCGGCTTCGGCCTGATCGCGCTGACGGCGATGGTCATGCTCGTCGCCCAGGCACCCGCCGATCCGTACTTCGCGCTGAGCCTGCAGGGCTGGGAGCAGGGCCGATTCATTCGCTTCCATGGCGCGGCGCAATGGGTAGGCTGGGCGTGGCCGTACGCCGCGCTCGCCTACCTGCTCGTGCGGATCGCCGTGCGCGAATCGCGCGGATGAGGAAGGCCCGCGGAGCGACTTCTAGAATCGGCGCATGAGCTACTACGAGCGGCACGTCTTCTTCTGCCTCAATGACCGCGAGAACGGCGAGAACTCCTGCGCGCACCACGGCGCCAAGGACGGCTTCGATCGCTGCAAGCAGCGCGTCAAGAAGGCCGGGCTCGCCGGGCCAGGCCAGATCCGCGTCAACAAGTCGGGCTGTCTCGACCGTTGTGCCGGTGGTCCGGTCGCGGTGGTCTACCCCGAGGGGACCTGGTACACCTACGTCGACGAGAGCGACATCGACGAGATCGTCGATTCGCATCTCGTGCGGGGCGAGGTCGTCGAGCGGCTGCTGCTGCCGGCCGACGTCGGCCGCTGAGAGCGGCCCGCCATTGAACCCGCGCACGGAGCGCAGTTCAGTCGCCGGCCCCGCCGGGCGGATCGCCTGCGCGATCGACCGGCCCGACGTCGCACCGCTTGGCGTGGTCGTCGTCTGCCATCCGCACCCGCAGTTCGGCGGCACGCTCGACAACAAGGTCGTGCAGACGGTGTCGCGCGCTTTCCTGCAGCTGGGCTGGGCCAGCGTGCGCTTCAACTTCCGCGGTGTCGGCGGCTCCGAGGGCGAGTGGGGCGAAGGCCGCGGCGAGGTCGACGATGCGCTGGCCGTCGTCGCCGCGGCGCGTGCGATGCCGGGATTCGCCGGCCTGCCGCTCGCGCTCGCGGGCTTTTCATTCGGCGGGTGGGTCGCGGCCGAGGTCGCGGCGAGGCTGGGTGAGCCGGATCGCGCGGTCCGGATCGTGCTCGTCGCCCCGTCGACCGAGAAGCAGGCGGGGCCCGCCGTTCCCGCCGACACGCTCGTCGTCCACGGTGACGCCGACGCCACCGTCCCGCTCGCGGCCACGCTCGCGTGGGCCCGACCGCACAACCTGCCGGTCGTCGTCTTCCCCGGCGTCGGCCACTTCTTTCACGGTCAGCTCGGCCTGCTGAAGTCGACCCTCGTGCGATCGCTGCACGATCTCGACGACGTGCGTGAACTGCACGCCGTCGATGCGGTCTGAGCGGGCTCCGCCTTCCAGAACCTTCCGATGCCACGTACCTTCCTGTTCCGCTCTCTCGCAGTCCTCGCGTTCGTGGTGGTCGCCGGCACCGCCGCCGCTCAGGCGCCCCAGCCACCCGCCGTCGCCGCCAAGACCTACATCGTGGTCGACCTGACGACGAACCAGACGCTCGCCGAACTGAACGCCGACGCGCCCACCGATCCTGCGTCGCTCACCAAGCTGATGACGGCCTACATCGTCTTCCAGGCCCTGCGCGACCACAAGCTGACGCTCGACCAGAAGCTGCCGGTCTCGCTGCGCGCCTGGGCCGAGCGCAAGGGCGGTGGCTCGCTGATGTTCATCGACACGACGATGACGCCGACCGTCGACGAGCTCCTCAAGGGCCTCATCGTGCAGAGTGGCAACGACGCTGCCGTGGCGCTCGCGGAGAGCGTCGGCGGCAGCCTCGACGCTTTCGTCGCCATGATGAACCGGCAGGCGCAGTCGTTCGGCCTGAAGAACACGTCGTTCAGGAACACGACCGGGCTCACCGAGGCGGGGCACCGCAGCACGGCGCGGGACCTCTCGGTGATCGCCACGCACATCATCCGCGACTTTCCCGAGTACTTTCCGTACTACTCGATCAAGGAGTACACGTGGAACCGCATCACGCAGCCCAACCGCAACCTGCTGCTGCGACGCGACCCGACCGTCGACGGCATGAAGACCGGCTACACCGAGGCCGCCGGCTATTGCCTGCTCGCCACCGCGCAGCGCGAGTTCCCCAACCTCGGGCCGAGCGGCGGTCCGGGCAAGCGACGGGTGCTGAGCGTGGTGATGAACACGACCTCGATGGAGGCGCGCGCCAACGAGAGCCAGCGGCTGCTGAACTGGGCGTTCCAGGCGTTCGACACCGTGCGTCTGTTCGACGACGGCAAGCCGATCGCGACCGTTCCGGTCTGGAAGGGCACGACGCGCGACGTGCCGCTGGCCGCCGGCGGCGCCGTCTATGTCAGCGTCCCCAAGGGCGAGGCGGGCAAGCTGCAGACCCGCGTCGAGCGCACCGACCCGCTGGTGGCGCCGCTCGCCAAGGGCCAGCGCGTCGGCACGGTCAAGGTCGCGACGGCGGGCGGAGTGCCGGTGATCGAGGTGCCGCTCGTGGTGTCGCAGGCGGTCGAGCCCGCGGGCATCTTCGGACGTGCCTGGGACGCACTCAGGCTGTGGATCAAGTGAAGCGTCTCTGGCCTGCCGGCGCGGGCCGCACTACGATGCCGCCACCATGACCGCCGCACCGAAGCCGTTGCCCGACACCCTGTGCTACCTCGACGGCGCCTACGTGCCGCTTTCGGAGGCGAAGGTTTCGGTGCTCGATCGCGGCTTCATCTTCGGCGATGGCATCTACGACGTCGTTCCGGTCTACGGCAAGCGCCTGTTCCGCTTCGACGAGCATCTGGCGCGGCTCGAGCGTGGGCTCGTGAAGATCCGCATCGACAACCCGCACGGCCGCGAGGAGTGGCTCGAACGATGCAGGAAGCTCGTCGCCGCGCTGGCGGAGAAGACGGGCGCCACCGATCAGGTCGTCTACATCCAGGTCACGCGCGGAGTGGCGTTGCGCGACCACGTCATGCCGGAGGGCATCGCGCCGACGGTCTTCATGATGTGCAGCCCGATGAAGCCGCCGAGCGGCGAGCAGCGCCACCACGGCGTGGCCTGCATCACCGCGCGCGACTTCCGCTGGGAACGCGGCGACATCAAGAGCGTGTCGCTGCTCGGCAACGTGCTGGCGCGGCAGATGTCGGCCGATCAGGATGCGCTCGAGACGGTCATGTTTCGCGACGGCTTCCTGACCGAGGCGTCGGGCTCGAACGTGTGGGTCGTCCGCGAGGGCGCGCTGCTCGGCCCGCCGAAGAGCGAGCACGTGCTGGAGGGCATCCGGGTCGAATTGATGCGCGAGCTCTGCGACGAGTGCGGCATCGCCTACAACCTGCGGCCGATCGCCGAGGCCGAGGTGGCGACCGCCGACGAGCTGATGCTCAGCTCGGCGACCAAGGAGGTGCTGCCGGTCACGTCGCTCGACGGCGAGGGTGTCGGCCACGGCGCCATGCGCGGCAAGCCGGGACCGGTGTACGCGAAGCTGCACGAGGCGTACCAGCGCGCCAAAGTCGCGCAGTCCATTTGATGGAGCCCCCACGCTCCCGGGTACGGTCGCTGCCCCCCGGGGGGACGCGGCCGGGCTTGGGAGGGGCCCGGCGCCCGGCCGTCGCGGTGGAGTTCGCCACCTCCGTCCCCAAGTTCAGCGGATGAGCATCACCGTGTCCGAGCACAGCAGCGAGACCTCGCTGATCGAGTACCCGTCGCGCTTTCCCATCAAGGTGATGGGCGAGAACGCCGATGGCTTCGTCCACGCCGTCACGCAGATCGCGCGCCGGTTCGACCCGTCGTTCGACGCCACGACCGTCGAGCTGCGGCCGTCGAGCGGCGGCAAGTACCTGGGCGTCACGGTCACGATCAACGCCACCAGCCGCGAGCAGCTCGACGAGCTCTACCGCACGCTGTCGACGCATCCGATGGTCAAGGTCGTGCTTTAGGGCGACCCCGGTCGGCATGCTGATCCGGTCCCTCGGCCGCGTCGCCTACGACCTGACGTTCGATGCGATGCGTGCCTTCAACGACGCGCGCGACGACACCACGCCCGACGAGATCTGGCTGTGCGAGCACCCGCCCGTCTACACGCTCGGCGTCGCCGGGCGCGATGCCCACGTTCATGAGCCCGGCAACATCCCCGTCGTGCGCAGCGACCGCGGCGGGCAGGTGACCTATCACGGGCCGGGGCAGGTCGTGGCCTACCCGCTGGTCGACCTGCGTCGGCTCGAAATCTACGTCAAGGAGTACGTCTTCCGGCTCGAGACGGCGCTGCTGCGCACCCTGGCCGCCTATGGCGTGACGGGGCATCGGGTGCGTGGCGAGCCGGGGATCTACGTCCGGACCGACGACCCGTTCGGCCATGCGCCTCCCGTCGGGACGGGCGGTGGCGGACCATTCGCCGGGCTCGTCAAGATCGCCGCGATCGGCGTCAAGGTGAGCCGGCACCGGGCGTACCACGGCGTGTCGCTCAACGTCGCGGTGGACCTGCGCCCCTACGGCGGAATCGACGCCTGCGGCCACCCCGGGCTCGCGACGTGCGACCTTTCTACAATCGGCGTTCGCGTCGAGCCGACGGCCGTCGCGGCGACGCTCGGCGAGCAGCTCGCGCTCGCACTCAGCCCATGACCCCCAACGCCACGCTCCCCGCGCCAGACCCCGCCGTCAAGCAGAAGGCGCAGGCGAAGACGTCGCGCATACCGATCAAGATCGTCGCCGACGGGCCGGTGCTGAAGAAGCCCGACTGGATCCGCGTCAAGGCCGGCTCGCCTTCGACGCGCTTCTACGAGATCAAGTCGATCCTGCGCGAGAACCACCTGCACACGGTCTGCGAGGAAGCGTCGTGCCCGAACATCGGCGAGTGCTTCGGCGCCGGCACCGCCACGTTCATGATCATGGGCGACAAGTGCACGCGGCGCTGTCCGTTCTGCGACGTCGGCCACGGTCGCCCGGATCCGCTCGACACTGACGAGCCCGAGAACCTGGCGAAGACGATCGCAGCGCTGAAGCTGAAGTACGTCGTGATCACCAGCGTCGACCGCGACGACCTGCGCGACGGCGGCGCCGGACATTTCGTGGCATGCATCGAGCGAACGAGGGCACTCTCGCCTTCGACCCGCATCGAGATCCTCACGCCCGACTTCCGCGGCCGCATGGACCGTGCGCTCGAGATCCTCAAAGCCGCGCCGCCCGACGTGATGAACCACAATCTCGAGACCGCTCCGCGCCTCTACAAGCAGGCGCGACCCGGTTCGGATTACGCATGGTCGCTGAACCTGTTGAAGCGCTTCAAGGACTTCGCACCCGGTGTGCCGACCAAGAGCGGCGTGATGCTCGGCCTCGGCGAGACCGACGAGGAGATCCTGCAGGTGATGCGCGACCTGCGCGAGCACGGCGTCGACATGCTGACGATGGGCCAGTACCTCGCCCCCTCGGCGCACCACCTGCCGGTGCTTCGCTATGTCCACCCCGACACGTTTCGCATGTTCGAGCGCGAGGCGACGGCGATGGGCTTCACGCATGCTGCCGTGGGACCGCTTGTCCGGTCGAGCTATCACGCCGACCAGCAGGCGCATGCTGCCGGCGTCGGCGCGGCGTGATGCCGTCCGACTCCGACTGACGTGACCGGCGCGGCGCTCGCCTCCGGCGCAGGCGATCCGCCGCTGAACTGCGGCAACTGCAGTCAGCCGATGCGCCGGCTCGCGCTGCATGCGCACTACGGCGCCGCGGTCGAGCTCGACGTGTGCGAGCGCTGCGACTGGCTCTGGTCCGACGACACCGAGACCGCCCGCCTCGATGGCCCCTCCTTGCTGTCACTGATCGGCGAGATGGCGCGTTCGCACGCGCTGCCGCACGAGATGCTGGGTCGCGATCCGCGCTGCCCGCGCTGCGATGGCGCGGTCGCCCTCGTCCACAACCAGTCGCGCTGGGGTCGGTCGTCCCAGTTGCAGTGCCGCCGTCGGCACGGCGCCTACCAGACCTTCGCGCAATTCCTGCACGAGAAGGGCCTGGTGCGGGCGATGTCGCGTGTCGACCGTGCGAAGCTGCTGCGCGATCGCGGCCGCATCGACTGCGTCAATTGCGGCGGCGCGGTCGAGGCCGGCGACGAGACCTGTCGCTGGTGCCGATCGGTGCCGAGCCTGCTCGACATCGGCCGGCTCGCGCATGCGCTCGATCCGCACGAGACGATCGAGCCGCAACCGGTCCATCGGACGCCCGGCCGAGCTGACGCGCTGCAGTGCCCCGCCTGCGGCGCGGCGCTGCCGCCGGGCGAATCCGCCTCATGCGCGCAATGCGGCGCGACGCTCGCGGTGACCAACCTCGCCGAGGCCAACGCAGCGGTCCAGGCGCTCGCGCCAGCGCTGCGTGAAGCCGCGAAGAAGCCGTCGGCCAAGGTCGTGAAGCGTCGACTCGATGCACTGGACGCCGACATCCCGCGCCGGCGCGCGTGGGTCGCCGACCTCGATGCGGAGGCGCGCGCGCGCCGCGGCGAGGGCGACCCGTTCGACTGGAGCTCGCTCCTCGGGCGACGGACCAACCCGGTGCGGGCGGCGCTGATCGCCGTTCTGGTCTGGGCGGTCTGGCGCTCCTGGCGTTGAGCGCTCGGTCGACACCGCCGTCGACGGCCGCGCCGACCATCCTCGCGCTCGGCGCGATCACGCTGTGGGCGACGCTCGCGAGCCTCGGCGTCGCGCTCGCGCACCTGCCGCCGTTCTTCGTCACGGGTGTCGCGCTGGTGATCGGAAGCGTCCCGGCGTGGCCGCTGGCGCGCCGCTGGCGCGTGCCGTGGCCGACGCTGGCGGTCGGCATCTATGGCCTCTTCGGTTACCACTTCCTCCTGTTCGTGGCCTTGCGCCATGCACCGGCGGTCGAGGCCAACCTCGTCAACTACCTCTGGCCGTTGCTGATCGTCGTCCTGGCTCCGCTCGTGCTGCCGGGGCTGCGGCTGAGGCCGGTGCACGTCGGTGCGGCGCTGGCCGGTTTCGCCGGCGCCGCGATGGCGATCGCGGGCGGCCGACCGGTCGACGGCACGTTCGCCTGGGGCCACGTGCCGGCCTTCGCTTCGGCATTCGTGTGGGCGACCTACTCGCTGGCAACGCGACGCCTGCCACGGTTCTCGACTGCGGCGGTCGGTGGCTTCGCATTGATCTCCGGCCTGCTGGCGCTCTGCTGCCACGCCGCGCTCGAGCCGCGCGTCGAGCCGACCGTACGCGACCTCTGGCTGCTCGTGGCGATGGGCGTCGGTCCGCTCGGCGTGGCGTTCTACCTGTGGGATGCCGCCCTGAAGCGCGGCGACCCGCGGCGAATCGGCATCCTCGCCTATCTCACGCCGCTCGCCTCGACGCTGCTCCTCCTGTGGACCACCGGCCGCGCACCGACGATCTGGATCTGCGGTGCGGCAGCGCTCATCGTCGGTGCGGCGATCGTCGGCCTTCGCACCCGGTGAGGCGCACGCGCGGCCTTACGATGCCCGCGAGCGGGCGCCCGGATCCGGCTCGAAGGAACACGTCGATGCAACGCAGACACCTGACGCTCTCGGGCCTTTTCGCGCTGACGGGGTTCGCCTCGTCGGCCGCACACGCTGCCCCGGCGAGCGACGCCGACGCCGCCAGCGGCATCCGGGCCGCGCTCGAACGCGGCGCCGCCGCCGCAGTCGACATCCTCGGCAGGCCGGGCGGCTTCCTCGACGACCCGAAAGTCCGCATTCCACTCCCGGGATTCCTCGATCGAGCTGCGAAGATGCTGCGATTCACCGGGCAGCAGGGCCGCGTCGACGAGCTCGTCACGGCGATGAACCGCGCCGCCGAAGCGGCGGTGCCCGAAGCGAAAGCGCTCCTCGTCTCGGCCGCGAAGTCGATCAGCCTGGGCGATGCGAGGCGCATCGTCACCGGCGGCGGCGATTCGGTGACGCGTTTCTTCGCCGAGCAGACCCGCAAGCCGCTCGGCGTGAAGTTCCTGCCGATCGTGAAGCAGGAGACCGCCCGTGTCGACCTGGCAGATCGCTACAACGCCGTGGCCGGCAAGATTGCCGGCATGGGACTGGTGAAGGGCGACGCCGCGAACCTCGAGCAGTACGTCACCGGCAAGGCGCTCGACGGCCTCTACTACATGATCGGCGAAGAAGAGAAGAAGATCCGCCGCGACCCGGTCGGCACCGGCAGCGCGATCCTGGCCCACGTCTTCGGCCGTTGACGGAGCCCGGCCGGTCGCCTCACAGGGTGCGCGACAGCTCGAACATCAAAGCGGCGGGCAGCGAGCCGGCGATCACGTCGCGACCGATCCGCGCCATCGTCGCGCCGTTGGTGCCCGACATCTCGAACGTCGACCCCTGCTCGAGGATCTCGACGAAGACGAACGCAGGCACCTCCGAGAGGATCTCGTCGCGAAAGGCCTGGAATCGCTGCCCCCTCTGGATCGATTCGAAGATGATCGCGTGCGGCAGGCCTTCCTTGCAGAAGCTCGCCGCCTCCTCGATGTTGCCGACGAAGTCGACCAGCATGCTCATGTTGCGCAGCGCATCGCGGATCAGCACCCGCACCTCACGGCGCGACGCGACCACCAGCACGTGGCTGCCGGCCAGCGCCTTGGAGTTGCCGGAATGCATCGACGTGTCGTCGACCTCCGACGCGGTGAGCCCCTCCATCTCCTCTCCGGCGGTCTTCGGGAACTCGAACACCAGCGTCGTGCGGCCGGCCTGGTCGGTGCGTTCGACCACGAGGCCCATCGTCCATGCCGTCTGCTCGATGAGCCGCCAGGTGAGCGAGTCGAGCTTGGGCTCCACCGCGGCGGTCACGGTCTCGTCGTAGGACTGGTCAGCGGGGCGGTTGGCGAAGCGGCAGGTGAGCCTGGCGTACGTCGGCCACGGCTTGAAGTCGATGGTGAAGTCGACGTGCGCCCTGGCGTTCGCCAGCGCCCAGTCGAGCGTCGCGTTCAGGAGGGAGAAGAGGAGCGACGCGTCGACGATGACGCGCGCCGATTTCAGCTGCGGCTTGAGGGCGATGCCGCGCGCCTGCGTTTCACGGCTGCGCAGCGCCAGGACGCCCTTGAGCACCTCCTCGAGTTGGAGGACCTCGTGCGACTGGCGAACCCGCCCGGACGCGAAGCGAGTCAGCTGCTGGCCGATCATGCCGACCTGGCGCGCCTGCTCGACCTCGTCGCGCAGCGCCCGCAGGCTGGTGCGGTCGATCTTCCCCGTCGCGGTGAGGACGTGGATCCGCTCGAGCGCTGCCGTCAATGGCGCGGCGATCTCCGCGCCCACTTGCGACACGAGTTCGTGCCAGCGCTCCTCGTCGCCTGCGGCAGGCGACGCCGCCGACGGTGCCGGGCGGGCCGGCGATGCAGCGGGGGCGGGGGTGACGTCGGCCATGGGCACACGCGGTCCTTCGGGTCTTCAGCGGTCGGGTGCGGAGTGTCGTGCGCGCCCGGCGTGGCGGATTCGACACCCGCCCATCCGGCCGACGAGCGGTCACAAGAAGTGGCGGAATGTGACAACTTGTTCACTGTTCGCCTCACCCCTGCGTTGCCGCTCGTGTGCCGGATCAAGACGTCGCAGGGCCGATCACGCCGGCCCGCCGCCAGGCCGCGACGGTGGGCGGATCGAAGCCGAATTCGGCGAGCACGGCGTCGGTGTCGGCACCGAGCAGCGGTGGCGCGCTGCGGTAGCGCACCGGCGTCGCCGAGAGCTTCATCGGACTCGCGACAAGGCGCACATCGCCGGCGAGCGGGTGTGCCATCGTGACCGTCATGTCGCGAGCGGCCACCTGCGGATCGGCGAACACGTCGGCGAGGTCGTTGATCGGTCCGCACGGCACCTTGGCCGGTTCCAGCGCCGCGAGCCACTGTGCGCGGGTTCTGGTGCGCAGGATCGCGGCGAGCGCGGGCACCAGTTCGGCGCGGCCGCGGACCCGGCCTGCGTTGCGGGCATAGCGCGGATCGGTTGCCAGTTCCGGGCAGCCGGCGACGCCGCAGAAGCGCATGAACTGCGCGTCGTTGCCGACGGCGAGGATGAGGTGCCCGTCGGCAACCTCGAACACCTGGTACGGCACGATGTTCTGATGGGCGTTGCCCGCACGTTGCGGCGCGACGCCGGTCACGAGATAGTTGGCGCCGAGGTTGGCGAGCATCGCCACCTGCGTGTCGAGCAAGGCCATGTCGATCGCCTGCCCAGCGCCGGTTCGGTCGCGGTGCCGCAGCGCAGCGAGGATGGCGGTTGTCGCGTACATGCCGGTGAACAGGTCGGCGACGGCGACGCCGACCTTCTGCGGGCCGCCGCCAGGCGCGTCATCGGCGATCTCGGTACGCGATGGACCGGTCACGCTCATCAGCCCGCCGATGCCCTGGATCGCGTAGTCGTAGCCGGCTCGATCTCGATAGGGGCCGGTCTGGCCGTAGCCGGTGATCGAGCAGTAGACGAGGCTCGGGTTCTCGTCCAGCAGGCGTGGCGCGTCGAGCCCGTATCGCGCCATGTCCCCGACCTTGTAGTTCTCGACGAAGACGTCGCAGCGAGCCACCATCTCCCGGATCAGCGCGGCGCCTTCCGGCGAGGCGATGTCGATCGTGATCGAGCGCTTGTTGCGATTCGTGCCGAGGTAATAGGCGGCCTCTTGGGTGTCGTCACCCGACCGGTCGCGCAGGAAAGGCGGCCCCCAGCCGCGCGTGTCGTCGCCGCCCGGGTGGTCGTTGCCCGGTGGGCGCTCGACCTTGATCACCTCGGCGCCGAGATCGGCCAGGACCTGCGTGCACCAGGGCCCGGCGAGCACGCGGGACAGATCCAGCACGCGGATGCCGGCGAGCGCGGCGGGTGGAGCGGGGTCGACCGACGACGCAGTGGTTTCCTGGGGCATGCCGGGATTCTCGGCGCCGGTGCGCCGTGGCGGTGCTTCTCATAATCGACCCCGTGCTGCTCGCCTTCCCCGACGCCACGACGCGCTGCCAGCGCAGGACCGCCGCCGCCTGCGCGCTCGTCGCGGCGCTCGTCGCCTGCTCACCGGTCCACGACTGGCGCGAGAGCCGGCCCGACGATGGCGACCTGCGCATGCTGTTTCCGTGTCGCCCCGAGCGGAACGCGCGTGCCGTCCTGCTGGCCGGCGACAGGGTTGCGTTGGTCATGCAGTCGTGCGCCGCCGGTGGCCAGACCTACTCGCTCGCATGGGCCGCCGTCGGCCGCCCGGAGCAGGTCACCGCAACGCTCGAAGCGCTGCGCGCGGCGGCGAGCGGCAACATCGGCGCCACCCCCGGCCGACCGGCTCCACGAGTGATTCCCGGGGCGACGCCTAACGAGGCCGCGGCGCAGCTTCGACTCGAGGGCCGGTTCCCCGACGGCCGCACGGCCGTCGAGCACGCGGTCTGGTTCGTTCACGGCCTGCGCGTCTATCAGGCGGCGGTGCTCAGCGATCGTGCGATACCCGACGCGGCACTCGAGACCTTCCTCGGCGCCATCCGGGTCGTGCCTTCAACGTCTCGATAATGGTGCGCATGACCGGCCTGCTGATCATTGCCCACGCGCCGCTCGCGTCATCGCTCCAGGCGGTCGCACAGCATGCCTACCCGGACTGCGCGCGGCGCCTGCAGGCGCTCGACGTCCTGCCCGACACGCCGCTCGACGAGATCGAGACCCAGGCGCGTGCCCTGCTCGACCGGTCCGGCGCCTCGGAAACGCTGATCCTGACCGACGTCTTCGGGGCGACGCCGTGCAACGCCGCGCTGCGCCTGACCGACGGAGGCCGGCGCGTGAGGATCGTCGCCGGCGTCAATGTGCCGATGCTCTGGCGGTCGCTGTGCTATGCCGACGACACGCTCGAGATGGCGCTCGACCGCGCCGTCTCCGGAGCGACCCAGGGTGTGATGCAGGTGGCGTCGTCGAAGCCGCAGAACCAGACCCGAAAGGCGCGTGGTGGCGACCCGGAACATCAGGATCAGTAACAAGCTCGGCCTGCACGCGCGGGCTTCGGCGAAGCTGACCAAGCTCGCCGGGACGTTCGCCTGCGACATCCACATGAGCCGGGCGGGACGTCGCGTCAACGCCAAGAGCATCATGGGCGTCATGATGCTCGCCGCGGGCATCGGCAGCGAAGTCGAGATCGAGACGGCGGGCGAAGACGAGGAGGCGGCGATGGCCGCGCTCGTCGCCCTGGTCGACGACAAGTTCGGCGAGGGCCAATGAGCGCCCCGGCACGGACGTTGCGACGCCTGGGCGAATGAGCTTTCAGCTGTTCGGCATTCCGGTCTCGCGCGGCATCGCGATCGGGCGAGCGGTGCTGGTCGCCTCCAGCCGGGTGGACGTCGCGCACTACTACGTCGATCCGGATCGTGTCGACGCCGAAATCGAGCGCCTGCGCACCGCGCGCGACATCGTCGCAGTCGAGCTTGCCGGTCTCAAGCACGACCTGCCCGGCGACACGCCGGGAGAATTGTCTGCGCTGCTCGACGTGCACCTCATGCTGTTGCACGACGACGCGCTCACCGGCGCCACCAAGCTGTGGATGCGTGAGCGGCGTTACAACGCCGAGTGGGCGCTTTCGGCGCAGCTCGAGGTGCTCGCCCGCCAGTTCGACGAGATGGAGGATGAATACCTCCGCGAGCGCAAGGCCGATCTCGAACAGGTCGTCGAGCGGGTCCTCGCGGTGCTCGGCCGCGGTGAGGGCGGCTTGGCCGCGGTGCCGCGGGCGGCCCGCGGCGTCTCGACCAATGGCGTCGACCCGCTCGTGCTTGTCGCCAACGACATTTCGCCCGCCGACATGCTGCAGTGGAAGGGAGGCGTCTTCCTCGGCTTCGTCACCGACGTCGGCGGGCGCACCTCGCACACCGCGATCGTCGCGCGCAGCCTCGATATTCCCGCCGTCGTCGGTGCCCGCGAGGCGAGCCGGCTGATCCGCCAGGACGACTGGGTCGTGATCGACGGTGACGCTGGCACGGTCATCGTCGACCCGCCGCCCTCGGTGATCGCGCAGTACCGAAGGCGCAAGGCGAGCGCCGATGCCGAGACGGTGCAGCTGGCGCAACTGCGCGACCGACCCGCCGTGACGCGCGACGGTCAGGCCGTAGAGCTGCTCGCCAACATCGAGCGCCCGGAGGATGCGAGCGCTGCGCTCGCAGCGGGTGCCGTCGGCGTCGGTCTGTTCCGCAGCGAGTTCCTGTTCATGAACCGCGGCGGCGACCTGCCTGGCGAAGACGAGCAGTTCGAGGCCTATCGCACCGCCGTCGTGGCGATGCGAGGCCGCCCGGTCACCATCCGCACCGTCGACATCGGCGCCGACAAGGCGCTGGAGCGCATGTCGACCAACGAGCTGCGGCACGACCACGACCTCAATCCCGCGCTTGGCCTGCGCGCGATCCGCTGGAGCCTGTCGGAGCCGACCATGTTTCGCGCCCAGCTGCGCGCCATCCTGCGGGCTGCATCGTGCGGGCCTGTCCGGCTGCTGATCCCGATGGTCGCGCAGATGAGCGAGGTGCGTCAAACGCTCGACGCGCTGGACCGCGCCCGCCGGCAACTCGACGATGCGGGCCGCGTCTATGGTCCTGTCGCGGTTGGCGCGATGGTCGAGGTACCGGCGACCGCGCTGGTGCTGCCGGCGTTCCTGCGCCATTTCGACTTCGTCTCGATCGGCACCAACGACCTCATCCAGTACACGCTTGCGATCGACCGGGCCGATGAGACCGTTGCGCACCTCTACAACCCGTGGCATCCGGCAGTGCTGAGGCTTCTTGTCGACGCCATTGCCGCCGCCAACGCGCGGGGCAAGCACGTGAGCGTCTGCGGCGAGATGGCCGGGGATCCGACTTTCACCGAGCTGCTCCTGGCCATGGGGCTGCGCTCCTTCTCGATGCATCCCAGCCAGATCGCGCTCGTGAAGCAACACGTGCTGCGCGTCGATACCCGGGCTCCCGCGATGCCTGTGCTCGATCTGCTCGATGTTGAAGAGCCAGAGCAAGCGTGGGACCAGGCGGTCGTTGCGAGGCAGGCGGGTCACTCCGTTGACACGTCCTCAAAAAACGTGCGAGAATCGCGGTCTTCGCTCAGAGCGCCAACCCGACCAACGGGAGGCCATCTGGGTGGCGCGGTCTCCAAGCGAGACGTGCGGTGAGGCCTTCAAGGCTCGCGCTCTTTAAAAACTGACAGCCGATAAGTGTGGGCGTTCGAGGTCGACGTGTCTTCGGATCGCAAGATCCGAGGTCGCAGCCGCGTGGGAACACGAGGCGAGGACCTTAAACGCTCATGAAGTGAAGTTCACTTCAATTCATTGAGCAAAACATTCAAGATCGAACTGAAGAGTTTGATCCTGGCTCAGATTGAACGCTGGCGGCATGCCTTACACATGCAAGTCGAACGGCAGCACGGGAGCAATCCTGGTGGCGAGTGGCGAACGGGTGAGTAATACATCGGAACGTGCCCAGTAATGGGGGATAACCCGGCGAAAGCCGGACTAATACCGCATACGACCTACGGGTGAAAGCGGGGGATCGCAAGACCTCGCGTTATTGGAGCGGCCGATGTCAGATTAGCTTGTTGGTGGGGTAAAAGCCTACCAAGGCAACGATCTGTAGCTGGTCTGAGAGGACGACCAGCCACACTGGGACTGAGACACGGCCCAGACTCCTACGGGAGGCAGCAGTGGGGAATTTTGGACAATGGGCGCAAGCCTGATCCAGCCATGCCGCGTGCGGGAAGAAGGCC